>CAZCZK010000053.1:1285-15032 GCA_964503195.1 uncultured Methanoregula sp.
CGGCGTCACAGGTCTCCTGACCGTCACACACGTTGCCGTCGTCACAGACTAACGGTGTACCTTCTTCGCAGCCGAGAACGGCGTCACAGGTCTCCTGACCGTCACACACGTTGCCGTCGTCACAGACTAACGGGGTACCTTCTTCACAGCCGAGAACGGCGTCACAGGTCTCCAGACCGTCACAGACATTGCCGTCGTCACAGACTAACGGTGTTCCGTCGATGCAACTTCCGGCTGAACACGTCTCTGTACCGTCACACAGATCTGCGTCAGCACAAGTGTTGGTGTCGTCGTTCGTGTAGACACAGCCAGTTGCTGCGTCACAACTATCGTCCGTACAGACATTCCCGTCATCACAGACCAAATCCGCCGGGTTCGTACACCCGTCTGCAGATTCGTCACATTCCTCAACACCGTTACAGACATTGTTGTCGGAACAGACGATGTCGGCAGGGTTCGTGCACCCGTCAGCTGCCTCGTCGCAGACCTCGGCTCCGTTACAATACAGACCATCGTCACAGACTGGAGCCGTACCGGCCTGGCACCCGTTTATCGGGTCACAGGTCTCGGCTCCGTCACAATACAGACCGTCATCACAAACCAAGTTGACCGGCGCGTGGGTACACTGAGCTGCGCCTGCCACCGGTGTGCAGGAGTCTGTCGTACATGCGATACCGTCGTCACAGACATTCGGCACAAGGCACGGATTCAACGATGTTGATACTTCCAATAATTGACAATCGCACTTCGCCGGAGTCCCTGCAAACGGGGGTAGATCTGAATCACACACATATTTATCATTCGTATCCCAAGCTACGCACGAAGGTACAATCAGATTATTGTCTACGACATTACACGTAATCGTCGTATCGAAGATCCAGTTAAGTGGCGTATTTTCTACACTGCTATCACCACATTCATCCTGATCCACATTCACGAACGGTGGCATTAGGCCGGTAACTGCCGTACAGGTTCTTCCTGCAGCTCCTTGGACTGGCAGGCCATCATTTGATATCCAATTGGTAATATCATACCTATCCTGGGAGGTTTGGGTCAAACTAACCGTCATGGTGACATCCATGGGTTGACCAGGAACACAATAGGCACCATGGGTATCAACGTTAGTAACGAGTGATGTAAATTCCCCTGCAGTACATGGATAACTTGTCGCAGGACAAGCCATATCCACACCCATCGCCGGTCCCGCCAGGAGCATAAGCCCCAGGACCAGACTACATATAAACAACAACTTTTTCATTTCAACAATCTCCTCGTATACCTGTCCGCACGCAGCCCTCCTGGCCGGCAAAAATGACAGGTTTTTCTAATAAACACAGGACTGTTTTCAGCCCAAAAAAGACAACAATTATTTTCTTGCATTTTTTCTCCAGTCTCTGGATGGTCCGGGAATCCCGGTCGCATCCCCCATACCCTGGACCGAACAAATCCCCTTGCCATCGACACCATCCCGATAAGGATGGTGGATAATTAGGACTGATCGTGAGAACGGTATAAGTATTTGCGAGGCACTGGAGCCAAGCATCATATATTTTTGTATCTATGATAATTTTTTAAAGACACCGATAGTACTTCAACTTAGTACCGACGGTCCGCGCCATTTTTTCTCATCCCAGACGGAATGATAAGTAACTCCTCACTGTGTAAAATAATAATCATATGCAAGGCAGTGACGCCTTGCAGTGCACAAAAAATACTTCACTGATCTGAATGTCAGCGCTGCCTTGCATGGTAAAAAACATACAAAACCGTCATTTCAATGCCTGTTCGGAGAACCAGCCCTGCAGGAGCACCCCTGCCGTCACTGGCACCAGCCATGACAACCCGGCAGACAACTGCCGCCCCAATGACGACTCCCCTGCCAACTGCCACCACGGTCGTGACTGCCGTTCCTGCGATCCGCACGACCACAATGACGACAACTGGCACAACGGTTGCCTCAACGGGCACACCGGAACCGGTCCTGACCGCCCGTGCGGGTACCTATGTCACACCGACAGAAAATACCAGCCCGAAGGTCACGGAAGCTCGGGCAGAAATCACCGCCATTTCAGCATTCCCCAACCTTCCCGCAACCGCAGAACCCAATACTGACATGGGGAAATGCACGCCAGATAGCCGATAGTACGATCAACAGCCGGAACAACGGTATCCTCTCGATCAACATGAGCGACGGCCGATACATCGCCCTGGCCACCCCGGGCAGCGCCGTTGCCGGGAGTTACCGGTTCCTCTACAACCGCATCATACAGGACCACCCCTGTGATGCCGACGGCTTCATCGTTTCCGTGGATGCAGTCAGCGGCGAGATCACGGAGTGGGTTCAGCGCTGGGAAACGCCGGATACCGCGTTCATGGTAGCCTCAGAAGCGGTAGTGCCAAAGTACGATGCCACCTACACGGTCCAGGCCAGGGCGAAGTCCCTCTACCCCTCCTCTATCTCCACGCTCCGCATCATCTCCGCCGACGTGTACTGGAAAGACCGTCATAATCCGGCAACCATACCGCTGGTATGGAAGATAATCTTCGATGACGAGACTATCCGGGCAGACCCGAAGTTATCACCTGGTATCGGGTGGGTTGATGCCCGGACCGGTGAGCTGCTGGAAATTACCTACGAGCACTGAAGGGGATACCCTTTTTCGATACTTCTCGTGCAGTTACCGGGCAGAGAGGGGGGTCGGGCGGTTACTTCCGGTCTTAAACCAGACCATGAGGAATCGCAACTTGTCACCGTAAAAATTTGGTTTATCGGGAACGGGAAGCGCCGGCCCGGATCAAATGTACCCGCCCGACCCCCCCCTCCCCCTCAGGTTTTTCAAGGGTTTTTTTACCTTATTACGACAGTGATAATCCCCGACACCCGGATCAGGGCATGGGGGGTCACAAGGGTACAAAACGATTCGTGGTTGGATCCGGCAGGATATCTGGTGCGAGACCATGCTGGTACGACGCTGTTCAGAGCAGAACCTGGCCAAACAGGAACGATGCCAGGTTCATCACAAACGAGCAGACCACGGCAACCGTCAGCTTCAGCCCGAGCAGGTGGTTGAGGATGAATGCTTTAACAAGGAACACCAGTGGTCTCCCCGATCAGCAGGTAATAGGCCTCATCCACGTACGGAGGCAGGATGAACCAGAGATAAGGAAGGGTGAGTACGGTGCAGAGCGCCCCGGTGCCGATGATCTTTGCAAAAGGCAGGGTCTTGTCCCGGAACACAAAGCGGATGGGTTCCATGAGTACCGGGATATCGATAGCCCATGTCGTGACGAGTACCAGGAGGAACCGGATTTCAGAGAGCATGTCAGCACCGGGCTCCAAAGATGCTTAAGAGAGAGCAGGAGAGGGATTCGATGGGACTTCAGGGAATGGAAAGCGGTTGATTTAAAGAGTCTGGTTCTAAGAACCCGGCATTCCAACAATTTCATTCACAGACGGAACTTTTTTGTGATTTAAGGGTTTTTATAAAAATACAGATTCAGCACCGGTCGCACACGTACTCTACCGCAAGTGCTGTCCGGCGCATATCACCGGAGATCTGTTTCCTGCCTCCGGTAAGGAACCACTTTTCGCACTTCGTGCAGCGTTTGGGCCGGATGCGGTCGTGCCATTGCATCGGAATCTCGAGTGTAAACGCGGTCTTCGTCCACTCCTCAGGGGGATTTTCGGCGTTCTGCTCGTAGGCAGCCACGAACTCCATGATCTGGTGAGGGGGTACTCCGAGGTCGACGAACTTCTTGAACACAAAGTAATTGAAGATCAGCCACGAGAGGTCTGAGCGGTCGAGGATCCCTTCATATTCCCCGAACGTCTCGTCGAACTCCTCGAGCGAGCAGCCGCAGAGCGGGCATTTGCCTCCGACCAGCTCGTCGAGAAAAACCTCTTCCTGGCACCCCGGACAGGTCGTGTGCGGGGACTGCATGCGTGATGTCATTATTGCTCCGGTATTGTCGTGTTGTGGGATATTTTCATCCTTGAAGCGTAAGTCGGTTGTAGTATTGGGGGGTTTTCCTAGTATTGATCGGGTGTGCTGATAAGCGTATCATTTCCCGCAATCTTCCCCGATAAAAGGGTTGTGGAAACGGGAAAGACTATTCACCGGACGGTTCCGCTGGTTCCATAATGAGCGACCCGAAGACCACTTTCTCGAGAACCTGTGCCACATACCTGATGTGCATAGCCTTTTCGAGGTCCTCGTTCCGGTGGATATCTGCATAGAGCTGGAGGCGCAGCAGGGAGAACCGGAAGTGGTCAAGCGTTTCATCATCGAGTGTCATGGCATCCCGGTAGATCGGTTCAAGCAGGTCAGGAAAATCTTGCGGGCTCTCGAGTGCTGCGATGACATCCTTGTATACAGGAAAGGGTTTTTCCCTGCCGGTGAGAATCCGCGCATAGTCCATGGTCATCCCTCGGTGACCCTGATGAGCTCTTCCATGACCTTGTCCACGGCCTTCCATGTCGGGCTGTCGCCACGTCGGATAATGAACGGGCGGCCCTCGTCGCCTGCCTTGCGCATCTCGATATCGAGGGGAATGGACCCGAGGAACGGGACCCCGAGTTCCTCAGCAAGCTTTTTGCCGCCACCCTTTCCAAAGAGGTCGATCTCTTCCCCGCAATGGGGGCAGAGCATGCCGCTCATGTTCTCGATGACCCCGATGACCGGCAGACCAAGCTTATCGACAAACTTTGCCGACTTCCTTGCATCAAGGGTTGCAACATCCTGGGGGGTGGTCACGATGACCGCACCGCGGACATTGGGGGCGAGCTGGGCGATCGTGAGTGCCTCATCACCGGTTCCGGGCGGGAGGTCCACGACAAGATAATCGAGCTGACCCCAGTTGACTTCAGCGAGGAACTGCTGGATTGCCGCCATCTTCATCGGCCCGCGCCAGATGATCGGCGTGCTCGTATCGGGCAGAAGGAATGCCATGGAGATAACGGAGAGCATGCCGGTGACATGGACGGGTTCGATGTGATCTCCCATCACCGCAAGCTTGTGGTCCTCGAGCCCCAGCATCTTGGGAACATTGGGACCGTGCATATCCAGGTCAAGGAGACCGACCTTCTTACCATGCGATGACAGTGCATAGGAAAGGTTGACGGAGACCGTTGATTTCCCCACCCCGCCTTTCCCGGAGAGAACCATGATCACATGCTTCACATCAATCGCTGCCTTTGGTGGCAGGCCGCCGGCCTGCCCCTTCTTTGCCGACGAACAGGTGGCGGCCGTTTTGCAGCTGGAGCACTCCTGCTCGCATTCCTCCTCTGCCGGTTGCTTTTTTGGATCTTTTTTTACCATGTGTTATCCCTCAAAATGAAAATGCCGGTATGTACTCCTATAACATAGGCTCAGGAGACAATAAAGATGCGGTGATCGGTACAACGGGTGCGGGAGACGGGGAATGAGGGGCTCGTTGCTCCCGCATCCGGTACACAAGGAGGGACGTCCCTCTGAGGTATTTTTTTATCGGTCTTGCGTCCCATGGATGGTATTATGGAGAAGCTTATCGTTTCGGTGGACTTTCTGGAGTTTCCACCAGCCCATACCTGCGACGGGGAAAATCTCTCGCCAGCCATCCGGCTGAAGGGCCTTTTGGCCGCATCGGTTGCTGTCATGGTCGTTAACCCGTTCGAGAAAAACTGCTGTTCGTTCACCCCGTGGATCTGCTGGAACCTTCCGCCGTGGGAAGTCATTCCGGCCGGTATCCCGGGAGAGGGTATCACCGCGAAACCCGTTACCTCTGTGCAGGGAATAACCGACTACGGGACAATCGGGTATACCGGACCCTGTCCTCCACCGGGATCCATGATCCGGTACCTGTTCAAGGTGTACGGGCTCGATACCATGCTCGATCTGCCGGCAGGTTCGGATAAGCATGCCCTTGTCGCTGCCATGAGGGGTCACGTGCTCCAGTTCGGCACGACCGTTGCCATCTGTTCGCGGTAAGATCAGAGTATATCCTGCCATGCACTATTTATTTAAGTATCTGGCACATTATTCCTCCATTATCAGGTGATCATGATGGAAAAACTCAGGGTCAGTTTAAACTTCACGGAGTTTCCCCCGGCGCATACATGCCAGGGCAAGAATATTTCACCTCAAATCACCATCGAAGGACTCGACGCCAGTTCGCTCGCTGTCATGGTTTTCAACCCGTCCATGCGGGGATTCCTTTCCTATTGTACATGGCTGATCTGGGATCTGCCGGCCCTGAAGACAATCCCTGCCGGGATACCTCCTGGCGGGAAGATAACAGATCCGATCACCGCGCTGCAGGGAACCAATGATGCGGGTGTGAAGGGCTACAGCGGGCCCTGCCCGCAGGCTGACGAGATGCACCGCTATATCTTCAGGGTTTATGGTCTCGATGATTTCCTCAAGATCCCCGGGGGTTCCCTGAAGACGGCACTCCTTTCCTCCATGCATGGCCATATTCTCCAGTACGGGGAAACGGAGGCCGTTGCATCGAGGGTGTCACCCCATACGGTGCTGCAACAGGCAAAAAAAGAGTGATACGTTCCCCGCTACACACCTCAATGCGAGGGGAGCCCCCGTTAATTTTAAAGTTCTGCAAATCCGCTCTCCTCCCTGATCAACAGTGATGACCAACAAAGGACCGGTCAGAGCCATCTTCCGTTCTGCGGGGATGTTATCACCGGGGACGGGACGAAGGATGAGTTTTCCTGCAGCATACCGGCGCTACAGCAGGATTATACGATCAGAGGGAGGATGTCTTTTTGCATGATACCGGTGCAGGATCATAAAAGGGTGCTTGAACCCGGCAGGTTCTCCAAAATCCGGTCCCTGATCGGCAGGCAGGAAGCATTATTGTCCCCTCACGCCACGATCAGTGCTGATGCGGTACGCAGGCACAACCGGGTCAAGGAAGATATCCGCACACCGTATTCAAGGGACGCGGACCGGATCATCCATACCCGCGCCTATTCCCGGTATATCGATAAGACCCAGGTTTTCTACCTGATCGAGAACGACCATATCACCCACCGGGTCATCCATGTCCAGCTGGTCTCGAGGATCGCCCGGACTATCGGGAGGTCCCTCCGGCTCAACGAGGACCTCATCGAGGCGATCGCTCTCGGTCATGATATCGGCCATATTCCCTATGGGCATTTCGGCGAGAGCTGCCTCTCCCGGCTCTGTGAACAGTACGGTATCGGGAAATTTTGTCATAATGTCCAGAGTGTGCAGTTTCTTGACCGTATTGAGGACTGCGACCTTACCCTGCAGGTTCTGGACGGCATCCTCTGCCATAATGGTGAGGCTGACGATGTCCGGGTCAGCCCGGAGCCCTGCCCCGGCTGGGCAGCGTTTGATAAGAAAGTCCAGGACGCAACCGATGGCGTCCGCTCCCTGAAACCCGCAACCCCTGAAGGCTGTGTCGTCAAGTTTGCCGATACCATCGCGTACATCGGGCGCGACCTGCAGGATGCCCGGGAAGTGGGCCTGATCGATGAGGGCACCCCTCTGCCGGAGGAGGCGACAATCATTCTTGGTAGTACGAACAGCGAGATCATCAACACGCTCATTTACGACCTGCTGGAGAACAGCGATACTGAAGATGATACCTCTATCTCCTACAGCGAAGAGACCGAGAATGCCCTCATTGCATTGCGGCGGTTCTCCCGCAGCAATATCTATGAGAATGAAAAACTTACAACGGAGCAGCATAAGATCGAGTGGATGTACGCAACCCTGTTTGCCTCCTGCCTCAGCGCGCTGGATACGGAAGATCCGTCCGCGAAGATCTACACGGATTTCATCAATAACGGCTGGATCAGCAGGGATTACCTGGATTCTGCAACCCCGGCAGAAGTGGTCCGGGATTATATTGCCGGCATGACCGACCGGTACTTTGCCAAGAGGTTTGAGGAATGTGTTATCCCGCGCCGGGTGGATCAGCGGTTCGGGTAGCACTTTTTTGACACTGGCGCTTGGGTAAACCCACTTACCCGTTCTGCTGCTCGTCAGGGAATACCGGCATGCCCCCGACACCGGGCATCTCCATGGTGCAACATCTGTCCCATGCAAGGTCAAAAAACTCCTCGGGTATCAGGATATACTCCCAGGAGACAGCTTCCCACGATGGAGAGCGAGGGGATCACCCTCTCACCGTTCCTCAACAAACGAGAACGAAAGAGAGGATGTCAACGACGTACGCCTTAGTCATACTTCCCTTTCGGGCGGTACCAGCCGGTGAACCCGCAATAGAAACACCCGTCCCCGTCGCAGTCGGGGCATTTTTTCCGTGGGGCCAGAACAAGCACGCTCCCAGTACCGTTGCAGTAGGTGCAACCCATCCCTTCGCAGTGGCAACAGGTGGCAGGTTCATATGTTTTTGTTTTTTCCGCCATTATCATAACCTCCTCATACCTTACTCCCTCAACACGGCACCCGTGCCGGCCCTCACCCGTCATCCTCATCGAGATACCCTGCAAGGGCGTCCCTCATCTCAGCGGCAGACTGGTAACGGCGGGCCGGGTCTTTTTCAAGACATTTCAGGATTATCTTCTGGACCGGCTCTGCATCGGGATTATATTCTGAGGGTGCAATCGGGGCTTCCCGCAGGATTGCATTCCCGACCTCAACAATACTCTCGCCACCGAACGGGAGCGAACCGGTCACCAGCTCGTAAAAGACGACCCCCAGTTGGTAGAGGTCCGTGCGTTCACCGGTCCTGCCAAACTCCGAAGGTGAGACCTGTTCAGGGGCTGCATAGGAGAGGGAGAACCCTGCAATGCTGGATTTTTTTATGTCAGCTGCCAGCACTTTGCTCATACCCCAGTCTGTGATCTTGGGCACCACATCATCGGTTAAGAGGATATTATGGGGCTTGATGTCCCGGTGGATGAATCCGTGTTCATGGGCGTACTGGAGGCCGGCCGTGATGCCATTGACAATATGGACTGCCTTCCAGACGGGCATGGGCTTTTCCACTGCTTCAAGGGAACCCGGCACGAACTCCATCTCCACGTAGGGGACCGGGAGGATATTGACCGCGGTGACTTCCACGATGTTCTTGTGCCTCAGGGTCTCCCATGCCGCTATCTCGTTCAGGAAACACTTCCCCGTTGTTTCATCAAAGCTGATGGGGATCTTGACGGCTATCAGCACGCCGTCTGACTTGCGCCGTGCGGAAAAAACCCAGGCAATACCGCCCCGGCCAACATAGGTAATATCGGTATACTTGCTCTCAAGTTCACGGGGGAAATAGTTCTTCTGTTCGGGTGCAGGTGTGATGGGCGGGGGTTCCAGGTTCTCCGGCCGGTATGTACGGGGAAGGGGTTTTGTTGAGGAGGATGGGGACCGCGAACGGTCAGCTACCACCGTCTTTAAAACCTCGGCCATCTTCGTGGTGAGCGGCAGGGTTACCGCAGCACCTGCCCGGGCTACCCGGGTTGTACCCGAAGTAAGGCCGGATATGGCAGTCCTCAGCCGTTCGTGGAGCAGCCGGGCAAGGGGTACCGGGAGCTGAGTGCGGTCTCCGGCAGGTTCCCCGGCTATCCCGACTGGTTGGCTTATTTCATTGGAGCCTTCCGGCTTATCCGGTTCCGAAAGAACGACCCCGCCGGGCGGGGTACCTCTGTCCTCCCTTTTCCTCCACCGCATCACCAGAAGGCCTGCAAAGACCGCGACTACCAGGAGGACGGCAGGAAGCAGGAGCGGGGAACCCGAGAGGAGGTCAAGGACGGTTCCTCTTTCAGGGGCAACGCTCTCTTGCGGAGAGGGCGTTTGGGTGACAACCGGATTCTTTGTTGGGGAAAGGGCACCGGCTGGTCCCGTTGCCACCATGGTCACTGAAACGACAGGATACGGGACAACAGAGATGCCGGTGTAATATTCTGTCGGGTCCATGAGGGGGGCTTCATCATAAATATTCTGGTTGGATTCTAGGATGGCCTTGGGATTGCCACCGAGGATAATGGTGTAGAAAGTATCCCCGATCCCGTCAGCGTTCCGGTCCTTCCCCCGGTAATCGCTCCAGTAGTTGCCCATACGGCTCTGCTTCTTCTGGCCAAGATAAGTATAGGCAAAGGTATCGGACGAACTCCACTGGGAGGTGGCGCTCTTCGAGACAACGTTCTGGTTGTTGATAAAATTGTTGCGGTAGATACTGTTCGAGAGCGAATACTCATCAAGCGTGAGCCCAATGGTATTTTTTGTGACAAGGTTATTGTCGATCTCATTGGAATTCGATGCCTCGAGCACCAATCCGACCCGGGCATTTTCCAGGATAGTGTTACCGGCAATCGTATTTCGCTGCGACGAGAGGAGGTAGATCCCCTGACCAAAGCTGCGGATGGTGTTCTTTTGCAGGGTATTATTACTGGATGCAGCGTGGATACCGGTGAAGAACGACCCGTTCTGGATGACGAAGTTCTCTACGGTACAACCGTCCACCCGGATATCAATCCCGTTACCCCTCCCGCCTGCATCGATAACCGGGAGGCCGCCGCCAGTATCAACGCCCCGGAGGATGATTTTTTTGTTCAGGATGGGCGTTTCAGAATAGGTTCCGCTCTGTACAAGAATGGTGTCCCCGCTGGATGCCCAGTCTATAGCGTCCTGGAGAGTAAAAAATTCAGCTTCAGACGGGGCCACGGTGTGTTCGGTTGCTGTCACCGGAGCAGCGCTTACGCTCAAAAGGAACAGAACGGCGAGCGTCAGCATCTTGATAAAACGGGATTTCGGTTTCATGCGGCTATTCTTTCTGGTACGGCAAAAGACCCATCCTTTCTTAAAAAATAGGTTCGCTGTCCGGAGACTAGAATATATCTCAGTGATCCTTGGGGAGGATCACCAGAAAACGCACTCCGGAAACACCTTTGGCAAGCTCGATGAGATCGCCGTCGTGGAGAAGGGTCCGCACGTTCTTTTCAAGGCGTTTGGTGTTCAGCTGGGTCCCCCCGGTACTCCCGCAATCCTCAATAAACCATCCATCCTTCTCCCTGACAATCCGGCCATGAGGCCGGGACACGCGGGTAACGGCCGAGTAACTCTCGGGAAGGACAATATCCTCCCCGGGACGGTAGGCGGTGCGTTTTTCCGGGTCGCTCCTGCCGATACTGACCGTGTCTTTCTTGAGCAGGAACACCCGGGCATCATCTGAACCACCGAGGACAATGACTGCCGGAACATCCCCGAGGACTTCGTGGTTCAGCGTGCTTTTAACCTGATCAAGCCGCCGCGAGATCTCGCTTCCCATCACCTGGACCTTTGTATTGGAAAAGATGCCGAGGTTGCGGATGATGGCCTCCAGTCCACCGGGCACAAGCGAGTATTCCCAGACCGGGTGGATCCCTTTTGACGTCGGGGCGCCAAGGCCGGCCTCTTTTTTAATGACGCCGATACTCAGAAGCTTGTCG
This sequence comes from uncultured Methanoregula sp., assembly GCA_964503195.1. GTDB lineage: Archaea > Halobacteriota > Methanomicrobia > Methanomicrobiales > Methanospirillaceae > Methanoregula. The sequence goes on from CAZCZK010000053.1 coordinate 12,690, forward strand.
AGATGTTTCTTGGTATTCTCATAGCTGGTCTCGATCTCTCGTGATATTGAGCGGGCATCGCGGGGCTTCTTCTCGAGGAATTTTAAGATTCTGAGCCGGGCACTGCTTGAGAGAACATCGAGATAATCCGAGAGCTCTTCAAGGGAGTCTGACTCTTCGTGAACGATGATAGTAGGGGATTTATCTGCAGGATCCATTGTTCACCACCAGAATATGCAAGATGTGTATCATAATTGTTTGGGCAGCAGAAAATAATGTCGTGACGGTTTAAATTCTCTCCCTGTATACATCCCGGCAGTTCCAGCCTGTAACCCGGGGGTTATATCCTGCAACACCAGTGATTTGACCAATTTATCTGCTTACCGGCGAGTGTTTAGTATCAGGTGATACACGAGTACGTTTCGGCGTGTCACCGACCCACGCAAATTTCCTTCAAAGGACGAATACCAGGATGGATTTGGGAAAAACCATGATAGGGATCGCCCTGGTCGTGCTCTCGGCAGGCCTGCTCATCACACCTTCCGGTGCTCCCAGGTGCGACAGCTCCTGCACGGTTGGGTGCGGGAGTACCATATCCCCCCCGATGCCGCGGTGACCCCATACTCACCGCCCGTCCGGGAAAACCCCGCAGGACATCCGCCGCCGGTCTATGGGGATACCAATCATGGCAGCCCGCCATGACGCCACCAGTCCCTGCCACCCGTGCATCCTTTGAAAGAGAGCCACGCACCGTATGAACGATGACCACTCAACGCACAGCAAGGTATTTCCTCACACAGGGACGTGAACAAAAGCAACATGCGGCCCGGAACTGGTACAACAATCCTGCACCGAAAATGCTCCGGACCTGATCTCACTCCAGAGTGCAGGGAGTTGCAATCCTCCCTGCAATCATACATCCAAGCCAATACTTTTTTTTTTGAATCCCCGCAGGAACCATGCCGAGGCAGTGACTGATACACGGGTTCTGCAAATCTCAGACGAGTACAAAAAGGCGAGAGCCCAACCATTCCCCGGTCGTGTCCAGCGGGAACATGAGGGAAGCCGGTTTTTTATGTGATGGAAAAGTACGACAAAAAAAACAGTGTCAGGATTTTTTCTTACCACGGAGAGAGCCAAAGGTGCCGAGAATGCCCAGCGCAAAGACTGCAATGAGTTCTCCCGTAGGAGACTGGGGGGTCCCCGTTGGCAGGGGTGTTGGCAGGGGTGTAGGCAGAGCAATGGTTTTCTTGGTCGTGATCTCGGGAGTAGGCGTTGTCAGCGATCCGAAAGTCTGTTTGGGTGTGGTGACGGGCCCGGGTTGTGTAAGTCGCACATTATCGATGTACCCGGTGGCATAGACAAACATCGTCCCGTAGTCACCGCGGGATCCAAGGTAAATGCGGTTCATTCCGCGGATTCTCTCCGCCGATTTTAAGAAATAGCCCCAGATCTCTTTTCCGCTCGCTTTGTCACTGACCCGCATGGTCAGGGTTGATGAATCTTCGTGATAATCAACCTTCACATGGTAGGTCTTGTTCAGTTCATACCGGACCGTGGGGCCTTTATACGCGTATGAATCGCTTGACAGGGTGTCATCGTTCTTGCTGTTCACTTCCATCTGCTTGCTCCCCGTCGTGACAAGATGCAGCCACATGATCTGATCATGTTTCCCGTTCGAGAACATGGTCATGACGTTCGGACCCTTGTTGAAATCCATCTCGGAACCGGTCAGGCCAAAGCGAAACGTGGCATCGCTGTCCACACGGTCGAGGATGAGATCATACTCGAAGGTGAAGTCCCCATTTACATTCGCAATCGTGGTATACGCGTAATTGCCCGTACTGGGTTCGATGGCAAAATGGTACCTTCCAGAAGGATCCCAGTAGTCGGAAGACGGGCTGTTGGTCGTCCAGAGCGGATCCGAAGAGAACGCGGTCTGGTAGATCACTTTCACGGAAGACCCGTCGTCACTACTCGCCAGGACCGGAAGACCCGGGATGAGCAGGCATGCGACCACGAGGAAACTCAGACAGAGGGTTCGTAACGACATGAATTGGTTCTCCTGTACTTTGACCCGAAGATGCGGCCCCCGTCCGCTCGTGCCCAGGCACCGGAAGACGAGATGCCGGCACGGGCCCGGGAGCGGGGGGGTCCAGTTCTCCTGTACATACATGATATAACCCTGCTTAAAAATATGGGACTAGCAAGGAACATAAAGAATAGTGCGTGTCTGTCAGGGATCCCGGTGCGGGAGAACTATATTTATGTGAAAATCACCCAATATAGAAGAATACAAGGATATTGTACGCGATAATAGTCTAGCGGTAGGACAGGAGCTTCCCAAGCTTCTAACCCGGGTTC
>CAZCZK010000054.1:0-4385 GCA_964503195.1 uncultured Methanoregula sp.
CCTTCACGCCACCATTATATCTTTGAGGAACTGGCAAAACGTCACGAAGTGCATGTCGCCCATTTCCATGTGAGTGGCGGGGAGGCACGACCCACCCGGCTCATTGTCGAAGAAGCCACACAGTTCCCTCTGAAAAACCCGCTTCTGCACTACACCTTCAATGCTCCGTACCACTTCCATATCTTTAACAAAATGGTCCGTGATGAGGGAATTGATGTGATTGTCGCAGCCCATGTTTTAGCAGGTACAGCAGTGATCCACGCTGCTCATCGCCATCATGTCCCGGTGGTCTTCGACCTCAAGGACTGGTTTCCGGACTCTGCAGCTGCGTATTTCAAGAACCGGTTCATGCAGGATCTTGTCAGAAGAAGTGTATGGGAGATCACGAAACGGAATTTATCCAGAAGTGACCGCATAACAACCGTTTCCCCGTCGCTTGTTGAAAAACTCAGGAAACACGGCTTCACTTCAGGTTTGATTACAAATGGCGTGGACACTGATCTGTTCAAACCCATGAGCGGTAGTGACACCCGGGCTGAACTAGGTATCCGCCCTGATGAGTTTGTCATAGGATTCGCAGGAAGTGTGGAACGCTGGTATGCCATTGATGACATGATCCGGGCACTCCCGGACCTCATCAGGTATCGTGGAAACACCAGGCTGCTGATTGTCGGCGGATCTCTCTTTACTGATTACCAGACCGAACTTGAAATACTTGCAGAGAACCTGGGTATTTCAGACCATGTTGTGTTCACCGGAACGAAACCATACCATGAACTCCCGCGGTATATCGCCGGCATGGACGCCTGTACCATTCCCCTCTCTCCCCCTCAATGGGGGGAGATCGCCCTTCCGAATAAATTTTTCGAATATTCGGCATGTGGAAAACCCATTGTCATGCGGCCGATACCGGATGTCGCCAGGATTGGCGGGCCGAATCTCCTCGTGTACAGAACACAAGGAGAGTATATAGCACTGATACAGTCACTCATGAAAAATCCGTGTACGTACACCATAAATCTTGAAAATTATAGCTGGAAAGAAAAAGCCCGACAATTCGAGGCGCTTTTATGCAATCTCGTCTGATGCGATTATCCAAATTTATTAATGGTCTCAGCTGAAACGTACTCATTACAAAAGGTTGGTTTCATGATATCGCTGGATTTTAAAAACCGACGCGTCTATATCATCGTCGGCCTCATAGCATTATTTTCTCTCTTTGCACTCTGGCTTCGCCTGCTTCCTATGCTCACCATGGGAAATACCGATGTCCTGATGCTCGTAGCAAGCGATGACCCGCTCTACAATTTAAGACAGGTTGAGCAGATCCTGGCAAATTTCCCGAATTACGGCTGGTTTGATGCGATGACCCAATTCCCGAACGGAACAGCTATTTACTGGGGCCCGCTGTTTCCCACGGTTATTGCGATCTGCTGTGTTATCACGGGTGCAGCAACACGTACAGAGATCATCAGCGTGGGTCTGGTAATACCGCCACTCATGGCTGCAGCAACCGTAGCAATCATGTACTTTGTCGGTAAAACCTGTGGGAACTGGAAAACCGGTATCCTGGCATCCGGTTTTACTGCGATTATTACCGGCCAGTTCTTTTATCGCTCACTCTATGGATACATGGATCATCACATAGCAGAAGTCCTTTTCTCAACACTCTTCTGCCTTTTTTATATGTACGCAATTCTCTCATCGAAGGGGACAAAAATCGAGTTGAAAAATCCCGGTTCCTATAAATCCCTTCTCCTGATATCCTGTCTGGCCGGGGTTGCATACCTCCTCGGCCTCTTCACAATGCCGACAATGATCCTGTTCGCTATGATAGTCGGGATATTCACGGTCATCCAGTTCATTATTGACGTATATCGCAACCGGACGAGTGAATATCTCCTCCTTATCAATATAACTATTTTTGTCATTGCCATCATCGGGCTGATAGCCTTCGGCCTTAAGAATCCGGGGATTGATCTCTCCACGTATTCAATAGGACATATAATAGCATATCTCGGGATGATTATCGGTACAGGCATTTTATACCTGCTGCAGCACTACCTCAAGGATAAAGAAAAATATTATTATCCAGCAACACTTGCAGGGTGCGGACTCGTTTTCGCGGTATTTTTGTATTTCGCAATCCCGCAGTTGTATACCCTCCTTATCTATGACCTCTTCTCATTCTTCGGCCAGGCACCGGTAACTGAGACGGTCCAGGAAGCACGGGGCTGGGCTCTCAATCTGGCATGGATGACCTTTAACTACGGATTTCCCCTGATGGCCGGGGGGATTCTGGTCATGATCTATAAAAATATCCACAAAGAACATCCTGAACAGGTTTTCGTTCTTATCTGGTCCATTGTCATGTTTTTTTCCACATGGCAACATGTCAGATACGAGTATTATCTCGCGATAAACGTCGCTCTGCTCGCTGCAGTCTGTGTCACATTCCTTGTATCACAGGCATTGCCGGATATCCGACATCTTCTGTCGGGGGTATCCCCCACTAAAGAGGGGGGAGAAATAAAAGACAATATCGCCGGTACCGGAGCACAGGCAAAGAGGCAGAAAAAAAGCCAGAAAAAAGAGGCTCGTCACACCACCATAAACTTTCCGCTGATTGGCGTCGTTGTTATCGCCATCGGCCTTTCCCTGCTTTTTGCTTACACTTCGGTCTCGTATAGTTATACGAATGCGATAGCCAGCCCGACCCAGATGAACACGGATTGGCGGGAATCCATGGACTGGATGATCAATAATACCCCGGAAAGTGGTGTCAATTATTTCACGATTTATAACAAGGAGACGTTTAAATATCCTGCCGGTTCTTACGGGGTTATGTCCTGGTGGGATTACGGGCACCTGATAACCTACATTGCCAAACGCATACCGAATGCCAACCCGTTCCAGCAGGGGGTCGCAGGTCCTGACGGGGCTGCTGCATACTTTATGTCAACTGATGAAGAGAAGGCAAACGCAATTCTCGACCGTGTCGGAACCCGGTATGTTGTTACAGACATCGAGATGGATACCGTAAAATTCTGGGCCATGTCCACTTGGGACAACGCAACCCGGTCTACAGACCCGTACCAGATGATCCTGTTAGTCCAGAGTCAGAATAATCCTGACAACTATGACACGGCACGGATGAATAAGCAGGAGTATTATTTAACAACCATTTCCCGGCTCCATAACTTCGATGGGGCATTGGGGATGCCATCCGTGGCATACTATATCGAATATGCGGATTCATCGGTAACACAGGTAGCATACCCGGTCGTGATCAATGCTGAGAAGATCAATGCGACAGAGGCAAAGATCCGTGCTGTCCAGTACAACCTCAACGCTTTGTCAGGATACCATGCAGAGGTTATGAATCCGGAATCAACCGCCGATATAATCCATCCGGTTGAGATGGTACCTGCATTGCACCATTACCGCCTGGTGCATGAATCCCCAAATAATGTTTTTGGTACCACATCTGTTGTGGATGTCAGGTATGTAAAAATCTTTGAATATGTGAAAGGGGCCCATATCAAAGGTGACGGTATCATCGAAGTCCCGGTTGCAACAAATACCGGCAGATCATTTATCTACCGGCAGGCCAGTGTTAACGGAGAATTTATCGTTCCCTATTCCACAACAGGAAATTCCTATGACGTGAAAACGACGGGAAAATATTCAATCTCGGGAACCGGAAAACAGTATGAGGTGCCCGAATCTGCAGTAATGGAGGGATTGACAGTCCCGTAAAAATCACCCGTTTTTTTTCCGGATGACTATTATCCATGGATCAGTGGTTTCAACCTCCCCAAAAAATATATCCTGACAGGACACTCAACCTCAAGTATGTCAGCGGAAGAGATATCTCTCGGGGCCAGAGTCCGCTATCCGAAAACTGGGACAACGGGTAAAATCCTCCATATAGAACGGATCCAAGGCGAAACTTTTGCTGAGCTGGACAGTACCGGCCTTCTTTACCGTATTGATCAACTCATACCTGTGACGGGGATGGAAAAACCTGTAGCAACGATTGTCGAAGATGCCAAGAACGTTATCGCCCGTGAGCGTGAATTTGCTTCAGGTAGCGGACTCCAGGATGCTTTAAAGAACATCGACCAGAGCTGTGAAGGCGGGGGATAAGCTCAACACAGAGAGAGAACCCATTCATCACTTTTTCGAGCACCGGATAATAATCGGTTGAGAATAGCGAATAACCCTGCAAATCCAGAGACCCATCCGTCGAGATGGTGCTGAAAAAAGGGGGGGTTATTGGCAATCCCCGGTTGATTTTTTCGGAGTATGCTTGTCAGGAAATGCACCACCAAACTCACCAGCGGGACTGCCGTGTCCGGAAGAATTCCTCTGCATTTTTCCAC
>CAZCZK010000054.1:4485-15014 GCA_964503195.1 uncultured Methanoregula sp.
CAAGTCTTTGGATATTCTGTGGTTCTGCAAGATACTTTAATAATAATCGAGAGTCCTTAGTAGATAACAAACCATCAAGACTTTCTGATCAATGTCTCGTTTGATGTGCGGGTGCATGAATCAAGAAAGATGTTAATGCAGGATCTTGGTGTTGGTGTTTCTGATTTCATAAAGATGTAAGGAGGTTTGATTTCATTTGCATGATGTGACAGTTCCCAGTGTCAATATTGGAGTCGTTGGTCATGTCGACCATGGCAAGACCACACTTGTCAACGCGCTCACCGGGACATGGACAGACCGGCACAGTGAAGAGGTGAAGCGGGGTATCTCTATCCGTCTTGGATATGCGGACGCAACATTCTACCGGTGCGAGGAGTGTGCGGGAACGGAGGCCTTCTCAACACATCCAGACTGCCCGGTTTGTGGGGGTAAAGGAACGGCATTTCGCTCCATCTCTTTTGTAGACGCACCGGGACACGAGACCCTCATGGCTACCATGCTTTCGGGTTCGGCACTGATGGACGGTGCGATGCTTGTTATTGCTGCTAGCGAGACATGCCCGCAGCCTCAGACAAAAGAGCACCTCATGGCACTGGAACTTGTCGGAATCAAGAATATCGTGATAGTCCAGAGCAAAATCGATGTAGTCAGCCAGAAAGAAGCGATCGATAACTATCTCGAGATTAAAGCGTTTGTCAAAGGTACAATCGCTGAAAACGCACCTATCATCCCGGTTTCATCGCAGAAGGTGATCAATATGGGGGCACTCGTCCAGGCTCTTGATCAGACTATCCCTGAACCGAAACGCGATCCTGATGCAGAGCCATTGATGTTAATCGCCCGATCGTTTGATATAAATAAACCTGGCTGCAACTGGAAAGACGTAAAAGGCGGGGTTGTCGGGGGATCTCTTATCCGGGGCATTCTCCGCGCAGACGAAAAGATTGAGGTCCGCCCCGGCAGGCAGACCCAGGTTGAGAACAGGATCAAATGGATTCCCATTATTACGACGATAACCTCGATCAATGCCGGGTCCAAAAAGGTTGACGAGGCAACTCCCGGGGGATTACTGGGTGTCGGAACAAAACTGGACCCGGCCTTAACAAAGAGTGATGCCCTCGCCGGCCAGGTTCTTGGTCATGAGGGCAGGTTGCCCCCGGTCTGGGATAAAATCCGGTGCAGGGTTACGCTGATGGAGCGTGTAGTCGGAGCAACGAGCGAACTTGTTATCGAACCATTAAAGCACTCTGAACCATTGATGCTCTCAGTGGGAACCGCAGTAACAGTGGGTGTCGTTCAAAATACGAAAAAAGACAGTGTCGATATCCTACTGAAAAGACCCGTATGTGCAGAGATAGGATCGCGGATCGCAATCAGCCGGCAGGTGGGAGCACGCTGGCGCCTTATCGGGATGGGCGTACTGGGAGAATAAAAGTTCTCCTGGACACGAACGCACTTATGATGCCCGCCCAGTTCCAGATCGATCTGTTTGAAGAACTCCGGACAATCCTCGGGGGATTTGAACCAGTTGTGTTAAAAATGGTGATTGACGAACTGGACGGGTTATCCAAACAAAGAGGCCACGCCGGTGCGGCGGCTCGACTGGGTTTGAGTTTGGGCAGAACGTGCATTATTGCCGATGGCAGTGATCTTAAAACCGGCTCGGTCGATGAACAGGTTGTTGAATATGCAGCACAGAATGGTTGCCTGGTTGTAACGAACGACCGGCGTTTACGGGATGAATTATTTACACGAGGTATCGGGGTCATATCGATGAGAAAACAGAAGAAACTGGAATTATTGCAGAGGTAAGGATATGTATCACAAACTGATGCTTGAGGATAAGGTTCGGGTCCCCCCCCAGCGGCTGGGTGAGAAGCTTGAGAAGGTAATCCTTGATGTCCTGCAGGAGCAGCTTGAAGGCAGCATTGACAAGGAAATCGGGATTTTTATATGTGTCACACAAGTGCATGATGTGGGGGATGGGGAACTCGTCCCGGGTGATGGGGGCGTCTATTATGACGTGAAATTTGAGGCATTGGTACTCCGGCTTGCCCTGCAGGAAGTAATTGAAGGGATTGTCGTCGAAACCACCAGTTTCGGTGCGTTTGTCAGTCTCGGCCCGATTGACGCAATGCTTCATGTGAGCCAGATATCGGATGAGTACATTAACTATGACGAGAAAAATGCCCGCCTCATCTGCCAGGAATCAAAGAGGTTCATTGGCGTGGGCGATGTTGTCCGCGTTCGCGTGGTGACACTATCCCTGAATGAACGGGAGCCGCGCGACAGCAAAATAGGCCTTACCATGAGGCAGGCCGGTTTAGGAACGGCCCTCTGGCTCGAAGAAGAGATGACCAAGGAGAAAGAGAAAGCTGACCCGGTGGCCGGATCCGGAAAGGAACGGGGACCTGAAAAGACAAAAATCAAGAGGAAGGAGCATGCCGCCGGCGAATAAGAAGAAACAGGGAAAAGTCTGCCGTGACTGTCATCGTGTCGTGGAGGGTGAAAACTGCGTCATCTGCGGCACGTCCAACCTGAGCGATGATTGGTCGGGTTACCTCGTTATTATTGACCCGGAAACCTCCGAAGTAGCAAAAAGAATGAACATCAAATTACCCGGTCGTTACGCCCTGAAGGCGCGCTGATGCTCATACTACCAGAAGAGCACCGCAGGCTCTTCAAGGAACCATTCGGAGTACTGTACCCGTCTATTGAGGAGGTTGTTCCCCTTATTAAAGGGAAGGATGTCTATACCGTCGGAGATGTTGTCACCCATAATCTCCAGAACGTGGGTATCATCCCGTCTGTTGCTGTTATCGACGGGTATACCATGCGCTCGCCTTGCAACCGGATGATTGCATTCCACGGTGAATGTATCCATGTAAAAAATCCTCCAGGCACAATCACGGATGAGTTGATCTGCGCGCTGGAGCATGCGGTCAGAAATTCCCCGTCTACCATCATTGTTGACGGTGAAGAAGACCTCGCTGTTATACCTCTCGTACTAACCGCAAAAGACGGGGCGATTGTCCTGTACGGTCAGCCCCACAAAGGGGTTGTGCTTCGTACCATTGATGGCGAAGCCCGGAATACAGCACAGCGGTTCCTGGCTCATTTTTCCCACACAGACAAGACTTAGCCGCTCCAGCGACCTCATTTCTGTCCTGATATTTTCTTCAGTGGGAGGGTCATATTATAAATAACCAGGTTTCCTATAAGTATAAGATATCGATGGACTTTGAGATCACCAGCGATAAAAGGAATGAACTTTTATCCAGAAGAGAGGTTCAGTTTACCCTCAAATACGATGGAGCAACCCCCTCCCGCATGCAGATCATTGGCAAACTCTGCGCCTTGCTCAATATCAAAGAGCAGCAGATAACCCTTGATACCCTGCACAGCAGTTTTGGTAAAACTGAAATTAATGGTTCCGCCCGCATCTACGACAATGAAGAGAGCAGAAACAAAACCGAACGCCCACATATGGCAGCGCGCGGAATGCCCAAACCCAAGGAAGAAGGAGCCGCATAACGATGGCAGCAAAGAAAGCAGCCGTAAAAGGACCTAAGAGGGGTGCTTACTTCAAGGTAGAAGGCACCAAAGTGACCACTGCAAAGAAATACTGCCCCCGCTGCGGACCCGGCATTATGATGGCGGACCACAAGGACCGGGCTACCTGTGGCAAGTGTGGGTATACTGAATTCAGAAAATAGATCCAATGCCTGTTTTTGGGCAGATACTCGGGATTGAGGGAACAGCATGGAACCTTAGTGCTGCTCTTTTTGATCGCGATCTTGTCGCCCTTGTTTCACGACCATACACCCCCGCACATGGTGGTATCCACCCGCGTGAAGCAGCCCAGCACCATGCTTCAGTGATGAAAGACCTTCTCGGGGAAATTCTGAAAGACCCGGAGCTGATCAAAGGAATCGCTTTCTCACAAGGTCCTGGACTCGGTCCCTGCCTGCGGACAGTTGCAACAGCTGCACGCTCTCTTTCTCTGGCACTGGAAATTCCCCTCATTGGCGTTAATCATTGTATAGCTCATGTGGAGATCGGATGCTTTGCAACCGGCTGCCGGGATCCCATAGTGCTGTACGCAAGCGGGGCAAATACCCAGATCATCGGATACCTGAATGGGAGGTACCGGATCTTTGGCGAAACGCTCGACATCGGGATAGGAAACGCACTGGATAAGTTCGCCCGTTCAAAAGACCTCCCGCATCCCGGCGGTCCCCGGCTCGAGAACCTGGCAACCGGGGGGCAGTATATCGAATTGCCCTATACCGTCAAAGGGATGGATCTTGCATTTTCCGGCCTTGTATCAGCAGCAAAAGAGAGCGGGGCTGCACTTTCTGATGTCTGTTACAGCCTTCAGGAGACCGCCTTTGCCATGTGCGTGGAAGTGACCGAGCGTGCGTTGTCGCTGACCGGCAAAAACGAGGTCCTGCTTGTTGGAGGTGTTGGTGCAAACCAGCGCCTCCAGGAGATGCTGCGAAGCATGTGCGAGGATCGTGGAGCCAGATTTTTTGTTCCAGAACAAAAATATCTCGGTGATAACGGCGCTATGATAGCCTATACAGGAAAACTGATGCTGGAGAGCGGCCCCTCGCTCCTGACAGATAGCTCGCAGATTAACCCCTCCTACCGCTCCGATGAAGTGGAAGTTACCTGGAAACATGAAGCAATCCCGCAGCCGGGTTTCCCTACGGGTCACGACACCTTGAATAAGCGCGGTGCAGAGGCTGTGATCACGATCAGCGGCACTAACGCAGAGAAACGACGTGTGAGAAAACGATACCGGGCAACAGATCTCGACAAGCGACTGATTGCCGAACGGACGCGGGCAGAAGCCCGCATGATCGCTGCCGCCCGCAAAGCCGGGGTGCCAACACCCGTTATGAGCGATATTACCACAGATACCATCAGGATGGAATACATAGAAGGGACTCTCCTCGCCCAAAACCTTTCCGGACCCACGGTACACGAAGCAGGGCGTATGGTCGGCAAGCTGCATACCGCGGGGATCATACACGGCGATCTGACGACCAGCAACCTGATCCTGCGCACCAGTGATGGGAGATGCGTGCTGATCGATTTCGGTCTTTCGCAGGTGACTCCCGAGATCGAACAGCGGGGTGTTGACATCCATGTTTTTTTCCAGACACTGGAGAGTACAGCACCAGAATTGGCGGCATTTTTAAAACCTGCATTCATCGCAGGGTATAAGGAGACCTTCAAAGGGGCTGGTGACGTACTGCAACGAGAACACGAAATTTGCCAGCGGGGGCGGTACCTATGAAGATCACGATGGTTACCAGTAATGCAGGCAAGGCTGCTGAAGTAGCAGCATTCTTCAGCGGATCGCTTGATGTTGACCATGTTACTCTGGAGATCCCGGAACACCGTTCCAACGATATCGCAGAGATCGCGCGCGAAAAAGTACGGTATGCCTACAGCCATTTGAACACCCCGGTCATCGTTGACGACACCGGCTTCTTCATCGAGGCTCTTGGGGGTTTTCCCGGCCCCTATGCGGCATACGTCCTGAACTCCATCGGAAACGCCGGCATCCTTAAGCTGATGGACGGTATATCAGATCGCGAAGCCCGGTTCACCACAGGCATTGCCTATGCTGATGAAGATGGCATTGAGGTCTTCACAGGTACGCTGGAAGGAATGATTGCCATCTGTCCCCGGGGGAACAAGGGATTCGGATACGATCCAGTCTTCGAGATCGGTGACAGGACACTCGCGGAGTACTCCATTGAAGAGAAGAGCAGGATCTCCCACCGTGCCCTGGCGCTCTCTTCCTTCCATGACTGGTTTATTGCACAGCGGGGTCAAAACCGCAGATAACGCAAATTGTTAATATGTCTTACAGCTTTGTTATAAGGGCAGACAGGAGTGTTTCATAATGGCAAAGTTCCCAGAAGCCGAGGCCCGGCTACTCAACGTGAAGATATGCATGCATTGTAATGCACGCAACGCAATCCGCGCAACTACCTGCCGCAAGTGCGGCTATCAGAACCTGCGCCCCAAGAATAAAGAAAGAAAAGCCTGATCTTTATTTTTTTATTCTTTTTCCTCTTTTTTATTTGCATTGAAGAGATAAAATTGGATTTAAAATCTGACTGTCGATAACAGTGAATTCATGCGGCATAATATGTTACGCGTTTTCCTTTCTTGGCATATTCACCGGCAAACGTTTCGAGGTTGCGTTTATACCCGATTCGATCAACAAAACCGAGATCGCGAAGCTTCTCCCGAACACGCATAACATCGGTTTCATCAGCCCAGTTTTTTGTATATACGTAGATGACTTTACGGTCATCGCGGGAATCGGGATTCGGTTTTGCTGTGCTGACCTTTGCCGATATACCGAGTTGGCCGGCAACCGTTGCATCCCGTACCTTCTTCCAGGCAGCATCTACCAGGTCAGGCTCCTGAAAGATGAGCCATTTACCGGCATCCTCGTCTTCTATCGCTTCCGGCGCACTGCCAGGGGCATCCAGCACAATCCAGTACATCTGGGTCGTCTTTGTAGGGGTAACGCCTTCTCCGTTACAGAGCATGGTGTATATTGTTTCAGAATCGGAAAAACGCAACAGCATGGCTTCGGCAAGCTGGGGATATTCCTCCCGGAATTTCTCAAAAATTAAGGTAAAATCCCTGCTGAAGTCAAGTCCGCCTTCAACCATTGCATAGAGATATTTGTTCTGGGCACGCAGGTCCCGGTTCAGGATGTGCTCGAAGATGCCGTATGCCACATCTGTCAGCGCTTCGGGATCAACTGCATCCATGAGTACCAGTCCGATGTTGGAAAAAAAATAGTTTTGGTATTGGATCTGATGCAGGAACCTGCCTATTGATTCCCTGCAGTCACATCGTATTATTTCCCCGCAAGGTATTCCAAGGACAATCCGCGTTTATTATTGCAATTGTCGAATGATTTAAAAGCGTAAGGTACAAAGATGTACAAACTATGGAATGGAAACGTGACTGGGGTCTTACGGCACGGGTCTGGCTGACGGGATTACTTTTATTATTCCTCTATATCGTGTTCATGACGGTGCTTCTGGCATTAGGGGTGGGTACCTGGGTCATTATCCTTTTAGCGGTTGGTATGGGTTTGTTCCAGTATTTTTTCTCGGACAAGCTGGTACTTTGGTCGACCGGAGCACGGGTAATTGAAGGAGATGAATACCCCGAGCTCCACTTGATGGTAGAAAAGCTCTGCAAAGAGGCAGACCTTCCCTCGCCAAAGGTTGCCATCATGCAGAGCCCGGTACCAAATGCTTTTGCTACCGGAAGGAGCCCGAAACATGCAGTGGTTGCCTGTACAGATTCAATCATACGGCTCCTGACCCGCGATGAACTTGAAGCAGTCCTTGCCCATGAACTTTCACACGTAAAAAACCGCGATATCCTGACGATGACCCTTGCCAGTTTCATCGCCATGATCGCTTCGATCATCATGCAGAGCTTTTTATTTTCCGCACTGTTCGGCGGACGCAACCGGGAGGGGGGCAGCTGGATCGTGGTATGGATTGTTTCGATAGTTGTCTATGTTCTGAGTACCCTTTTGATCCTCGCACTGTCACGGTACCGTGAGTTTGCAGCAGATCGGGGCAGTGCACTCATCACAAGAAATCCGCGGGCATTGATTTCTGCCCTCAATAAGATCAGCGGACGGATGGAAATTGTTCCTGTGGAGGCAAAAGCAAAGATTGAAGGGGCAAATGCATTTTTTATCATCCCTGCACTTTCGGGCAATACCTTTATGGAGCTTTTCTCGACGCACCCAGCGCTTGAGAAGAGGATAGGTAATCTCGAGAAGGTTGAGGCAGAACTGAGGGGCTATTAAAACATTTTTCCAGGCTGTTTTCAAACGCACATTTTCAGGACCGATGTTTTGAATCGGAAAATTTTCATTTACTGTTGTCCTCCCCTATCGTTGTTGGAATCCTGAAGGATTTACATGAACCGGTTTAGAGGAAAGAAGAGTAAAAACCGTTTCTATTAAATCTTTGAGCACTCAGGAAGATAATAGGAATGACTGCTGAACCTACCACCGTGCTTTTCATCGATGACGATAGTGCTTTGCTGGAAATGATCAAACTGATGTCAGAACGGTCGCGAGAGATGACCATGCAGACAGCACAATCTGCAAAAGAGGGACTTTCAATCCTTACGCAGAAGCGGTTCGATGTCATCATCGTTGACTACGATATGCCTGAGATAAGCGGGATTGAATTTTTAAAAATTCTCAGGCAGCACGGGGACACTACACCTATTATCCTGTTCACGGGTCTTGGTGGGGAATACACCGCAATTGAGGCATTGAATAATGGGGCAAATTTCCTCCTGAAAAAAGGGGAGGATCCGCAGCAACAGTTCCATGAGCTGGTTACCATGGTCAAACGGGCAATGGAACGGAGTTCGCTTGGACGAGCCCTGACCACAACACAGAGAATAATCGCGGATATGATCAGTTTTTCCTCAGACCCGAGTTTTGCCATTGACCGCAATGGGAAAGTTGTTGCCTGGAATGATTCCTTAGAGCAGCTGACCAATATTCCTGCACAGGTGATCATGGGAAAAGGGGATTATACGTATGCCGAACCCTTTTTTGGAACGCGGAAGAAGATGCTGGTAAACCTTGTTTTTGAATCAGATGAGGAGATCAAACGTCAGAAATATATGCTGATCAGCAGGGTCCCGAAAGGTCCCGTCATTGCGGTCACCCGCGGGCAAAAAAAGGATGGGGGGGAATGGACGCTCTGGATGAAAGCAATGCCAATGTATGACAGCCAGGGCCAGTTTATCGCATCCGTTGGTACTATCCGCGATGTGACGACAACTTTCAGCGATGTTGTTATTCATGATTCCCGACAGGATGAATCTCCCCAGCAGCTGGATGCCGCATCAGGAGATCCCAAAAAATCCAAAGGGGGCTTGTTCGATAAGATTCTTGGAAAATCCACTACCTATTACAAGGAGGGTGTGATCCTGTATGTTCGGGAGAAAAAGTACGCTGAGGCGATTGCAGCATTCGATAAGGCACTTGAGAGTGATGCCAAACTTGCGTATGTATGGAATGACCGGGGCACGTGTTTCCGGGAGATGGGTGATCACGCAAGTGCCCTCAAATCTATGCTGAAAGCCGTTGAACTTTCACCGGAGAATCCAGAATATCTTTTCAATCTGGGTGAAACTCTCGAAATGATCGGTGTGATGTACATGAGTAATAAATATCTCGATTCCGCTATCCAGACCTTCAAGATGGTGGTGAATCAGATGCCCAACAATGCCACAGCATGGAACCACTTGGGGGTCTGCTTCAAGGAGATGGGAAAAGCGGATGAGTCCAAATTCTATTTTGATCGTGCACGGGATATTACTCTCTGGAAGAAAGATACTCCTCTCAGGCGCAAGCGTGACGAATATGCTTAACGGGTACAATGAGTATTTACGTACCCTTCTTGGATACTCTTAAAAAAACATCGCCAAATTTTTTTCTCAATCTTTAAGCACCGGTTCCAAGCTGGAAATCACACTTGAAGAGAAAAAGATCCCATAACCTGGTATCAATGGAAATCACTCAGGTAACAATTAATACTCCTCACTCCCAAAATTGTAGAGCACACTGCATCGATGGTCTAGAGGTATGACTTAGGCCTTCCAAGCCTATAGCCCGGGTTCGATTCCCGGTCGATGCATTGCGGGCCCGTGGTCTAGCTGGCTATGACGTCGCCTTCACACGGCGAAGATCTCGTGTTCGAATCACGACGGGCCCATATACGTTCTGGGTGTCTCCCGGTCAAGGGACACGGCAACCTAATACCTGGCAGATAACCCCATACTGCATTCCCGTATCATCACTGATCGCGGAGAGGATCAACTCAGGCTTTCGGTTTTCGCATCATTTATGATAACCATGAGCGAAGAGAGGATGCCAAAAAAAATCCAGGAAGATGGAGAAAAAATCGTCCTTACGGTCCAGATTCGGTGTCGAGTCCCGGATGTATCATCGACCAGCACAGAAACTTGCTGATACTTCATGGGACTATTAGGACCTGTTTTGTCCGTTTAGGAAATTCACTATTCAGGCGACAACCCGGAAAGGTAAAAACCAAAACGGGACACTCCCCCGCGTGAGGAAAATATTGTGCAGTCCCGCCGGCAGGATTGTTCCGGACGGCTGACGGACCGCGTGCAAAAGGAAAAAGGGAGATTATGCGTTCTTCATCTTGGCTTTTGCGACGAATCCGTCTTTGCCAATATAGTACATGAAGCCCTTTTCCTTGGCGATCTTCTCAGTACCGACTTTCTTCTTCTTGCCGGTCTTGTTGTGCTTCATCGGGGCTGCCCAGACATATCCATCTTTGCCGATAAAGTAGAGGTAGCCCTTTTCGCGCTGGATCTTTTCTTTTCCAATTTTGGTTCCCATGTAAACACCTCAAAACCTCTATTGGGTTTTGATAATGAGAGTTAACGCCTGATTATATAAAAGGTTTCCGTCG
>CAZCZK010000055.1:0-10810 GCA_964503195.1 uncultured Methanoregula sp.
GAATCTGGTCGGGGGTATCTTTGTTTTTAATCCACCCGCTTTTAGAGCGGATGCGCCGGTTTATATTCTCAAGGACACGATCTGTGAACGATGAATTTCACCCTGTCACTGAGGATGCGGGTTTATCTCAGTATCCTTGTGTGCGTGGTTTTTGCTGGCACTATCGGACTCATGGTCTTCGAACAGCTCCAGCCACTCGATGCCTTCTATTTTCTTATCGTGACGATAGCTACTGTTGGATACGGGGATATCCACCCGGTAACGCCCGCAGGAAAAATTCTCGTCATGGTTATCATCCTGACCGGTGTTGGCTGTTTTGTCGGCGTGGCGGCAAATTCCATAGAATCCATGATCGATGAGAAGGAGCGCAAGACCCGGATCGAAAAACTGAACATGCTCATCGGGACCTTCTTTTCTGAACTTGGAGTACTACTCCTCAAAAAAATGAGTGCTCACGACACCTCGATCGATGAGATCCGTTCAGCCCTGATCGTTTCCAGTACCTGGTCCGACGCCGAGTTTGACCGAGCCCGTTCGGTTATTGAGAACCATAGCTACAGCCTTGACAGTTGCACGGTTCCCATGGACGATTTGTGCAGTTTCCTTCAGGATCACAAGGAATTTCTCCTGGGCATGCTTGAAAATCCCCAGATGATCGAACATGACAGCTTCACGCCTCTTCTCCAGGCTCTCTACCACCTGACTGAGGAGATGGCAGCACGGGAGACGTTCTCGGGGCTCCCCCCGACCGATTGTGCTCATCTGTCCGTGGACCTCAACCGGGTGTACCGCCTTCTTATGCAGGAATGGCTGACCTACATGCAGTATCTTAAGCATACCTACCCGTACCTGTTCTCACTCGCAATGCGCAAGAATCCCTTTGATAAAAATGCATCTGTCATCGTTCACGAGGGGTAGTCACCTCCTGCTATGATGGATCGGTTTCCCGTGCGAGATGCAGGTCTGTGCAGGTTGCAGGATTTTCATGAACCGTAGGGACTTTTTAACCCAGCGGATCACAAAGCGTGTGGCAGGATGAACATCGATCACCTTTCTCCTCAGGTTCATTCACCCGCTGTCTGAAAATCCGGACCCTGCTCCCTCTGCTGTAAGGGAACACACGTGACATCACGAACATATCCTGCGGTCAGAAGCCCCCGTTTTTTTAAAAAGCGATGGCACGGTATTTTCTCTCTGAGACAACAAGCGTGTCAAGCCATCACGATATAGGCGATAATAGAGAGCAGAAATGCCAGCAGCAGCATAGCCAGCGAAAGGGGTGCAACAAATATCAGCATGGCATTCACCGTACTTGCCAGCTCGGAGATCGTGTTCGAGCCAAAGACAACGACCCGATCGCATTGAGCGGTGCTTGCCGCGGCTTCAGCTGGTGTGAGGTTTTCTCGTGCATCATTCAGCGCCCGGAGAACAAAGGGAGTAATCTCTGATGCCGGCACGTTCATGCCGACAGGGTTTTTCCCGGAGATGGTATTCACAACGTGGGAATCGGTAGTCATGATTTCAGCATTATCGACAACGCGGAGGATCTCACTGAGCAGAGTTTCCCGGGTCCCGAGTGCCATGTTATTGCCGTCTATGAGCACGTAGGCAGTTTGCTGTCCTTCTACCTCGATGACGACAATCTGGACCCCCAGATCCCCAAAACCCATCTCCCGGCTGTACGGGAGCGTGTGGTGTGCAACACCTGCCCTGAACGGGAACTGCGGTGCGGTCCGGCACGCATCCATTGCATCGATTGCTGCCTTCTGGTACTCGGTTGCCGTGAGCGTGGCGAGGAGGACCGGCGACGATAGATCGGTCATGCAATTATGAGCATCGACAACCGCGACATTCGGGAACCAGCGGTGTCCCTCAGCCATGATGGTCATACCAACCGAAAAATCGATGTCTTCGGTGCGGTGAGGGGATCGCGTGGTAACCAGCAACACGGAATCGCCAAACCGCTGGTACAACACCTGTACCGATCCGATCATTACCCTCCCGGATTTCCCGGCAGAGGCTGAATAGACAAGTCCCTGCCGTGAACGCCGGAGCGCGTCTATAACTTTGTTGATCTCTGACTCGGAGACCAGGTTGAAATCGTGGGTTGCACAACCGTGCGCCACAAGCATCTCCTCGTCGAAGTTGTCGTGGATGATCTTCGGGAGGTTACCCCCTCCGATCTCCCCCATGGGACCGGGATGGAGGTTCGGTACGGTGAAGATGATATGCCTGCCCGTGTCGCGCTTAAAGAAGAAACTCACCTGAGGAACATAGATCTCTTCACCGATTTCCCGGAAGAAGATTTCCATCCCTTTTGACGACCCGTCCGTCATATGTGCAATAAACGCGTTGATGAATGCGAGGCCGCGGATCTGGAAGGCTTTCCTGAGCGGTCGCTCGATCATCCAGATCAAGACTGCAAACCCAACCCCGAAGACAATGTGGAGAACGATCGCAATGAGGGCAAAAAACGGAGAGAAGAGGAAGATGCCTATCAGGACCCCCACACAGCTCTGGGTGAGTGCCGGGATGATCATGCGGGGAACACGGTAATCTGCTATTGCTGCCAGGACGAGTAAACGGAGCCCGAAGATGAACCCCAGGGAGATCGCGTAACACATCGGGATGAGTTTTACAGAAGATACAAGGGCAGAAAGGGTGATGATAACGCCGAGGACCGTACAGGCAAGGGCGAGCAATGCTGACCGGTTCCAGGTCATCGTCTTACCGGTATATTCTATCAATGGCTTCGTCAGGATAAGGGCTGCAATGGCCGGGATGGTAAATGCCAGCGTGCCGGAGAACAAAAACTGTTCCGGCAGGGAGAAGTAGCTGCTGATAACCGTTGGCAGCGTGAACGATATCGGGCTGGCGAGGTTGAGATTCAGCCAGGCTTTTGCGTTTGCACCGTCAATAAGAAAACCGAGAAGGAGAATCAGGACCAGGGATCGTTTCCATGACGGAGCGGTAAATATGAACCGGGCAAGCTGGCCCATTTTCACATCACCTTCCTGCACCATCAGGCAAAACCTCCGAGAATAAGTTCATGCCGGTCCGTTGCAGACCGGACTTCTGTTGTGGAATAGGTTACCGGCCGGGAATAGAATGGCGCGTTGAGGACAAGGCTCTCATATTCCCCCCCCTCGCCGGCAAGATGGATCCGGTGGGTGGCTTCAACACGCTTAAGCCGGCGGATAAGATCGTCATTGAACCGGGCACCAAGGAACCCGGCATCAAGCCCTTCTGCTGCGGTTACCACGATCATTGCGTCCAGCCTTTGGGCAACCTCATGAAGGAGGATTTCAGGATCGAGATGCCAGAGCGGGATGAAGAGAGCAAGACCAAGACGGTCGGCAATCCCCCGTATTCGCTCGGCCTGGTACCGGGAACCCACAGCACCGGCAATGACTCCTTCGATGTCCAGTGCGGCAAGCCCCTCCTCGAGATCTTGGAGTTCCTCCTCTTTATCCCCCTGCGTTTCTACCTCCACGTATTCCATGCCTGCGACCCGGGCAATGACGGGAACGGCATCGAGATTGGCGGAGTGGAACATATAGGAATCATGGTTTTTCGGGCGGGCTGTTACCATATACCTGACAACCTTTCCGCTGTCAATCGCTTTCTGGCAGGAAAGGATGGAATCTTTCCCCCCGGAAGTGAGTGACGCCCATGTCATGCCTGAGATCCTTGATGTGATCGGTCTTCCAGCAGACCGAAGTTCTGCCGGTACCGTGTTTCCATCGTCTTCCAGTCCGGCAGGTGAGTCTGGCATCCTACATGTTCCACCACGAACGATGCAGTGACGGTGCCAATCTTACAGCAGGTCAGGGAAGGATACCCTCTTACATATGCCGAAAGGAACCCTGCCCGGTAGGAATCCCCGGCGCCGGTGGGATCCGCGAGTGTCACCGGCACGACCGGTATGAAAAATTCCTTTCCGCCGGTGAAGAGCGTACTGCCATCCCCGCTCATCGTGAATATCGCGGTATCCACTTTTTTGATCAGAACTTCCCGGCTGATGCCCAGCGTTTCGCACATCTGCCGGACCTCGTGCTGGTTGGCAAACAGGATATTTGCATTATCGAGAATGGAGCCCAGTTGCTCCTTGTTGTACCAGAACACATCCTGCCCGGGATCAAACGAAACAAACTCGCTTCCCTCCGCTACCTTACAGTTAAAATCCGGGTCCGCAGTAGCCATATGCACAACTGGCAGGCCCGGTGCTTCTTCTGTGGCGAATGCCCGCGAGGCCCCCCACTCAAAAAAAGTCATCTGGTCCCCATTATCATCCGTAAACATAAACGCTGTCGGGGTGTGGGCCCCAGGGACCGTAAAGAACGCACGGTGGATCCCAAGACTGTTCATCCACCGGTCATAATCGCTCCCGGAAAAATCATCACCGATACAGGAATGGAGAGTAACTTCCTCTCCCAACATGGCAATACCTGCTGCAATATTGGACGCGCCGCCGCCAAAATAGATCTGGCGATCCGTGATGTGTGTCGAGCAGTTTGCCTTGGGAAGATGGGGGACCCTTGAGATATGATCGATAGCCGTATGCCCGACAACATGGATCATTGTTCTTCCACATCCAGAAGTTTGAGCGGGATGTCCCGTAGTGCCTTGCCGATCACCGATTTTGCTATCCGTCCGGCATGTTCCTTTGAATCCCCGCGGAAGACCTTCATCTCCAGAATAAGACCCACGAGGGCTGTGTCTGCAACGATTATTGCACTGGAGAGGGTTTCCTCGCAGTACGGGCACGTGAGATACCCTGCTTCGACTTCGACAAATTTGGCGGCCGGATTCAGCCGTTTTCCCGCTTCGCTGACCGCAATGCCTATCGCATCGTCCAGCGACTTGACATCGCGGATGAGCCATGCAGATTCCATGGTTACGACATAATCAGGCATTTTTCACCTTCACCAGGTCTCACGGTGCACATGTTCTCCGATACCCATCCGATCCGTATGCTGTGCGGGAGGATGACCCTTTCCCACCGAGAGCAGGCAAACAGGGCGGACATGCTGGGGAAGCGAGAGGATCTCACGGACTTCATCATCATCAAATGCGCCCGTCCAGCAGGACCGGATGTTTTTGGCATGTGCCGCAAGCATCATGTAGGTACAGGCAATTGTTGCATCCTCAAGCCCGTAGAGGATCCCGCGTTCCCCATACCGTGACATGGAGCGGATATAATTTGAACATACCACAAAAATCACCCGGGCACGTTCCACGTGTTCCTGCCCGAAAGCCGCTTCTGCCAGTGCACGTCTCGTCTCCTCATCAGTAACGACAACCACATCCCACGCTTCCAGATTTCCGGCGCTCGGTGCGGTACTTGCACAGCTGAGAATATAGCCAATCTCATCTTCACTCAGCGGTTCGTCATCGAACGTACGCACAGATGATCGGCTGGTACAAAATCCGAAAAAATCAGAGGAGTCCATGTTCCGACAGTACCTGCCATGCTTCCTGGGCCGGTGTAGTGGCGGCGCTGATTGCCATCGCGATCTTTTGGGATGCTTCTTCCGGCTGGTTGCTCTCATTTAAGGAGATGGCCTCGGAAAGGAAGTTGATAGCTCTGGTAAATTCCCGGTGTCCTGTGCTTTTTTGTGCAAACTGGAGTTCGTTTCGGACTGCGTCCATCATCATGAGGAGAATCTTTTTTCCTCCCCTCCGCTCCTGTTCGGAAAACCCGCTCAGGGACAGGGACAACTGGGACATCAGGATCAGTTCTGACTTTGCCCGTTCCGCGTACTGGTAATTCATGACTGCAGTTTTCGGATCCATAATCACCATGGTTGTTGTGGATAAAAGATAGTTATCATTCCGGAAATAAAATCCAAAAAATGTCAGGACGCGATGCGAAAAAACAATAAGGGGTCAGACAAACCCCTCAACCCTCTGTAAGCCTGGTGCTGCCAACCAATAAATCAGCGTGAGGCCTTTGCCTTTGCACCCAGCGCGGAGACTTTCGCCCTGCGCATCTTTCTTCTGATCATCGGGTTTGCCGTGGACTCATTCAACCCGGAGCCACCGGAACGGTCGCCGCCACGCCTGCCGCCACGTCCGCCGCGGCCACCACGTCCGCCGCCGCGGCCGCCCATAGCCTCAGCCATCTGATCGATCTGCTTCACGTTTGCGCCTGCCTTGAACCGCTGGTTGGGTCCGGGGGTTTTGGTCTCGCCCTCCTTCTTGGGGACGAGCCTGATCTTTCCCTTGACGCCTTTTACCTGTGCCCAGAGGGTTGTTCCAGTTTTACCCATAATTAAACTCCTTATCTAATTCTGTTGCCCCGCTCATAAAGGTTCCCGCCTGATCCTGTCCGGATCAGGAATGAACCAAAAACAAAAAAGAATTACTTCGGGGGGGTTACCCGCTCAATCTCGTTTTTCAGGATCTCGGAAACAACCTTCCCGTCCACCGATCCGCGCACTTCAGCCATCACCACTCCCATGAGGGGTCCGACCGCTGCCTTCCCCTTCTGCGCAACAAAGTCAGCCCGTTCTGCAAGGATTTTCCTGACGATTGTTTCGAGTTCCTCGCGCGAGACCGCAGGGGCGAGCTTCTGTATTGCTTCTGAAAAGGTGCTGCCTTTGGCAACGCTCCGGAAGATCTCGGGAATTGCCTCACGCGCTGCTTTCCCGGAATCGACCGCGTGCCACGTGTCGAGATACACCTGATCCTGAATCTTCGATATATCCACACCGTCGCGGCGGAGTTCCGTTGTCGTGGAGAGGATGGTGAAAACCGCCAGCTTGGGTTTGATACCCTCTCGTACCGCCCGTTCAAAGAGCGGGAGTTTCTCCGAGGCAGCCAGCTGGAGTGCATAATTCCTCTCGATCCCGTATGCTGCAACAAACCGTTCCGCTTTTGCCGTGATCAGTTCGGGAACGACGACCGCATTCCAACGGGCATCGTCGATAAAGACCGGCAGCACATCCGTCTCCGGGTACATCCGCGCAGCACCCGGCAGCGGGCGCATGTAGGCCGTGCTCCCGCTCTCGAGCATCTTCCGGGTTTCCTCCGGTACCGGCTTATCCGAGAGGGCGAGTTCTGCCCGGGTAATTACCTGGCTGATTGCACATGATGCCTGCTTCTCGCTTGCCCCTGCAACGAGGATGACGCAGTCCTGCTCCCCGGCATGCATATGCGTGCGAAGGTGTGCGACCTCTTCTGCCGTGACGCCATAGGCCGGCAGTTCGTCCGTGTGGAAGATGCCGCCGACCCCGCACTTTTTCGCGTAATCCGACATCTCGCTCCCGAGCCGGCGCTCCGGCTGGATCTCGCGCCCGACCATGCCGGCAAAACCCCTGAGGACAATGGCGTGGATCTTCTTGGCCTTCTTGAGAACGGCGGATTTGGTTTCTTTAAAGAGTGATGTGACGTCGACACCTGCGGTTACATCGGCTGACGCCCCGCGTTTCCTGAGTTCGTCCCGGATCGCGAGCAGGCTCTGCTGCCGCTGCACCTCGCGACGGACAACTTCGGCGATGAGGTCGAGTTCCTGCACCCCCTTGATCTCGACACGGGCGCCTGCGGCAATAGAGATGTTGACATCCTGGCGGATCGTCCCGAGCCCCCGTTTTACTTTTCCGGTAGAGCGGAGGACCATGCCGATATGTTCTGCAACGCTCTGGACCTCCTCCGGCGTGTGCATGCAGGGCGATGTGGTGATCTCGATAAGCGGGATCCCGAGCCGGTCAAGGCTGAAGACCTCGTCCTTCACCCGCTGGGCTGCTTCCTCCTCAAGACAGATCGTCTCGATCAGCCCGCCGTTCGGGAGAGCGCCGTTGAACGCGACAAGGGCCGTGCGCTGGAACCCGCTCGTGTTGGAGCCGTCGATGACGAGTTTCCGCATCGTGTGCACCTGCGGGACCGGCGTCATAGCGAACATCTTCCCGATGGTGAGGCAGATAGCGAGCGCCTCGTCGTTCACCGGCGCCGGGGGCTCCTCATCGTTCTCGACAAGGCAGGTGGTGTTGTAGGAATAATACCGGAACATCCGGTCGTGCTTCATCTCCTCCTTTGCCGCCCTGTCGATCTCGCCCATCTCGCTGACCGTTGCCCGGAGGTAGCGGGAGAACTCGCCATCGTGTTCCGCGATCTCGCGAAGCGCGGTCGGGCAGTGGCAGAAGAGCTTCTCCTTTGTATCCAGCTGCTGGTGGATCTCGATACCGGCCACGAGGCCCAGTGCCTTATAGTCCATGGCTGCTCCTCCTGTTCCATTCGCCTTTGAGATCGGCCTGCATCATTGCCGCTGCCTTCTTTCTGTCCTTCTCGTTGCCGAGGACCCACATCAGTTTCACGAGCGCCGCTTCCGGCAGCATGTCGCCGCCTTCGATAACACCGGCATCGAGGAGGTCGCGGCCGGTATCATAGACCCGGTCGCAGACCCGGCCGTTCATGCACTGCGTGGTCATGACAATGAGCGTCCCGCTCTCAGCAAGATGTTTCAGCTGGGGGATAAGCAGGGTGCTGGTATGCCCGAGACCGGTACCCGCGATCACGAGACCATGGTATCCCTCGTATGCCTTCAGGATCTCCGGGGTCATGCCCGGGTAGAACTGGATGAGGGCGCAGTGCGGGTCGAGTGCATCGCGAAGTGCGAGCGTGCGGGTGCCGCGCCGGACCGCATCCGGTGCAAGGGTCACCTTTCGTGAAGGATACTCAATTTCCCCGATCGGGTCAACGCCGAGGCTCCGGAACGCGTCGCGCCGCGAGGAGTGCATCTTGCGGACCCGGGTACCGCGGTGGATGGCACAGGTATCATCGTTGGTTGTCGCATGCATAACCACCGCCACTTCCCCGAGATCGCTTGTTGCGGCTGCGGCTGCAGAGACCGCGTTCATGGCATTGTCGCTCGATGGCCGGTCTGCCGATCGCTGGGAACCCACAAAGACAATCGGTACCGGAGTATCGATCATGAAACTGATGGCAGCTGCACTGTACGCCATCGTGTCGGTACCGTGGGTGACGATGATGCCTTTTGCTCCGTTCTTTATCTCAGCATAGATTGCCCGGGCAAGGTCCTGCCAGATGGCCGGTGTCATGTTCTCCGAGAGGATGGTGGCAAGCGGGATCGTGCGGTAATTGGCGATCTCCTTGAGTTCGGGGATCGCGGTCAGGATGTCGCTCGCATTGAACTGGCTCGTGACCGATCCGGTCCGGTAATCGATCCTGCTCGCGATCGTCCCGCCGGTGGAGACGATGGCAAGGGTCGGGAGATTTTTGTCCTGGACCACGTCGGCCGGTTTTGCGGAGACCGTGGCCGGCCGCTCCGTAAGGGTGCAGGAGGCTGGCGGGACGCCGATATTATACCCGGAATCGAGCTTGACAACCGCCATGCCGTCGCGCTCGGTAATATACACGCCTTTCCTGTTCATGCCCTTGTAGGCACACTGGACCCGGTCGCCGGACTGGAACTGCGATGTTATGCTACCATCCTCCGTGCATCGGTGATGAGTTTGTCCCGGGCTCTGGCCAGCAGGGCAAGGCGTTTGTCGGTGAGATCGGCGTCGGCTTCGAGCTGCTTTTTCCGGTCTTTGATCGCCAGTTTTGTTGCAGCCGGTGCGGGACCGCCGGGGGATGTGCGTAATGCGATGGAATAATTCACGTCAAGGACCTCGTCAATCTTCTTCTGGGTGAGCCCTTTCTTCTTTAAGGAGATCTTCGGCCCGACTTCCCGTGCCGCCGCTTCAAGGGTGGCAAGCGAGAGGCTGCCTTTCTGTACCGCCCGTCCGACAATATTATGGGCGGTGCGGAACGGGAGGCCGTAGGAGCGGACGAGGGTGTCGGCAAGTTCGGTGGCCGTTGAGAAACCTTTGCCGGCCTCCTCCTTCATCCGTTTCGTATCAAACTCTGCACTGGCAAGCATATCGGCAAGGAGGCAGATGCTCCCCTTCGCGTCGTGCATCCCGCGCCAGATGTTCGGCGTCAGTTCCTGCAGGTCACGGTTGTAACTCATGGGCAGGCCCTTGACCGTCACGAGGGCGCTTGCAAACGCCCCGAAGACTGACGCACTCTTGGCCCGCATGATCTCGGCGGTGTCCGGGTTCTTCTTCTGGGGCATGATGGAAGACGTGGAGCAGAAGGCATCGTCAAGGCTGACAAACTTCACGAAGGAACTGGACCAGATGACCAGTTCCTCACAGAGCCGGCTCGTGTTCGTCATCATGATGGAGAGATCGGCAAGCGTTTCGAGCGCAAAGTCCCGGGTGGCAACAGCGTCCATGGAGTTGGTGACCAGCCCGTCGAACCCGAGAAGGGATGCGGTGTACTCCCGGTCAATGGGATAACCGGTTGACGCGAATGCTGCAGCGCCGAGAGGGGAGAGGTTGACGCGTGCATAGGCCTCCTTCAGCCGGCCGAAGTCGCGCGAGAATGCCTGCTCGTACGCGAGAAGGTGGTGGGCGAGTGTGGTTGGCTGGGCGTGCTGCAGGTGGGTGAATCCCGGCATCACGCTCTCCGTATGTTTTGCGGCAAGAGCAACGAGGACCCTGCGGATCTTCAGGAGCGCAGTCATCTGTTTGAGGAGTTCTTCCCGGAGTTTTATCCGGATGCAGGTCGCAACCTCGTCGTTCCGCGACCGTCCCATATGCATCCGCCCGCCGGTCTCCGGTCCTGACAACCCGATAAGGACCGACTCGATCCCCGCATGGACATCCTCGAACCGTTCGTCAAAAACTTCCTCCGGGACGCCTTCGTTATGCATCTCCAGCAGGGCAGACAGGATCTGCTGCGTTACCTTACGGTCATTGATCTTCTGCCGGTCCAGCATCAGGACATGCGCAATATCGACAAG
>CAZCZK010000055.1:10910-14691 GCA_964503195.1 uncultured Methanoregula sp.
TACGGTCATTGATCTTCTGCCGGTCCAGCATCAGGACATGCGCAA
Organism: uncultured Methanoregula sp.; assembly: GCA_964503195.1. GTDB lineage: Archaea > Halobacteriota > Methanomicrobia > Methanomicrobiales > Methanospirillaceae > Methanoregula. The sequence continues at coordinate 10,956 of CAZCZK010000055.1, forward strand.
TATCGACAAGGATATCCGCGTCCGCGATATGACGGTCAGCATCCATCGATGAGAGGAACTGCATCATCTCACCGTTCCGCTCGCCCGAGAGGCGCCCCAGCCTTACAACGTCGGTTCGCATCTGATCACCCATGTAATTACCGGTATTATTGGTCACGCTCTGATTAAAGCCACGCCTTACGTGCCGCAAGCTCGATCGCCCGCTGGACTGACTCGCGGGGGATGATGGTTGCCACCGGGATGTGGACCAGCTGCTCGATGACGCTCGACACGATGGGGGCGCAGACAATGGCTACCGCACCCTCGCGCTCGGCCCGCACCGCAGAAACGATCGCGTCTTCCATGGTATGTACCGGGTACTCCCGCACTTTTACCCGTTTTGAGTCCACATCTGCCGTCCGCTCTTCGATGGTCTCAAGGACCGGGCGGGCAACGATGAGGCCGATGAACTCTCCTTCTCCGGCCCGGTAGAACCGGCGCATTGCCCGGATGATGGCACGGAGCGTTGAAAGGTTTGGGGATCGTTTTCCGTGGAGTATCTTGTATAATGAACTCTGGGCAATTCCGCTGGCCTCTGATAATTCCCGGATACTGATCCTGAGATCCCGGCGCAGGAGGTCGTCAAGGGTCGTGACAAACTCCTCATCCGAGGTGAGTGCGGCGCGCATGAGGCGATCAATCGGGTCGGTCTGTACCATATGATTGATACAATCAGGCTAATTTTTTAAAAGTTTTTTCTTTTTGTCCCAAAAAGCGGCGGTTCCTGTCCATGAAATGTGGACAACTATACAGGATCAGTTATCCTTTTGTCATATTCAGGTACATTTTTTATCACAAAAATAGAGAATATTTGCCACATTCGGGCACTTTTTTATTATTGACAGGACAACACTGTGCCCATGAAGACGATGAAGATTCTGGCAATTGCGCTGATCGCCATTGCCCTGTTACTCCTCACCGCCGGCTGCACCCAGCAGGCCGGCCCGGCTCCAGCCACCCCGTCTGCTTCGGCAGCACCAACGACCGCAGCCCCGATCAAGGAACTCGTGATCGGGTACCAGCCGAGTACCCACCAGATGGCCCACACCACCGCCATGGATAAGGGCTGGTGGATGACCGATCTCGCACCCCTCGGTGTCCGGAACGTGAGTGACAAGGTCTTCCCGACCGGTGCCCCCGAGATGCAGGCCATGATGGCGGGTGACCTTGATGTTGCCTACGTCGGTGCAGCCCCGGTCCTGTCTGCTCTCAGCACCGGTCTCGATGCCAAGATCGTTGCCGGTGTCAACACGCAGGGGTCCGACCTTGTCGTGCGGCCTGACATTGACTATAAGGGACCCGCGAGCCTGAAGGGCCTGAAGATTGCGACATTCCAGGCCGGGACTATCCAGGATACTGTCCTGCGCGACTGGCTCACGAAGAACAATATCGACCCGGTAAAGGATGTCGAGATCAAGGGGATGGGTCCTGGCGACGCGGTCACTGCAATTACCGCCGGCCAGGTTGACGCGGTTTTCCTCCCTCACCCCTCTCCGGCAGTGGTTGTTGCACAGGGTAAGGGGAAGATCGTTGTTCATTCCGGTGAGATGTATCCCCACCACACCTGTTGTGTCCTCGTTGTGAGCGGCAAGCTGATCCGTGAGCACCCCGAGATCGTTACCCAGATCATAAAAACAAACGACAAGGCGGTTACGTTCAATGACCAGAACCTTGACGAGGCAGCCGCGATCTATGCAACCAAGACCGGTTCGAAACTTGAAGATGTCAAAGCCTCATTAAAGGAATGGGATGGAGACTGGGACAGCGACCCGAACCTGATTGTCGATCCCGTCCTGGATTATGCGACCATCCAGTATAATCTCAAGTACCTTAAGACACCCCTGACAAAGGACCAGATCTTCGATCTCACGTTCTACAAGAAGAACTGATCCCCTCAGACCAACCCTTTTTTTCCTTGGTTATCGTACCTCAGTACCAGCATCAGGAACTTTGAGAACACCAAAGTCCCCGCAGGGAACCTGGATCCATGGCAAGACACGAGAGCGAGAATGGTAAGAACCGGTGGCTCGGTGCAGCGGCGCTCGCATTTGCACTCCTGTTCTGGCAGTTCGTTGCAGCGTATATCATAAAATACCCGTTCATCCTCCCTGCCCCGACGGATGTTCTTGCAGCATTTATCAGCCACCTGGATGGCGGGACGCTCCTCCTGGATCTTGAGGCCAGTCTTATTCACTTCGGTATCGGACTTGGCCTGGCACTGATCGTTGGTATCCCGCTGGGAATTATTATGGGCTGGAGCCGCCGGGTCGAATCCCTTCTCGACCCGCTTGTTGAACTCCTCCGCCCCATCCCTCCTCTTGCCTGGATCCCGTTTGCCATCATCTGGTTCGGCCTGACCTCCTTTTCCGGGGGATTTATTATCTTTGTGGGGGCGGTCTTTCCCGTGATCATCAACACCTACAGTGGTTTTCGAAGCGTTCCCCGCGTGTTTGTCGAAGCTGCACGGATGCTCGGGTGTACAAAGAACCGTGACCTGATCCGGTACATCGCGTTCCCCGCGGCCCTCCCTTCGGTGGCTGCCGGTATCCGGATCGCGACCGGTGTTGGCTGGATGTGCCTTGTTGCCGCTGAATTATTCGGGGTCTCGAATTACGGCCTCGGCCAGAAGCTCTGGTTCTATTACAGCATCCACCAGATGGACAGCGTTGTCGTCTACATGATCATCCTCGGCCTGATCGGGCTGGCTTTCGACATGATCTTCCGGTATTATATCGAACGGCGGTTCCTGAAGTGGCGGACCGGGGAGGTGGCATGATATGGGCAAGCTGGAGATCCTTAATCTGAACCAGTCGTTCCCGAAGGATGATGGCAGTCGCCTTGTTGTCCTCGACAATATCACGTTCGATGTAAAGGACAAGGAGTTTGTCTGCATCCTCGGTTCGTCAGGTTGCGGCAAGACCACACTCCTGCGGATGATCGCCGGCCTTGATACCGCAGAGTCGGGCTCGATCGTCCTTGACCGTGAGGAGATCCGGGGAACCAGCCCGAAGGTCGGGATGGTCTTCCAGGAATATTCTCTCTTCCCGTGGCGCTCGGTCATCGACAACATCGCGTTCGGCCTTGAGATGCAGGGCATGAAAAAGGAAGAACGTTACCGGATCGCGGAACGGTACCTTACCCTGGTTAATCTCACCCAGTTCCGGGACAGTTTCCCTTCCGAACTCTCGGGCGGGATGCGCCAGCGGGTTGCGGTGGCGCGGGCCCTTGCGCTCGACCCGGTCCTGCTCCTGATGGACGAGCCGTTCGGGGCCCTCGATGCCCAGACGCGGAACATGCTGCAGAAAGAGCTCCTCGATATCAGGGAAGCAACGAAGAAGACGATCATCTTCATCACCCACAGCGTCGACGAAGCCGTGTATCTCTCTGACCGGATTATTGTGCTCACTCCCCGCCCGGGCCGGATATGCCGGATGTTCCCCGTTGACCTTCCCCGGCCCCGTGACCGGACAAGCCCGGAGTTTGCGCAGGTCCGGCGCGAGGTCCTGGACCTCATCAGCCAGAACTGTTCAATCCAGTAAGGTTTAATACGCGCCATAGCCATTTTATTAAAGCAGTTTATAGAAGCGTAACGGCACCGATATCTGTCAAATACCTGATATTTCTGCCCGCTTTTCATAATAGTTCACAGGAGTAGGACGCGATGGTCAGAAAACCAGCAAAGATGTACAGGGACATT
>CAZCZK010000056.1:0-13839 GCA_964503195.1 uncultured Methanoregula sp.
AGCCATGCAGATGTACTCCCAGCTCGCGAAACTGGCCACGGATAATGAGACCCAGCTGCTCTTTTCCCAGCTGGCAAACATGGAACGCGGCCACAAAGCCCGTCTTGAGGACATCTATACCAACATGGCATTCCCTGAGGTCTGGTAACACACAGATCTCACCCAATGACGGGTGCCCTGGGCATTCATCCTTTTTTCCCTGAACCGGACCCTGCTCAAGCTGTCCAGCAAAAAAACCGGTTTTCTCAGAAGAACTTGCGTTCAGCAAGGATTTGTTCACCGATCAGGGTAAGGATCCGGCCGCCGACGATCTCCATTTTATTGCACGGGCGTTCCTCAAGTTGTTCTCCAGGCCTGACACCGTCAACAAGAGATGCCACCGCAGACAATCCCCGATGATGAGAGCAGGGACGAGGGCTGGTGTCCTGAGTATGCCGACACTGCTGCCGACGGCAGGGGGATCGGTGCCGGTGGCAAGGGAAAGCACCACAAGGAGCATAAGCGGGAGTGTGTCTGTCCGTGCCGCCTCTTTTTCCCAAAATCCCCCTCCCGCATCATCTGAGCGCCGACAGCCAGGAGCAGAACAAAAGCCATCCAGTGATCGAACCGTGATATACATCCTGCGACTGAGGTCCCGGAGATCCTGCCTGCCAATGTCATTCCGGTCTGGAACCCGCCGAAAAAAGGGTTACCGGATGAGCTGGCCGCAAGAGCCCGGACTTCGTGATGCTCGCGATGGCAAGCGAAACGGCAAAACAAACCATCGGGAGTCCGATTCCGGTCAGGTCAGGGACCAGGAGATCCATGAGTAATAAAAAAGAATGGGGGGATAGAACGGATACGGTCATGCTCCAGCGGTATGGCCGGTGAAGAGCCGGGGATCTCCTTGCGCAATGTCCAGCGCTTCACGTGCACTTTTCTCCTTGTCCTTGATCTCAAGCATGATATCGAAATCTGCAGACCGGGTTGCTGCAAGGAACTGCCGGAAGGAGTCTGCGACAATATGTTCTGCATGTGCTCCCGCCCTTTTACCCGGTTCCTGCGAGCTGTAATCGACCATCGGGATGCCATCAGCCGGCTTCCACGTCTGCCGGATGGGCCGGAACAGATCGACGAACCTCTCCCCGTTGCTGAAGAGGGAGTGGTGGAATGAATCCATGAGGACAGGAATACCGGTCTGTTCGCTGATGGCAAGACAGTCGCTGACCGTATACAACCGCTCGTCATTCTCGATCACGAGGCGGCATCTGATGGAGGGGTCAAGCAGATCAAACCGTTTTACAAAACGGTCAATGCTTGCTGTTTTATTGCCATAGACTCCCCCCACGTGAATCTGGACTTTGGCTGAATGGTCAAGCCCCATCAGGTCGAGTACATGCACCTGGTACACAAGGTCAGCAATACTGCGCCGGAGCACTTCTTCATCGTGTGCATTGAGGAGGACAAACTGGTCGGGGTGCATAGAGATCCGGAACCCGTGTTTCCGGATGTACTCACCAAGCAGGGAAAAACCTTCGGAAAAGTACTCCTGCCAGGGGAAGGTGCAGACCGGGTGCGATGCAAAAGGTACCAGGTCTGATGTGATCCTGAAGAAGAGCAGGTTATGGTTTTTATTGTATGCGAGTATGTTTCCCAGACATGCCAGGTTTTCCCGTACCGTATCCCGCAGCCGGTCGGCCGTATAGGATGAAAGCCGGAAGGTGCGGGAAGCTGTACAACCAATTGAGCGGTTGATACAAGGGTAACCAATACGCATGAAGATTTTCTCCGTCACTCCTCGTTTTACTCACGATATCATCAGGGATGCTGTCGCACGGGGTTCAGTTATATCTACCACCTATGAACCCGGATTTTCAGGATTTCTCTGAAGATCCAGCGATGCCGAGTTCATGCAAAAGCGTTTTCCGGTCGGAGCGGGGCCGTCATCGAAAACATGACCCAGGTGCGCACCACACCGCACGCATAGTACTTCCGTCCGGCTCATGCCTCCGGAGTTATCAGGTAACAGCCGGATATTCAGTCCGGAGACCGGTGCAAAAAAACTCGGCCATCCGGTCCCGGAGTCAAACTTGGTTGCGGCATCAAAGAGATCCGTACCGCAGCATACGCACCGGTAGATTCCGGGTTCCTTTGAAGCATGGTACTTGCCTGAAAATGCGTATTCCGTTCCTTTCTTCCGGGCTACTGCATACTGCTCCGGAGCGAGTTGGGTTTTCCATTCTTCATCTGTCTTTGTAACAGGGACGAGGTCCTCAATCGTATTGGTCCGTGCTCTGAATAGTGGAATACGCGAACCTTTAGGGGTTTCGTGGACGGGATTTGTCATAGAGAATAGTAGCAGTGGTGGGAGTAGCGGAACAAAGAGTTTGTGTTTGGGGCAAATAACAAAGGGTGACGTATCAATGAGCCCCTGACTTCTCGATCGAGCAGGAGGCCCCGCTTGCGCCACCCATGCCCGGGGGCTCAATTGCAAGAGGGGTGCCAGAGCGGCGGGGGCGAAGCCCCGGGAGTCGGCGTTTTTAAAATCATCGGCAGGTGCACTTTTCCGCTTTTCCATTTCTGGCAGGCAATTTTCCTTATTTTTCCATCGTAAATCCTTCATGGACGCAAGGGGGTACAATAACATTTTAACCTAAAAAAATATCCTTCAGAGCCCGAAGAAGTCCAGCATCCTGCTCTTTGTATCATGGTGGAATATCTTTGCGCCTTCCCGGATATTCCGGACATCTTCCACCGTGTACAGAATAGTGGGGTATTCCTTCGAGAGGATATCCATGAGGCGCCCTAATTCAGGCCTTGGGACAATCATGAGGATGATTGTCACGGTATCCGAGAAACTGCCGGAGCCCTCTATCCGGGTCATACCATAGCCAAGCCCCGCAAGATTTGCAATAAGCGGCCGGGGGTCTTCAGGTGTGATCAGCCGTACGATTACATGACCCAGTGAGATCATCTTCTCAATCTCCATACCAAGGAGTGTGCCAATCCCGTACCCGGCGAGATAGGCAAACAGGTTCGCGTAATCTGAAAGATTTGTGAGAACAAGGCCGGTGGAGAGGAGCCAGATACCCGTCTTTATAATCCCGATGCAGGCAGCCAGGTTGGCATGCCCCCGGGCGATATAGATAGTCCTGATGGTCTCAAGACTTGTTTCTATCACCCGCGCGATGAAGATGAGCAGGGGAATTGCTACAGCAAATCCGATGAGACCAGCAGTGATACTATGCCACTTCCAACCAGTATAATCAGACCGGGATAATGAATATCTTGCGGGATGGTCCGGATACCGGAGTACAAAGAAGACTGCGGATTAAAGCGCCATGGTTATCCTTCCCGCGATGCATATTTGGCGAAGAAGGGCAGGCAGGCACTATGACCATTGAATGCCAGCGCTGTGGGGACTGCTGCAGCACCATGGGGGAGATCATCAGCATACAAGAAGAGATCCATCCCTTTGATTTCCGGATAGGGTACACCAATGGCGAGGAACGTCTCGTATCCGTGGACCCGGACAAAAGAGAACTCTTCCTTACTCAGCAGGAGAATGACAAAAAATTGGCTGCATGTCCCTTCCTCCGGCAGTTGGCACCCCATGAACGTGTCTGCACAGTGTACGCAAGCCGGCCTGAACTCTGCCGCAATTATCTCTGTTCCCGGATTCTCATTCCCGGCCCTGGGGGGATTCGCCGGACGGGTGCTGCAGAGTAGTCGTTCCTTCCCAACACAAAGACAGGAGCGTTCGCGGCATATAGTGCCGTGCCCTGCGGGATGTCCGGGTTCCTTGCGCTGAAGAGCGGGAAAAAACGCAGAGGATGTGTTCACGCGGGCAGGATTCAGGGTCAGCCGTTGAGAGAATGATCTCATGCAGAAATACTGAGATGACCCCCTCTCTCCCCCATGGGGAAGGCAGGCCACGGGACCACCCTCTTGACCCTTTTATAACACTACCAAAATAATACCAGGACCCCTTTGATTCCCCGTAACCTTCTGAGTCGTTATCGCATCGTGAATACGCCATAGCGGCAGGGACCTGCTCGCATGCCCCAAAGAGGGTAAAGGTGTTCTGATCTGTTTTTTTATCAGTGACTTGCCAGGCAGTTTAAACAACCTGCCTGAGGGACTGTACCAGCGCATCGCCAAATTCACGGGTCCCGGTGCTCCCTCCAAGGTCCCTTGTGCAAATCCCTTTTCTGAGCAACTGACGGACTGAAGCTTCGACGACTGCAGCACCCGAAGGATCGCCGAGATGGTCAAGGAGCATGGACACGCTCCGTATGGCAGCAACCGGGTTTGCTATATTTTTCCCGGCGATATCAGGTGCGCTCCCGTGGACCGGCTCGAACAAGGCATACCGGTCGCCGATATTTGCACTTGGCACGAGCCCGAGACCTCCCACGAGATATGCCGCAACATCGGAAAGGATATCCCCGAACATATTCGTTGTGACGACAACACTGTACTTCCCCGGGTTCTGGAGGAGGTCAAGCGAGAGGGAATCAATAAACCTGTCGTTACAGGGTATCCCTGCAGCCTCTGCCTCGGCGAGGCAGATGTCCCGGAAAAAGACATCCGATTTGATAACGTTTGCCTTGTGCCCGATGGTCAGGACGCCGTTCCTCTGCCGTGCAAGATCGATAGCTTTCCTGATGATCCGCTCTGTACCCCTCCTGCTGACGACCCGCAGCGTGGTGGCCCGGTCGGGTGTCGCCTCTTCAATACCCGAGTAGAGCCCCTCGGTGTTCTCGCGGACGATCATGAAGTCGAAGGTGTCATTTTTGACCGGGCGGAGATTGGCATAGAGGTCGAGGGCTTTACGGATCCGCAGCACCACACTCTGGTAGTCCTTCATCGGGGGCGTGGTGACGGCGCCGAACAGGATCGCATCTGCGGTTTTCAGTTGCGCGATATCCGGGTCCGTGCAGGGACAGCCGGTCCGTTCCCACTCGCCATACCCGACATCGACCGTAAAATACTCGTACTCGGGGTGCAGGAGTTCCAGCACGCGGCGTGCAACCGGGATCACCTCGTGGCCGATCCCGTCCCCTTCCACAATCGCAACCCGGGTCATCCGGCTCTCCAGCGGGTGACCAGGTCCCGTGTGGCTTCATATATTTTCACCGGATTCGCACCCCAGTGAACAACAGCACCGGTCTTTTCGTTCCAGGAGCCGATACCCTCCCGTTCTCCCCTGCAACAGCGGGCAATAAACGGCTCCTCCCTGACGCATTCAAGGGGGCAGATATTGACAAGACTAAAATTTTTGCCGTAACATTCAGTGTAGAACTGGGATGCGGTCAGGCAGCCGGCAACCTGCTCGCCACCCTGCATGATATCAGCGTCAAGGGTTCTCTCAAACCCTGCTGCCCGGCAGGGATACACATCAGCACGCACCTCCGTGATGTCCCGGATATGGTGGCAGAACTGCACGGACAGGTCGCCGAAGAGCCCGGCACTCTCGAGCTCGCGGATACAGGAGGAGAGACTCGGACGGGGCGGGCTCACGTCATACACGTGGACCTTCAGGAATCTCGACAGGTCCGGGTCGACGACAAAGGTCTGGTGCTCGTCATGACCGGTGAAGATCGTGCCCCGGTGTCCCGTGTCGAGGGCCAGTTCCACGAGCCGTGTGCGGTTGTGGAGGTTCACCTTCTCCGGGTAGTGGTACACCTCGTTCTCCCGCGCAAGCACCCGTTCCGAAAGGATCTCACGCATCATTCCCTTGTTTGTCCCGTCCAGTGTCACTTCCAGTATCTCGTGCCCCCCCCCGGTCAGATCCCGGAGGAGCCAGCGGCTTAAGAAGTAGACCCTGTCATCGCAGGGCTTTGTAGAGGCATGTCCCACGTGTTTGCAGTGCTCGGGAAAGATCATCGGTGTGCCCTCCAGTAGTTCACCAGCCCGCCCGCAGCAAGGATCTCCCTCATACGGGGGGAGAGCGGACGGAGGGGGAATTTTTCACCGCTACTCTCAACCCAGCCTGCAGCAAGATCGAACCGCACGATCTGTCCTTCCGTGCAGGAGAGACTGCATTCAATGGCAGGGAGCCCGACATTGATGGCATTCCGGAAGAAGATCCGGGCAAACGAGGGTGCAACGACCGCGACAACCCCCGCTTCCCTGAGCGCCAGTGCAGCCTGTTCCCGTGATGACCCGCAGCCGAAGTTCTTCCCGCCCACGATAACTGCCCCGTTCAAATGCATGGCAAGCGCGGGGTCGAGATCCTCAAAGACATGGGTGACCCAGACACGGTGGTCCTTGGTCCGGAGATACCGACCGGCAATGATGACATCGGTGTCGATATCCGGCCCGAGGCAGATAGCATGACCGGCGCCCTGCATATCAGTCTGCCTCCGGTTCGGTAATCTCCCCGGTCAGGGCGCTCGTCACCGCAGTTGCAACCGAAGAGAGGTAGATCTCCCCGCCAACACCCATGCGGTTCTTGAAATTCCGGTTGGCTGTCGAGAGGCAGACCTCCCCCTCACCCAGGACACCCATATGGGCGCCGAGACAGGGGCCGCATCCCGGTGTGCCGATCGTACACCCCGCCCCGACCAGGTCCGCGAGAACCCCGGTACGGATCGCTTCTCCAAGCACCGCCCGGGATGCGGGGACAACGATAGTCCGCACGGCAACCTTTCTCCCCTTGACGATCTTTGCACAGCGGGCAAGGTCGGCGTACCGCCCGTTCGTGCAGGTTCCGATAAAGACCTGGTCAAGGGAGAGCCCTGCAAGGTCCTGCACGGGTTTTACCTTGTCCACCCGGGGGGAGACGGCGACCAGCGGGACGATATCGGCAAGGTCGAACTCCAGTTCCCGGCTGTAGGTGCAGGGTTCCGGCACCTGCGGTCCTGCTTTCTGCCCTGCTGCGGCAAGATACTGCACGGTCACCTCATCGGCATAGAACATCCCGGTCTTTGCTCCCGTCTCAACCGACAGGTTACAGAGCGTCAGCCGGTCATCCATCTGGAGGGTCTTTACCCCGTCACCGATAAACTCAAGGGCGCTGTAGGTTCCTCCATCCATGCCGAGCCGACCTACGTACGAGAGCGCAAGATCCTTTGCCTCTGCACATCCCTGCAGGCACCCGGAGAGATGGATCCCGATCGAGTCCGGCACCCGGAACCAGGTCTCTCCGGTCAGCCAGATCCCAGCCATATCCGTTGCACCGACACCCGTGGCAAATGCGCCGAATGCGCCGGGCGTGCAGCTGTGGGAGTCTGCCCCCACCACCACTTCACCGGGAAGGACAATCCCCTCGCTCATCAGCTGGTGGCAGATCCCACCGCCTATGTCAGAGAAATGCAGGAACGAGCCGCAGGCGAACTCCCGGAGTTCGTGCTGGAGGGAAGCCGTCATCGAATTGTTCGCAGGAACGATGTGATCGAAGAGGACGTAGAGCTGCGGAAGGTCACTGAGCCGTTCCGCACCCATCTGCTTCCATGTTTCGAGAGTCAGCACACCGGTACCATCATGGACATAGGCCCGGTCCACCTTCCGGTCCACGTATTCACCGGCCGCTCCACCAAGGATCCTTTCAGACAAGGTGCTCATGCAGGTGACTCCTTTGCCTTGCGGATCAGCTTCCGTAAAACTTCCGGGGTGATGGTACACTTGTGCTCCGAATGGTCCTTGACCAGGTCGAGCACCTGGCAGACCTGTTTTTCCGAGAGTTCACATCCCATCGAGGCCACCACATACTCGAGCGCCTTTTTCCCGGTGTGTTTCCCCAGGATGAAGTGTCGCTTGCTGCCCACCATTTCCGGTGTAAAATACTCGTATGTTGCAGGGTCTTCAAGGATAGACGCGATGTGGATGCCGCTCTCGTGCGAGAATGCGAGTTCACCGGTCACGGGCTTGTTCCGCGGCAGAGTAACGCCGGAATACTTCTCCACCAGGTGCGAGAGTTCAGTCAGGTGGGAGAGGTCGTAGCGGTCAATCCCCTTCTTCATCCGCAGGGCAACCAGGAGTTCTTCCAGGGACGCATTTCCCGCCCGTTCACCGATCCCGTTGACGGTGGTGTGGAGCTGGAAGGCACCGGCCTCAGCAGCGGTGATCGTATTGGCCACCGCACAGCCCAGGTCGTTGTGACAGTGGGCGCAGAACGGGCGGTCCACCGAAGCAACGAGCTGGGTCATGATCCGCTGCATCTCGGAGGGGATGAGACAGCCAACCGTATCGGCAAAGGAGAGCAGGACCGCCCCGTGCTCAGCAGCCCGGCGGTAGACCTCCTTCAGGAAGGGGAGATCGGTGCGGGACGCGTCTTCTGCGGCAAACCTGACCGGCACACCATGGTCCCGGGCATAATCGATCATGGTCAGGGAATCCTCGAGCACCTGCTCCCGGGGTTTTTTGAACTTGACCCGTACATGGAGCTCGGACGTGGGGATGAAGATGCTGACCATGTCGACATCGCAGTCGATGGCCGTCTGGATATCCCCCTCCCGGGCCCGGGAGAACCCGCAGATGCGGGCATCGAGGCCGAGGTGTGCAATTGTCTTCACGCACTCCTTCTCGTTTGCCGATACTGCCGGGAATCCGGCTTCGATCACCTCTATCCCGACGGTGTCGAGCATGGTTGCAATCTCAACCTTCTCCGGGCAGGAGAACGAGACACCGGGAGTCTGCTCCCCGTCCCGCAGGGTTACATCACAGATCTCAATATGCAATGGTTTCATGGCTGCTTCCCTCCGGACATTTACCTTCAACTACAAGCGTCCGCGGATTGTCCGTCACCACGAGCTCGCGTTCCAGTGTCAATGCATCATCTGCCCGACAGACCACCGGGTCCGCCCACCGCAGGTAGGGGAGAGGATCCGGCGCGGGCTGTCTCCCGGTCATCGCCGTACAGTCATTCTTCATGACGATACAGAGGAGGGGAAGGCACTTCCCGTACACATCAATGAGAGCATTCAGACCCGAGTGGAGAAGGGCGTAATCTCCGATCAGGGCGATCTTCGTGCTCCGTGCGGCAACAGCGATACTTGCACCCATCCCGTAACTTGCAACACCCAGATCGTACGGGCGATTCATCGCCAGTATCGAACAGCCGGCATCGCAGATCACCTGCATGTTCCGTTTTTTCATGATGTTCATCATCAGAAGAAACGGGCAGGTTTTACAGAACGTGCGGGAGAAACCCCGTTTCTCCATCGACTGGGGGCTGTCCTGCGGAACCGGAGGCATAACCCGGCGGTGATCGCGGACAAAGGTCCTCCCGCATTCCCGTATCTCCGTGATCTCCGCTGCCTGTTCCGGCAGGGGGTTCACGGTCACGATCCGGGTCTTGCCGGAGGCTGGCCCAACACCGGCGGGCTCACCGTCCCAGCAGTTCAGGGATGATTCTGAGGACCATGAAAAAAGGATGCGGTACAACTCCTCTGCAGCGGTCACCCGCCCGTTCATGGTCCACATCCGGTCTGACAGCCGTCCTTTCCCGTCCTTCCGGGCAACAGGATTCTTTTCCGCATCGGCATGTAAAACGGGGGGGGTCAGGCGGATCATCGATACGCGGGAGAACTGTTCCGATGCTTCCAGTGCGGCCTCAACGCCGGCATAACAGGTGGATCCATCCGGCTCTATGACCGGAATCTCGGCAAGTTCCCCGTAATACCGGGAGTCCTGGGCAGTCTGCGACCCAATCGCATCAGGGTCGTCGCCGGTAACCAGCACTATGCCCCCGATAAGTCCCTGGGTCGTTGCCTGCAGGAGCGGGTCAGCGCAGGCATTGACACCGACATTCTTGATGATCACGGCTGCCCTCCTGCCGGAGAGGGAATCGCCGAGAGCATATTCCAGCGCAGTCTTCTCGTTGATCACCTGTTCTGCGCGGGTAAGTGCACCCAGATCCGTTATCGGGAACCCCGGGACCGTGTACTGGCGGTCAGTATACCGGCGCAAGGCATCCGCAACTGCCTCCACTCCTTTCATTCATCCCTCCCTGGCACGAGGTCACAGCCGGTGCAGTTCGTGCACATGGTGTGTGCCAGGCGGGTATTGAGCCCCGCTGCTTCAAGAGCCCGCCCGTGCACGGTAAAGATATGGTTCAGTCGTTCTGCCGTTGGACGGGGCATGCCGACAAGTCCGGCAACGGGATTGAGCGGCCGGAGGACGGGGATCACACCATGGGTGGTCAGCTTGCGGATACAGGCTTCCATCTCGGTATCCGTCTCCCCAAGACCGATGATAACATTGGAGAAGACCCGGTTCTTCCCAAAGAGCTGGACCGAGCGGTCAAGGACCTGCCAGAGCAGGTCATAGTCCAGTTTCGGGCACATCTTCGCAAACAATGCCGGTGTTGCGGCCTCGATGTTGAACTTCACCTCGGCTACCCCAAGTTCTTTTAAGTGATCCGGGGTCTTTTCCGTTGGATAGACAGAGACCCCGATGGGGATATTGAAGAACGCAAGGTGCTTCACCACGTCGAGAACGTACGCTTCCTCCTCGTCGATGCTTTCCAGAACCCCGCTCGTGATCGAGATGGCATGGATCCGGTGACGCACCGACTCCACCATCGCTATCATCTCTTCAATCGACTTGCGCCTGCCGCTGATTGTCGGGACCGAACAGTACCTGCATCCGAAGATGCAGCTGCCGGTGACCGTGATAAATGCCTGGTCAGGACAGTGGAAACCTGGTTCCAGCAGCCTGCCGCTCATGAGATTCCCTTCAATATAGAGGTCCGCGGTGCCATTTCCCCGGTGGGCGATTTCGAGGGTACTCAAAGGATCCAGTGCCAGCTTGACGCGGTGGCTCCCCATGGAAAAAAAAACAGCACCTTCTCCACCCGCCCCGGGTCCGGCTGCAGAGCGTGCGATATACCTCTCTGCTGGTTCTCCGCTCAGGCTGACTGTCCCGGTCTCCAGCAGCCGGGCTTTCAGGTCTTTCCACTGCATAATTCCAGCGCCTCCCCGTAGTTCGTGAAAAAGGGAATAGCGGCAACAGCTCCGACAATCCCCCGTCCGTTCATGACGATCCGGAGCCTGGGATCCTGGAGTGAGTTCAGCAGGCCGGAATCAACCTCGCCCCGCTTGACCTGCCTGCCGTACGCGAGAAGCTCATGTGAAGGTGTAAAGCCGGTGTAGACTGCCATACCGGTTTTTTTTGAGAGGGTATATTTTTCAAGCAACCTGTGGAAACGATCAACAAGGCCCTCCGGGTCTCGGGTTGCGAACTCTGCGACAAGGCCCACACAGTTCTTGGTACGGTACGGTACCGGGAAGAGCTGGACAATAGTATGCGACAGGTACACGGAATGCTCATCCTCAACTGCCCGGGCAATGTTATGGACAAGCGTCCATGTCGCCCCTTCTTCAGGAGTATCCGTATCGTCAACACCAATCAGCACCCGCTGGAACCGGGGAAGCCAGATGGTGGCCCCGGCTACTTTCCCCCCACCGGCCGGGTCGCTCCTGCTCCGCAGGACGCCAGCTGCGTCGGAACGGCAGGCCGCCGCACCAACCCCCCCGCCACCCATGCCGATATAGGTGACAGCGATCTCCCCGCAATCGACCCTGCAGGAGGAGATACCGGCCGGGAAGCGGGATCCTTCGAGAGCGAGATCCACGGTCCCGGTCTTCAGGATATACCGCATGGTTGAGCCCACGCACCGGACGTCCTCAACGATCGGGCTCTTGACGTAATGGCATTTCGACCACATGGCACCACCGACACAGTCGAAGAACTCGACCAGTTCCACATGGCTTCCGGTTTCATCCGCAACCGCGACAATCCGCGGGTAGTGGATCACGTAGGGGTCAGAGATGTTCTCCATACAACCCTGCAGCCTCGGTTCCCCGGTTACCCCACACCACGGCACCGAGAGCCCCGATCCTCCCCTTCCCGTTATTGTTGTCAAGGAACTCGATTCCCAGCGCTTCCGCTTCCCGCTCAGCCTGCCCGCGGGTCAGGATCTCCGTTTTAACCTGTCGGGCAACGGGTGCATCGATAAAATCGGCAATCCCGTGATAACAGGCAATCCCGGTATCTCTGGAAAAGGTATTTTTTTCGACAAACGACCGGACAGACTCCAGCAACTGCGGGATTTTTCCCGGCCGGACCGCAAAATTCAGGCAGGAACTGACACAGTTGGTTGTCTTGTTTGGCACTGCCGGGTTGAGCTGGACAAGCCGCATATTCAGGAATTCAACGCCCTCGGTCCTGCAGGCTTCGGCGCATTTCAGGGCCATCACCCATGTCGCCCCTTCTGTCTTGGTGTCGGTATCATCGATTCCGATACAGATCTTCCCGTAGCGCGGGGAGATGATCCGGACATGGTTGGTGCGTGCGCCACCAACTATGAGGTCATCTTCGGAAGGATACTCGGTCCGGATGACCCCGGGTGCCTGCGGGAGGCATGCTGCAACCCCGACCCCGGCACCCGCTATGCCGGCCCACGTGGTGATGACTTCATCACCGCTGACCTCGACTGCTTCCAGCGCCTGGCCCCCGATATCCCCTGCCGCTGAACCGAAATTCACCGGAAATTTTCCCAGTCGGGCATGGATGGTCATCGAGGAGCCTTCAACATCGCACCTGCTGACCGCACCACCGGCACGCCGCCGGTTCATGGCATCCCATTCAATCGTTCCCCGGACACGGCACTGCTCAAGGATCTCTGCAACGCCGGCCCGTTCGTCCACCATTACCAGAAATTTCTGTGCAAAGAGCGGCCCGAACCGCTGCTTTGCCTCGTCAGGGCTGAGGGTGATCATGTTATCGCCGATTTATTCGTTAACAAGATTATCGGCAATAACTTTATTTAAAGAGATCGGTACGATCTGCAATTTTTCACAAAAAAAGTCAGAGGATTTTGTGGAGCTCGATCTTGTAGGGGCCGAGCGTTCCGCCAAAGTTGCCGGCAGAGATAAATTTCACACCGGGAACCATTGCTGCTGCTTTGATACCAGCTGCCATTGCTGCGGCAACTGAGGTCTCATCCACTCCGTCAATGACGATCTCGTACACTGCCTTGATCCCAGCGGGGACCTTGCTGTCCGCAACTTTCTCGCGGAGCGTTGGGCAGTACTTCTCGTTCGTCGAGGCCACCATGAACTTGTACTTCAGGCTGCCGACCTTGGAGCCGCTCGCAACGACACCTCCGGGGAAACTGGTGATGACTCCCTTGACATCTGCAATTGCATCGGACGCTGCCTTGGCCCCCATGAGGGCTGCCATCTGGTTCTCACCCATGACAAAGAAGTTGCCGCCGGCAACCCCCTTGACAATACCAAACTCTTCCTCTCCGATGTACTCCCCGTTCATGATCGGGATAACCCAGCACTTGCGGCCGCCGACTTCCTTCTGGTACTCGTAACCGTCGCCAAAGTAGTGGAGCTTGACCGGGATCTTCTCCTCAGCAGTGGTGATACCGTTGAAGACTGCTGTTGTCGGTGCCGTCAGGACGCACTCGGCGAGCCGCTCCACGACCTGCTCTTTCAGTTTCTTTTTGCTTGCGCAGATCAGGATGGCAACACCGGGCCGTCCGTCAGGGGTCTCGCTTCCATGGAGATATCCCTCGATACCTGCCTCACAGGGGCAGCCGATCGCTGAGGTTGCAAACCCGGTTGCCTCAACTGCTGCTTTCTTTGCCCATTCCCAGGTGACCGCTGTAATGACGATCCGGCAGACCCAGGTCGGGAATGCCTCTGCATACGTATTGTCAATCGTAACACCGTTGATTTCCATAGTTTTACCTCCGGTACTACAAAGGTACCATGATAGTGGTTGAATAAATTTTCTAAATTGATTTCTTCCCATCGGGAGATTTTCGGAGCGCATTGGGGAAACAGGGAGAAAACGAAAAAAAGTACACTGGATGTCATTAACTACAATAATTTTAACATT
>CAZCZK010000056.1:13849-14295 GCA_964503195.1 uncultured Methanoregula sp.
AAATTTTCTAATTTGATTTGCTCTCCGGGTGGTGTCAGCAGAGCGCATCCGGAAAAACCTGAAAAAACGAAAAAAAGTTAACTTGATTTTATTAATCATACGATTTTTATTATTAACATTTCTGGGGAGTATTTAAACGAAGAGAAAAAAAATATGGATAAAACCGCTTTGTCCCTCACGCAATTTCAGAACATTTATCTACATTCTTCTACCACCTTTTGATAGTCGATTTTTGAGAATCGATCATAGCTGGTGCGTGAAAAACGAATGGCATTTGCAGTGCACATACAGATGAAACATTGTACTGGCTGTAATAATTGTGTGGTTGCATGTCCTGTTGATGTCTTTGACATATTCTCAGTAAGTCCGGCATCAGATACAGTGACAGAAATGCAATAAGAAACAGCGTGAGGGTTAATTCATGGCATTGTTTCCCAAGTTTTCCA
>CAZCZK010000057.1:0-14204 GCA_964503195.1 uncultured Methanoregula sp.
GCCTTGAATTCTCGTTCAAGGATCTCTGGAAGATCCGGGTCATTGCCATTGCCGGGGGTGCCCTCCAGGTCTCGCTCTCGTTTGCTTTCTTCTGTGGTCTTGCACTCTTCATGGGCCTTGCGGCAAGCGAAGCTATCCTGATGGGATTTTTGTTCTCCCTCTCCAGTACCGCCATTGTACTCAAGGTCCTTCACCAGAATGGTGAGATAGATTCCCCGCACGGAAGCATAGCGCTCGGCATCCTGATCTTCCAGGACCTTGCAGCTATCCCCATGATCATGGCAATCCCGTTTTTGGCGAGCATACCCCAGCTGGCCACGAGCCCCCTGCTTTCCGGTGATGCCCTCATCAGTCTTGTCACGAGCGATCTCCTCATTGTGCTGATCCTCATAGCCTTCGCGAAATGGATCATCCCCCGCATGATGTACGAGATCGCCCGGACCCGCAACCAGGAACTCTTCCTGCTCGTTGTCATTCTCACCTGTTTTGGCGTCGCCTGGCTGGTCTCGTTCACCGGGATCTCGCTCGCGATTGGAGCACTGCTCGCCGGCCTGATAATCTCGGGGTCTGAGTACAGTCACCAGGCAGCGAGTCTGGTTCTGCCCTTCCGCGATATCTTCACGAGCTTCTTCTTCATCTCCGTGGGCATGCTCGTCGATGTTCACTTCCTGGCGGCGAATCTCTGGATCATCGCGTTCCTCATCGTCGTTGCTATCGTGGCAAAAGCCCTGCTGGCTACCGCAGCTCCCCTCGCTCTCGGCTATCCCCTCCGGACCTCCGCGATGGCCGGGCTTGCACTGGCGCAGGTGGGGGAATTCTCGTTCATCATTGCCCAGAGCGGGTTTGGTTCCGGTATCCTTCCCGCTGAAACCTACCAGACCTTCCTCATCGTTGCCCTGATCACCATGGCCCTGACCCCGTTTGTGATCAGCATCGGTCAGCCGGTTACCCGACAGATCTGCAGACTGCCGGCTCTTTCCCGCATTGCCGAGGGTACGTGCAGTATCGATGACAACGGGATGCGGGTGCCCAAATCGGACCACCTTGTCATCATCGGGTACGGGGTTACCGGGAGGAACCTTGCCCGCACTGCCTCCCAGGCAGGCATCCCGTACAACATCATTGAGCTCAACCCTGACCTTGTCATTGCCGCCCGGAAAGACGGCGAGTCAGTAGTGTTTGGGGATGCAACCGCAGAAGGGGTCCTCAGCCATGCCGGAGTTTCCACTGCCCGGATTGTGGTTGTGGGGATCAATGATCCCGTGGCGACCCGCCGGATCGTGAGCCTCTGCCGCAAACTGAACTCTTCCCTCTTCATCATCGTGCGGACACGGTATGTCAGCGAGGCCGGGGCGCTGCACGAGGAAGGTGCCGATGAGGTGATTGCCGAGGAGTTCGAGACATCGGTTGAGATCTTCACGGTTGTTCTGCACAAATATTTTGTTCCCCGGGACAGGATCGAGAAGTTTATATCCGACGTCCGTGCCGATGGCTACCAGATGCTCCGCAGCAGAACCCCCGTTCCGGGGACACTTCCCGACCTCGTCCGGCATATCTCCGATATTACTATCACTTCGTTCACGGTTGAGCCGGGGTCACCGCTGGACGGTACAACCCTCGGAGAATTCAACCTGCGGAAACGCTTCAATCTTCTTGTGCTTGCCATACGGCGGGGCAACGAGACGATAACCAGTCTCTCCGGCGAAACCCGGCTTGAGGCCGGCGATATCGCCATCATTTATGCGTCACCGGAAGATATTGCAAAAGGCGCTTCCCTGTTCATGCACCCGGACCGGTCCTGAACCGTCGGAATCCGGTTCCCGTTGATGGATCATCGCAACACTCTCGGGTAATCTGTCTTTACTACGTCGTACCATGGTCCGCCCCTTCACGGTAATACCAGATCTTTACAAGCTCAACGAGAACGATATACCCGGTCACGAGCGATCCTATCAGCAGGAAATCCGGGAGGCCCGGCGGGACAAAACCGAAGAGAGGCCTCACAATGATGGAGGGAGTTTTTCCAGCAGCAGATCGACAGCAATGAACCGGGGCGCTTCTTCTGCCATAGGAATGCATCCAGTGATCCCTTATCGGCAGGGATGATTAAGAAGGTTATACCGGTATCCCCGTGGGTATGAATGCAGGGGTCCTGCCATACCGGGGCAGTTGAGCGGACTTTTTGAGCGCGGGAGACCGGTTGTCGGCACGCATTGCGGTATCTTTTCACAACGGATGCTGATGCGTTCTTCTTAGTCTTTTTCGCATGGGGGCATTATCCCCTCCCTTTAATCGTAAATATTAATGGAAGAGGAGACCAACATGATCATTCAATGCTCAACGTACGTCGGGATATTTGTGGATATTGCGGCTGCTGCGTTTCGGTCTGCCCCGAAGGCGCTCTCGAACTGATAGACGCATACCTGTCCGTGGAGAAGAACTGCACGAGCTGTGGCATCTGCGCAAAAGTTTGTCCTCTCGGCGCCCTGGAGGTTGTCGATGAAAAATAAGTATGACGTTCTTGTCATCGGAGGCGGCCCGGCTGGCGCTATTGCAGGAAAAACCGCAGCAGAGAAAGGTCTCTCTGCCCTGATCGTCGAGAAGCGCCCGGCCATTGGTGCCCCCGTCCGCTGTGCCGAAGGGCTTGGCAGGGAAGCCCTTCACGAGTTCATCGACCCGGACCCCCGCTGGATATCGGCCGAGATGACCGGCGCCAGCATAGTTGCTCCCGATGGTTTTGTCATGAAACTCGGGTCCGAACTGGCAGGCAGCAAGGTGGGGTATGTCCTCGACCGCAAGATCTTCGACCGCGAGCTGGTCTGGAAGGCAACGGAAGCCGGTTGTGATGTTTCGGTCAAGTCCCGTGTGGCAGCCCCGATCCTGGAAGATGGTGCGGTCAAAGGGGCAAAGATCGAGTACGCCGGGAAGACCCTGGACGTGAGAGCTCATGTGGTCATTGCCGCTGATGGGGTGGAATCCAAGTTCTCGAAGTGGTGTGGTATCGATACCACCGTCCCGGTACGGGAGATCATGAGCTCGGTCCAGTACGTCATGACCGACATCGACATCGATGAACACACCACGGTCTTTTACCTCGGCAACGAAATTGCGCCGGAAGGCTACCTGTGGGTATTCCCGAAAGGGAAACGGACCGCAAACGTCGGTATCGGCATCTCCGGCAAGAAAAGCGGGAAAGGTCACCGGGCAAAGGACTACCTTGACCGGTTTGTGAAAAAGACCTTTCCCGATGGCAAGACCATCGAGTATATCCCCGGCGGCGTCTCGGTCTGCCGCCCCCTTGACTGCACGGTTGCTGACGGTCTGATCATTACCGGCGATGCAGCCCGGGTCGTTGACCCCCTCACGGGCGGCGGGATCTACAATGCCATGTATACCGGCCGGCTGGCGGCTGAAGTGGCGGCAGTCTGCATTGGTAAGAGCGACGTCTCGAAAAAAGCACTCATGATGTATGACCGGAGCTGGCGGGAGTCAAAACTGGGAACAGCCCTCGAGCGCAACTACCTCATCAAGGAATACCTGATCAAACAACCCGATACCAAGCTCAACGATATCATCCACTCGGTCTCGAAGATCCATATGAAAGAGTTCACCACTATAAACCTGATAAAAGAGATAATACGGGCCAACCCGAAACTGATGCTCGAGCTGGGCGCGCTCGCTGCTTCAATCCGTTGATTTTTTGAGCTGTTTGTTGAGGAGCCGGAGGCAGTCGTCCTCGGCCTCTTTTTTCGTAAAGACGGTGAAGATATCTCCCGGCTGGATCTTTACATTCCCGCTGGGGATAATCAGTTCCCCACCGGTCCTGCGGATGGCGATGAAAACAAAGTCCTTGACCTTGAGCTCGCGGATCTCGTGACCCACGATCGGGGCACCGCCTTCGGCCACAATCTCGAAGATAGTACCGCCCGGTATCGAGGCGAGCTGCTGGAGCTGGGGGTTCTGGGTCCAGTAATAGAGGCGGGAGGCGACCAGTTCGTCGGGGTTCTCGCTGATGCGGACCCCCACTTCCTTGAAAAAATCCGAATGGGAGGGCTGGTTGACGATTGCGACCACATTGGGGACACGAAACTTTTTCGCCAGCCAGCAGGTCATCAGGTTGACTGAATCATCGCTTGTGGTCGCGATCAGGGCATCGGCACGGTCTATCCCGGCCTCCTCCAGCACGGTCTTATCGGTTGCATTCCCCGTGACTGCCAGGACATCGTAGTGCTCCAGAAGATCGCTGCACCGGGCCTCTTCCTGATCGATTACCACGACGTTATGGGCGTGCTCGACTGCCAGTTTAGCGAGGTTTTTCCCGATGCCGCCTAGCCCGACGATGATGATGTACATGACTACCGGTTACCACCACCGGCATTGAAATAATTTGCGCATCAACCTCTTCAGGTGATATGCGGTGTTGACGAAGCCGGCAAGGGATCGGTACTCGGCCCTATGGTGGTTGCAGCAGTCGGTGTTTCTTCGGAAGCCCGGTTATCAGGTCTCGGGGTCCGGGACTCAAAACTCCTCCCCCCTCAGGAACGTGAACGGTTATACCCGCAGATCCGCATGAGGTGCAAAGTCGCAACGGTTACGATCGACGCGCAGGAGATCGACGCCATCCGTACTGAAATGACCATGAATGCCTGCGTTGCCCGGGCTCATGCAATGGTGATTACAAAACTTTCTCCCTCGCGTGCCTATGTCGACGCCTGCGATGTCAACTGCCTCCGCTATGCTGAGATGGTAAAGGAGCATCTTTCCTCTCCCTGTGAGATAGTCTCCGAACACCATGCTGACGAAAAGTTCATGGTCGTTTCCGCTGCAAGTATCGTGGCAAAGGTTGTCCGCGACCGGGAAATCAATAAACTTGCAAAAAAATATGGCACGATTGGGAGCGGGTACCCCTCCGACCCGGTGACTATCCGGTGGCTGAGCGATTATATCGGGGAGCACCCGTCACCCCCACCGATTGCCCGCAGGAGCTGGAAGACGGTCACGACCCTTCTTGCAAAAAAGACCCAGCGTTCCCTGCTTGATTTCTGATAGCCTCCATCAGCGGACGAAAACAGGGATCCCCGGGTGCCCATGAACATGGCTTTATCATTTGCGGAACTCCATAATTTGTGATGAACTGGATTCCCCTGATCATTCTTCTGGTGACTGCCTACGCGCTTGTCGCGTATTATATCTATAAAAACAAACTCTGGCCGGAACATATCACGTTCTACGGCCCGCTCATGGCCCTTAAAACCGAAAAGGTCGGATTTTTTGACCGCTCTCAGCAATTCAGCACCTTCCTCCGTGTCTATGGCACCCTTGGTGTTGCCATGGTCGTCATCGTATCAGTTCTCATGACCATCATGCTCTTTTTTTCCGTCCAGCATATCGTGGTCCAGCGTCCGCCCCTGACAGCGGCAAACGAGCTCAAGAACGTGCTGGCAATCCCTGGTGTGAACGATTTTATACCCTTCACCTTTGCCGTATGGACGGGCCTTCTCGCCACCATGGTGGTGCACGAGTTCGGCCATGCCATCCTGTGCCGGGTCGAGGGGATCCGGGTTAAGTCCATGGGCGTCCTCCTGGCGGTCATCCCCATCGGAGCTTTTGTCGAGCCCGATGAGGAGGACCAGGAGAAGACCACGGGTCTTCCAAAGATGCGGATGTTCGGGGCAGGCATAACCAACAATATCCTGCTCGGTCTTGCCTGTTTTGCGCTGGTGGTCTTCCTGCTCGGGTTTGCCGTGCCCGTACCGACTCCCCTGATCCATGGCGTGTATGTGGACTCCCCCGCGTATGCCGCCGGCATCACCCCCAACTCGATCATCAAAGAGGTGAACGGCATCCCCGTTTCCAGCAGAGACGAGGTCGCAACCCTGCTGAATGCCACGAAACCTGGTGACCACATCACGCTCCTTACCGAGACAACAGGAGTATCTTCGGAGCATGCCCTGACCCTTGCGGCATGGCCGGCAGAGATGAGCAGCCGTACCAGCGGTTTTATGGGAGTGACATATTATGATGCTCCTGCTGTCAAGGAGCAGTTCCGGCTCTTTTCCGAACCAGTCGGCCTGATCATCCTTCTGGCCATCCCTATCTATACGATCACGGATCAGACATCATGGAGCCAGTTCAGCCTCCTTACCATCGACAGCATGGAATCCATCATGTGGCAGGTCCCGTTCCCCGCATTCTGGATGGTGATCCAGCTCCTGTTCTGGTGCGGGTGGTTCAACCTCGTGGTGGGGACCTTCAATGCCCTCCCGCTGGTACCTCTCGACGGCGGGTACATCCTCAGGGAGGGGGTTGACCGCATCATGGACCGAAGGGGTCTTTTACCCTATTCCCGCTATGTGAGCGGGGCTGTCAGCTATGCCATGCTGGCGGTGCTCCTCGCAGTGGTGCTGCTGCCGCTGATGCTGAACGCGTGAGATAACTGGCTGAGAGGGAAATGCTGGAGTCAGGTTCTCTCTGCTGAGAAGAGGCACCCCGCTGCCCACCGGGGGAACATCCCGGCGGCGGATCCATTGCCGGCACATTTCCTGAATATTTCAGAAGCGGATAATCAGCCCCGCCTTACCCCGGAGAGGCTCTGAGGCGGGGAGCACTCCTTATGTGTGGTGTATTGAATTGCATTGTTCCGACGGAATCTGATTGGTGTATGACCGTTTCTCAACCAGGACTCTCATAGAATTATCAAAACGACCGGCAACCCCTGATAATTATCCCCGGATAAAATGATCTGAAATCCTACCGCTGCAATTCCACGAAAATACGCCGGTGGATGATCCGCCAGCAGAGAATCAGCTTTGCAAGGTCACCGGCCGTCACGTAATGCCGTTGACGGAAGATTGAAATGGGGTGGACCCGTGTCTGCTCCTCGATGCTGTGCTCCAGTTTGTTCACGACGTGGGCGCTCAGTTCACCGTCAATACTCAACTCGCCAATCCTCTTACCGCTGTTTTCGCAGGTATGGAACTGGAGGCAGAAGTTCCGCTCTGAAAGAGACAGGATCGAGTAGAGGTCGAGCGAGAGGTCAAGGTTCTCTACCGTATGTTTCAAGCGGCTCTGGGCGAGCGAAACACAATAAACATTGCGGTCCTGGCCGAGGTACTTTCCGTACTGCGAATAGTTGATACCGATTACAGCGTCTGCATACTCCTTCTGGGGTACGATATACTTCTCATACTCGGGTTCCCGTTCAGCAATCTCCTGCTCGACGGCCTCCTGTGAATACCCGCGTTTTGCCATGTCTCTCCTCAGCTTCCAGTCGTACTTGACCTCCCGCGCGGGATCCACAAAGAGCGTGAAATCGAGGTGGCTGCGCAGCGCCGGAGTCAGGAGGGTATGGAGCCCCTCGAGGATCAGGATCTTTTTCGGCCGGAAGATGACGGGCGGATCGAACGTTCCCGTGGCATGGTTGTAGACCGGCTTCTCGATCGGTACGCCGCGCCGGAGCATGACAAGGTCCTGTTCGAGCTGGTCGATCCGGTTGGCCGCCGGGTTGAGCGCGGTCAGCCCTTCCTGCCTGCGCCCTTCACGGTCGAGGCGGTGGTAATCGTCAAGCGTGATGGTGGAGACAAGGTCGTTCCCGAAGATATCGCGGATGCCCTGCGTAAACGTGGTCTTCCCCGACCCGCTGTCCCCAGCGACCCCTATCGTGAAGATATAGGGTGAAGCCGCGATGGTATCCTTGAAGTTCGGGTGCTGCATGCGTACACCCGTTGTTGCACGGGATCAGGTAAAAATCATCGTGATGGGGTGCGGTAAAAAAAAGTGCTCTGCGGAAACCTTTTTTTTTATGATCGGCCCCCTTGCACCAGCCCTGCCCCCGCTGGGGCGGGGGCGCTTGTGATTCCCCGACATTACCGGATAAAGCCTGCACTTTTTATGAACAGGTACTACGGGGTAATCCTCACGGGGGCGTCGGAACGGCGGGTCAATAACCCGGAGCAGGTATTAAAACACGGAACGCCCCGCCATGCGTCGCGGGGCCCTGGAGTGGCAGCCCGCATATCGGGGATTTTCATGATTCGGGTGTGAACTCTGTGATCATGTCCAATACTATGGAGCAAAAAAAGAGAATTGTACCGTGAGCAGGGTAGATCAGCCGATCTTAGCCAGGTCGTCCCCTTTATCCACCGTCAGTCTTCTTTTGCTGGTGTCCTTAAGTTCGTCCTCCGTGACTTTCGGGACTGCGTCCTGGATCTCCTTAAGGATCGCATCGACGGTCTCCGGTTTCGGGATCACGCCAAGGATGCTGTCATCCATGACGGGCCGTCCTGAAATTTCTTCAGCAGTCTCATCCTTTGCACCGAGGAACTTTGCACCCTGGCGTATCAGCTCGGAGACCTCGAATGGGAAGATGATCTTGGTTGCCTGCCCGGTAGCCATGGTCTTCAGGGCGTTCAGCGAGAGTACGGTAATCGCCTTCCTGTCAAGCGGTGCCGCCCCTACGGAGAGGATCCGGAGTCCCTGTGCCTCACCCTGGGCTTGCAGGATACGGGAGAGCCGTTCACCCTCGGCACGGAGCACCTTGCTCTGCCGTTCGCCTTCCGCTTCGAGAATCATACTCTGCCGGAGACCCTCGGCTTTCAGGATGGCCGACCGCTTCTCACCATCAGCGCGAAGGATCGCTGCACGCCGGGCACGCTCTGCGGCAGTCTGCTCGGTCATGGCGCTCTTGACAGCTTCGACCGGATCCACTTCCTTGATCTCGACCCGCTCGACCTTGACACCCCACTGGTCAGTCTCGCGGTCGAGGATGTCGCGAAGCTTCGTGTTGATGACATCGCGGTTGTACAGCACCTCATCGAGCTCCATGTCGCCGATGATACCCCGGAGGCTGGTCTGGGCTAGGGCGACCGTTGCAAGACGATAATTGGAGACCTCGAAGTATGCCTTTTCAGGGTCGATCACCCGCACGTACACAATTGCGTCCACGTTGGTCGGCGAGTTGTCCTTGGTGATCACTTCCTGGCTGGGGACCTCCATAACCTGCGTACGGAGGTCGAGCTTGATCACTTCAGAGATGAACGGCACGATCCAGCGGAAACCGGGATTCATCCGCCCGACATACTGCCCGAGCCGTATCTGGAGCCCCTGCTCGTACGGCTGGACAATGACCACACCTTTTGCAAATATCGCAACAACAGCCAGAATCAGGAAAATAACAATCAGGGTTTCAAGAAATGCCATGTTATACTACCTCTTCAACAACAATATGTACTCCTTCTGAACTGACAACCTTCACCTTTTTTCCGGCAGGAATCGTGGCACCGGTTGAGCGGGCGCTCCATACCGTCGACCCGATAACAACCTTACCGGAGATCGTGTTTGCAACGACCGGGATCTTTACCTGTCCTTCCATGCCAACGAGAGAATCTCGACTGATGGTTGTCGGGCTTTCATCCGGTGTTATCCTTCCGTACATCCAGACCGTGAAGGCGGCTGCGCAGATAGCAACAATTACCCCGAGAATGCCGCCCATCCACGGGTTGGAGATATCCACTCCCGCAACCTGCAGCATGCCAAGAAAAATCATCACGGTGGCAGGTACGGTTGCAAAGAATCCCGGGCTGTGCACTTCGAGCAGCAGCAGTAGTGCGCCACCAATAATCAACAGCCATCCAAAGGACAGCCCCACATCAGGAAGTACCATATGCACATGTTCTTTGTTCTGTTCTTAAAATTCTATGGGACTTACCCTGCTGTAGAACGGGTTACCGCACTCCTTTTCCCGGGCCCGGTGCACCTCCCATGAACAGGACCATTGTCTTTACCCTCTCCCCATCGCAGATTTTAAGAACCGGGCAGACAAGATGTCAGGATAATTCTGCAGCAATTCCGGCCTATTGGCGGGAGGAGGTGGTGGGGAAAAACCGCCGTTGCTATTCCCGCAGCATGGCGATCTTTGAACCCCGTGCAATTCCCGTATCTTCTGCAATCATCCCGCACTTGACGCACATGAGATAGGCTACCGGGGGCAGATTCCCGTACTCGCTGAGCGACTCATAATTAGCCATCCCTTTTGCAATGATAATCGTACATTCGTTGATTGCTTTTGCCAGATCGGCGGGCATCTTCTCCAAATCAAGGCCAATCTCCGCACCACCCCCGGTCGTGGTCAGGCAGTCGGCAACCCGGTCAAACCCGAGCGACAGGGCATCTTCCCTGGTGGCATCATTGAGGATCGGGGCATCGCGCACCGCAACCGTGACATGGGAACCACGTTCTTTTAAAAAACCCACAAGGAGCCGGTCAAAGACTATCTCCCCGCAGTTGTCCGTCAGGTACACGACACGGGAACAGAGGCTGAGGATACGCCCGGTGTCATCCACATCGAGCCCTTTGTTAAACTCATTGGTAAAAAAACGGGAAAAGTCCGTGGTGACATCGTGATCCTTGACAGCATAATCGAAGGTATTCCCGATAACACTTGCAAGGACAAGGTCACGGAACGTGACGAGCCGTCCCCGGACCTGGCGGCAGACACATCCCGCCTGTTCATTCCCGGCAGCCTTAAGTTCCCTGAAGGGATCCTGGTTTCCTATCCCCCGGCATGCTTCACGGTGCACTGCACTTGCGATCTGCGGGTGGAGGAGTGACGACCCCCGCATAGACTCAAGCATCGTGCGGCATGCAGCAACCGTCTCTTTCGTCCGTTCAGGGCCCGCAGAGGCCAGATCACACTCGAAGACAACCCGGGAAAGGAGACAGTCAACGCAGGTCTCGGTAAGTTTCATGGAGTACACTCCGGTTATGGCCGGACGATTAGAAAAAGGATGGGGCCACTGAGATTTGAACTCAGGTCAGAAGACCCCCAGTCTCCTAGGATGGCCAGGCTACCCTATGGCCCCGTCCTCCTACTATTGGACGATATCATTTATGTATCTTGTTGTATGCAGTACCAGAAAAACGGGGACAGACTGCCGGGGACTGATCAGAGGTTGCCGCGTTTGAATTCCTCGACCCGTGCTATCAGGTTTTCGAGTTCCGTGTCGGTGATCCGGATCTTGCCTTCAATGGCATCCACCTCATCCAGAAGCTGCCGTATCCGCACGTACATCAGGTAAATGATGAATTGCTGGACCACGATAACGCAGCCGAATAACACGAGCATGTATCCTTCGTAGTTCATGAGTGCTCCGGTAATGATATCACCTGAATACCGCGCGGGCGAGCCGGTCAACAAAACCTTCCTGCTCGGGCTCACCTGAATCATCCTTATATTCAACACCCGACATCTGGGCAGCGATCCGCTTGAACGCTCTCGACGCATCACTTCCCGGGTATTTCAGCACGCAGGGTGTCTTGTAGGCTGCAGCCCTCCGGACATTTGCATCCTCCGGCACCACGTCAATCACCTTGACTCCCAGTACATCCTCAACGCTCTGGGAGCGGAGCTCTGTGTGTTCCTGCCCGGCCCGGTTCAGGATGGCCCCGTAGACACTCCCGCCCATCACTTCGCAGAGGATCTTGGTCTTGAGGGCGTCTGCCATCGAAGCGAGTTCGGGGTTCACAACAAGGATGACCTGGTCTGCGACCGAGAGGGGGACAACACCCTCTTTGGATATCCCGCTCGGTGCGTCAATAAGGAGAAACTCGCAACGGTCCACGAGCTTGTGCATCACATCCCGGAGTTTGTCAGGGTCAGCCTGCTGGAACCCCTGGAGCGAGATCCCGCTGGGTACGACCTTCACGCCTGCCGGCCCTTCGTATACCGCGTCCTCAATATCAGCTTTCCCGGCCAGCACCTCGTGGAGCGTTACCGGGACTTCATCCATGCCGAGAATCAGGGCCATATTGGCCATACCAATATCTGCGTCAAGGATGTAGGCTTCACGATCAAGAAGAGCCAGTGATATCCCAAGGTTGACGGTGAGGGTGGTCTTTCCCACACCACCTTTTCCAGAAGTGATCGTAAATGCCCGGAACATCTGATCTCCTATTTCCATTTGTTGGGATGAATGGTATTTATTGGTTGTTGAAGAATTCCGCTGGAGATGCCGGCGGTTCTCGATGCGGTTGTTGAAACTGAGATGGCAGGTCCCACCGGGTGGCTGCATCAGACTGGAGGAAGACCTTCTGGACCAGAGCAAGGTCACCCTGCCTGGTATCCTGCAGGGATCGGAAAAATCCTTCTGTCCGCAATAGAGCCACACTTTACGTGTAACCGTTTTTTTTGGCGGATCCATAAAACAATACATATTTATACTGTTATGTTGTATTATCAATTAGGCAGGGTAGTGCATCAGAGTTGGACCATGTTAAGGGAAAAAATTTCTTCGTTTATTGACAGGATTGGTTCGATAGACGGCATTGCGGCATGTGCCCTTGTTTCCCGGGACGGGATAATCTCCGGCAAGCAGTTCGACCGCGACCTCAATGAGCCATGGTTCGGTGCTCTTTCCGCCACTATTCTTGCTTCTGCTGAATCGATTGGGAGTATCATTAAAAGCAGATCCGTGTTCTCGGTCACGATCAGGGGCGAGGACACTTCCGTCCTTATCGTGGGAGCAGGGGAACATTTTCTTATTGCAGCGATCCTCCGCGTTGATGCAGACCTGACCAAAGTACATTCGGAGATACTAACCGTGGCGCAAAAGATTGGAGTTGCAATGTGATGTATACGATATTAGTCGTTGACGACAGCCCGTTTATCGTGGATGTCTTCGTAACCATGCTCGAACGCGGAGGTTATCGGACTATTGCCGCGTATGGCGGGGACGAATGCCTTGAGATCTTAAAGACGGTGACTCCTGATCTCATTCTCCTGGATATCATGATGGAACCAATGGACGGTTGGGAAACTCTCGAGCGTATCAAGGAAAATCCACAAACTAAGGATATTCCTGTCCTGATGCTTACGGCAAAGCAGCTCACCCCGGCCGAAGCTCAGGAATACGGGATCTATATCGAGGACTATGTCTTAAAGCCGATAACCCATCGCGAACTCTACGACGCCATCGAGCATGTGCTCAACCGCCGCCAGTCCATTAAATCTGACATCACCCTTGCCAAACAGTCAGGATTCGACGCGGAGACCATTACCGAATATGCCCGCCTGAGCAAGAGCATTGATGTGAACCGTCGGCTCATGAAAATCCTTGAAACCACCTATAACTTCAATGACTCGAAGGTCCGCGTCAGCGACGAGATCTCCCGCGCTATCAAAAGCATGACCATGAATATCAGTTTCCAGGAAACCCGGCTCCAGCAGATCAAGGAAGAGATGTCTGGAACCAAATCCGGGAGTTGATCTTTCCCCTCGCAGCGCTGCCCGGGCGCACCATCCCGCCCCCGGGAATCCCTCTATTTTTGTGTTCCCTTACCACGGAAATGGATCATGTCCATACCCGCAGGGGAGAGCGATCTTGGTAACCGGGATTATGTTTTAAAAAACCCGTAGCCCTTCGCATGCCGCCGGATGCCGTCAACGGGCTTCCCAGACACCACGCTCCTGGAAATTTTGGTGAAATGCAGACTTAAGATGAGGGTGTGGATCCAATTGAGGAAAGAGAATTCCGCCCTTATCAACGGTACTAATGCAGATAAAAACTTTCTTGCGATCCCGGAAAATACCCGGGAAGCGTATACCAAAAGAACGTATCTTTTCAGGGGGTTCCCTGCACAGAAGCGCCCTTTTACGAGAAATATCCCGGTAATGAACCCGGGTGAGCGTGTTGCCTGCGTTCAACGGGGAGTTCATTGCAGGGGGCATGAGCCTGCTTCCCTGGCAGCAGATGAGGTTATCAATAATGTTTATATAGTTTTCTGGCATTGTTATAATGCTGTACATCTTTATATGTTCAGGGGTTCGTAGCTCAGTTCGGTAGAGCGCCTGGCTTTTAACCAGGTGGTCGGGGGTTCAAATCCCTCCGGGCCCGTTGCCACGAGAATCGTGGGTTTTTTGCGGTGATGTATCTGAGAGGAAATCTGTTCATCTGGGAGGGGGTTTTTCATGAGCACCAAACTTAATGTGTTGGACCATATCATGGTGCCAGATCATAAAATTATGGGGGAAGATGAAGTCTCTGAACTTCTCTTGCGCTACAACATTACTACTGATCAATTACCAAAAATCTACCATGACGATCCTGCTGTCAGGGAGATCAGCGCTAACGCTGACGATGTGATACGAATTATCCGGGCGAGTCATACGGCTGGCAGGGCCGAGGCATATCGTCTCGTGGTCAAGAGAC
>CAZCZK010000058.1:0-14121 GCA_964503195.1 uncultured Methanoregula sp.
ATGAAACCTGGTCGCTTTCCTTCAGGACACGGCTGGCGCGTTTTTCAACAAGGTCACGCACTGCCGCCCTCACAGCCTCTGAAACATTGGGAAACTCCCCTGAATCAACCAGCTGCTGGAGCAGGTTGATCTGCTGTTCGGGTAACCGGAGCGTGATCCTTTGCATTCAAAACCTCACATTTCTGACAATTGTCTGACAAATGTCAGACTAATGTCAGACATAGAGAATTCTCGTGTCTGACTTAACCAGATAAAATAGAATAACACAAAAAGATATAAAAACTTTCTTCTTTGATGATGGAACGATCCACACAACGCATTTATGACTGCCAAACCAAGTATTCTGGGAAAAGAGCGGATTTCTCATGGTTGCTGACTTTCCACAACGGGTGGTTCATGGGGGTACCGGAAAGCAGCAGCGGGAAAAAACCCATAAAACCATACTGGATTTCAGCGCGAGTGTCAATCCGTTTCCCCCAAAGATCGACTGGCACTGCAACCCTGCAGAACTTTCCTGCTACCCGGATGATACCTATAGCCAGCTCAAGGAACGAATCGGCAGGGTCTTCTTTCGGGATCCGGAGGAGATCTGTATTGGCAACGGATCCATCGACATCATCCGCGTATTCTGTTCGGTCGCGCTCGGCCGCGGGGCCGGAACACGGCATTTTTTTATCGAGCCCCCGACATTTGGCGAATATGAACTCTCTGCCCGGCTTGCCGGTGCAGAGCGGACCACCCGTCCTGAACAGGCCGATGTCCGGTTCGTCTGCAATCCCAATAACCCGACCGGCATACTGCTTCAGCGGACAGAACTTCTCCACACGCTCGCAACAATCGAAACCAACGGGGCAATCCTTTTCTGCGATGAGGCGTTTATCGGCCTTGCTGACCCTGTTCAAAGCATTGCGGATGTCCGCAATCCCCACCTGTTTGTCCTCCATTCCCTCACCAAATCGTTCGCGGTCCCGGGTCTCCGCATCGGGTTTGGTTTTGGCGACCGGGATCTGGTTGAGAAGGTTGAGACTGCCCGATCCCCGTGGTGCCTGAATGCCTATGCGGAAGCATTTGCCATGGAGGCGCTGCTGCATATCGGTGAACTGGCTGATTCGCGCAGGGCGATAGCACAAGAGCGAAACCACATGGCATCGGTGATCAGCAGCCTGGGCCTGACGTGCAATCCATCATCCACCAATTTTCTCCTTGTGGAGTGCAACAGGGAGGTCTCTTCCCTTTGTTCTGCTCTCGCAGCAAAGCATATCCTTGTCCGGAACTGTTCTTCTTTTGGCCTTCCGACCTGCATCCGGATCGCGGTACGGACACCGGAAGAGAATGCAGAACTCTTCGAGGCACTGCGATCATGCTTGCCGTGATCATGGCCGGAGGGGCCGGCAGTCGGCTTGGGCGGGGAGAGAAACCGTTGAGCCTTGTCTGTGGAAGGCCGATGATATCCTATATAACCGATGCGTTCTGTTCTGCCGGGTGTGTGCCGGTCGTTGTCGTATCCCCAAAGACCCCGATGACCGCAAACTGGTGCCGGGCACAGGATATCCCGGTCATACGAACCGGTGGAGAGGGGTATATCGAGGACATGGTCAGTGCTGTAAGAAACCTTGAGGTAAAAACACCCCTGGTCATCAGCGTCGCCGATATTCCCTGCATTACCCCGGCAATCATCACGACAATACTCGAGGCCTATCGCGCATGTGCAAAGGATGCACTCTCCACATGGGTGCCTGCAGACCGGGTAAAATCCTGTCGTGACGGTATGCCCTACCACGAACAGATTGGCGGTACTGATGCCTGTCCGGCCGGTGTGAATATTCTCCGGGGGGACGGTATCGAAAGAGAGCAGGAAGAATTTGCATTCCTGCTGGATGAACCGCGGCTCGCCCTGAATATCAATACCCGGGAAGACCTTGTCCGGGCAGAAGCGTTTCTTCTGATGAACCCCCCATACGAACCGGACCGCAGCCAGGGCTAATATACGCATTTTGTGCTTATAGTCTCAAAATATGGGTAATTCAGCCGTATTTCTTGGTAATGCATATTAAGGTTGATCGCCAAGATCTTGGTACTATGGGAGAATCGCAGGAGATAGAGCTCCGGGGTCATATCATCGATTCAGGGAATATGACCCAGCTCTTCGACCGGGTTATGGATATGGGCGGAAACTTCGAGATCCTTGTCTTTGATATTGGCAAGAAGAAGACCGACCCGAGTTATGCCCGCCTGCGGATTAATGCCTCAACCAAAGAGAAACTGCGCTCCATCCTCTCGGAAGTCCACCGCCTCGGTGCCCGGCCGGTTGAGGTCATGGATGTCAATCTGGTGGCAGCGGAAGCAGATCGTGTTGTCCCGAAGGGATTCTATACCACCTCCAACCACCCCACCCAGGTGAAGTACGGCGGTGAATGGATCAATGTCACCGCAATAGAGATGGATTTTCTCATTGTCGTTAACCCGGTCAGGAAAACCGCGACAGCTCAGGCTTTAGGGAAAATCCGGAAAGGGGATCTGGTTGTTGTCGGGGAACAGGGTGTCAGCGTCATCTACCCGGAAAGGCCCCGGGAACAGAGCACGTTCGAGTTCATGCACGGGACGGTATCTTCCGAACGTCCCAGCGAGACCCTCATCGCCAAAATCGCAAAAGAGATCCTTGAGGTCCGCAAAAATGGCGGCAAAATTGCGATCGTCGGGGGTCCCGCTATCATTCATACCGGTGCCGATAAGGCACTGGCCGGCATGATCCGCAACGGATATATCGATGTCCTCTTCGCCGGTAATGCCCTTGCAACCCATGATATCGAATGCAATCTCTACGGCACATCGCTCGGGATGGATATCTCCACGGGCAACCCGGTGATGGGAGGACACAAACACCACATCTATGCCATCAGCGAGATCATGCGGGCCGGATCCATCAGAAAAGCGGTGGAAACCCGGGTCATTACCGCCGGGATCATGTACGAATGCGTGAAGAAGAATGTCCCGTTCGTGCTTGCCGGTTCCATACGCGACGATGGTCCGTTGCCGGATGTTATCCAGGACGTCATGCAGGCGCAGGATGCGATGCGAAAGCATATCGAGGGGTGCAGCATGGTGCTGATGATAGCAACCCTCCTCCACTCGATTGCCGTCGGGAACTGCCTCCCCTCAAACGTGAAGACCGTATGTGTCGATATCAACCCCGCCCACCTGACAAAACTGATGGACAGGGGAACCACCCAGGCGATAGGTATCGTATCCGATGCCGGGACCTTCCTGCCCCTGCTCGCACGCCAGCTCGAACTCCAGAGCAGCCAGCAGAAAAAATAATTTTTTTCAGACGAAGAATTATCCGTTCTTTTCTCCATGAAGCACCCGTGGAGTATCCGATTGGTGTGAACGCTGGTACAGTCGGGGAATTATGATGGGTGAGAATCCTCTTCGGGTTCTGGTGACTCGCGGTCATCCGAGAGGCGCAGCAGGTCCGCTGAACAGGGACAGGTCACAGCGTTTAACAACCGTGAAGATTGAAGGGCTTCGGCTGCATACACCGGCAATCCTCGATAGAGTGCGGGGGGAGCCCGGGCTGAGGTATCGGGGTCTGCAGGATGAGGACCGTGATATTCCATCAGGGTCTTCGGTATTGGGAAACCCGCTCCGAACTCGTTCCCTGTCTTTAATCACCGTCCCTTGTGAGAGCTGCCAGGTTTCGGGTTTGTCAGGGCAACGATACGCCGGCTTATGCAGGTGTCCCATCCGATACCATCCGCTCTGATGGGATCCGAATTATCTGCAGAGCGAGACCGTTATGGGAATGTATGAAAACAGGCATTACGCCGGGGAAGAGATTTGAACTCTTGAGGTGCAGGGCACCAGTAGCTTTCAAGGCTACCGCCTTCCCGGACTAGACTACCCCGGCAGTGCTCCATATGTTATACCTGCGATATAAAAAATGCTTCTTCATTTCGGGTAACCCGGCATCCATGATCAGGTATCCCCCCTTGCTCAGGAGAACCGGGCATGAACTTCGTGAGTTCTCACGGGAAGCATGAAAATTGCAGATACGAGCGCTTCCCATCTCAGGGCCCCTCGCGGGGCACGGCGGAGCAGTTCCGTATTTTTAGAGAATGGTTGCGGTCATTGACCCGCCACGGGGGCACCCCTTTTTGGGGTGACGGCATTCATCGCACGTTCCTGAGAAGTGAAAAATCCTCCGGTCATTTTGTTCAATGCAATGTTCACGGGAAATCATCGGGAAACTTCTGTTACTCTGAGGGTCAGGCAAACGTGCCCCGCCACCTCGCGTCCCAAAAATGGAACCGGGATGCAATCCCGGTAACCCCCGCAGGGGAAAAATAGGTTCTCCGGAAAAAATGTTATCGGCGCACCAGCAGGGCAATTCCGAGCGCTGCCAGCCCGGATAGTGGCATCAGGGGAACGGCCGGGGTTCCGGTGGTTGCCGCGGCGGGTCCGGCCGGCGCAAAGGGGGCAGGGACTGTCGGGCTCACTGCAACCGTTTCAGCATTATCAGCATACAGGAACACATCGCTTTGTTCAGAGTAATTAAAAGGGTAGATTTTCACGAAAATCGTGTCACCGGATCCGGTGGTCGAGACTTTTTCCGGGTTCTGTGCGTCCTGGTTGTTTTCCACATGCAGGACACCCTTTTCATCAATAAATTCGATGACCCAGTCAAACGATGTGGAGGTATACAGCATCACGGGTCCGGTACCGGTCTTCACGGCAAAGTAGGCAGGGGCATCCCGGGAGGCCTTCGCATGTGCGGAGATCCGGGTTTTGGGAGGGGTCACCGGAGAGGAGACGGGAGCCATCGTTTGCGGACCTGTCGCGGTGATGATGCGGGTCCCGATAAATCCCTTCGCATCGGTAAAGCTCACTTCATATTCTCCGGGGATGGTCACCGGCACCTGAGTAGAAAATGCACCATCAGAATCGGTGTTGACAAACTGGGGGCCGAATACGAGCGAGTTGTCAGGACCGATAACCTCAACCTGAACGCCGGAATTTTCGTCGCTTTCAATCGTACCCGCTACAACAAGAATCCCGTTAAACTGCTGTTGTAAGGGAGAATCCATCTGTATCTCTTCGGAGCGGTCAACGATCCGGACGAGCCGCATCGTGACGGAATCCCCCATGCCGTTCACGGGAACCTCAACCTTGTAGGTCCCGGTCTTCAGACCGGTGGTATCAAACACCACCTTGAACGTCTTATCCGGTTTTACGCCAACGACCTGACGTTTAATTTCCGTCGTTGTTGTCAGCTGATAATACAGGACAACATCCACCGCCATACCGGGAGGAAACGTTGTCACACCGGTTACGACGAGCGGTTTTCCTAGCGTCAGGGTCTCAGGAGCATCAATATTCACCTGGTAGGCAATGGTAGTAACCGTTAAAAAGAGCAGTCCCATCACCAGCAGGACGACCTTTTTCATCTATATCAGTTCAACTATTAGGATGTTAATGATTTCTGACAGTCTGGAAAAACCCCTGGCGTCCTGGCGGGGAAAAGAACGGTACGAAAACGCATTGGTTGAGTGTTTAACAATCATTATCAGAAGCGGCGGCTGCACGTGGTCGGCGTGCCGCATGTGCAGTTACCGCCACGAGCGCTATACGGCAGAGTCCTGCGATGCCCTGCTCAGGCATCTCAAAGCCCAGCTTGCATGGGTGATGGACGCGTACGACCCGGCAGAATACCAGATGGTCAAGATCTTTACCTCAGGAAGTTTTTTTGATCCAAGGGAAATCCCCCCGTCTTTCCTGACCGATGTCGCCTCGGCATTCCGGGGCAAACTGGTGATTGCAGAGACCCGGCCGGAGTTTGTTCGGGATGAGGTGATTGGCCCGTTTATCGAAACCCTGGATAATGGCAGCTGGAAGACCCCGCTGTACTGTGCCATAGGCCTGGAAACAAGTAACGATGCCATCCGGGAAAAATGCATCAACAAGGGATTCACCTTTGAGGACTTCAAGGATGCAGCACAGCGGGCTCATAAAGCCGGGGCCGGGGTGAAAGCCTACCTGCTCTTCAAGCCGCTCTTTTTGACAGAATGCGAAGCGGTTGCTGATATGAAAACTTCTCTGGCAGATACCGTTCCCTATGCAGAGATGCTCTCCATGAATCCCTGCACGGTCCAGCGGAACACCGAGCTCGAGTATTACTGGAAACGCGGGGCATACCGCCCGCCCTATCTCTGGAGCGTGCTCACCCTGCTCGCGTCTGCCCCGGTCCATGTGACCTGCGATCCCCTTGGCGGGGGGCAGAAACGCGGGCCCCATAACTGCGGAACCTGCGACGCGGATATTGTCAAAGGGATCCGGGATTTTTCCCTCAATGCTGATCGCGATCTGGTCTCTGCCCTGCTCGATATAACCTGCGGGTGCAAACAGGAATGGGAATTCGTGCTGTCCCAGGAAAAACCCTTTTGTATGCCTCTGACGTCGTGAGGCGTATGAAAGCTGCGAATGATATCGGGTAGTCGTGAACAGGAAAAATGCTCTGGGGGAAATCCTTCAGGAATCCTGCTCTGCTGAAAATCATTTGCTATTCATTATAACCCTCTTGGGGGCTCTGCCCCCGCCGCTGTGGCATCCCCCGGTTGCGATTGGACCGTATTTCCTGTTCATAATCGGGAAGAAATTCCCCGTCCAGGTACTACCAGGGCATCGCTAATTCGCCATGAGCCCGCGATGAACGCCCCCGCCCAAGAAAGGGACGCCCCCGCGGCGGGTCAAGAACCAGGAGCAGGTTTAAAAAACACTCTCTACGCCCCGCCGTGCCTTGCGAGGGGGCCTGAGGCGGATAGCCCTCGTACCTGCGATCTTCATGCTCCGATTGTGAACGTTGTGTTCATGTCCGTCTCTCCAGAGCAAAAAAAAATTAAATCACCGGTCTATCTCATGAAGAGTGTTCCACCTTCATATCGTTTTTGAAGCCCTGCCAGACCGGACGGCCAGAATAAAACACCAATCGCCCGCCGGCACGGGAAGACCCTTCGGGAAGTCAATGTTCGACCCGGGGTGAGAATCCCGGGATGAATGCCTCAGGATTTTTCTACAGACACCCGTCTGCCGAGAGATCACAACTATTGGTTGCCGATGCTTTTCTCCCCGTCAAATCACGGTGATGCACTCTGACCTTATCCCCATCACTGTTTTTATGTGGTTGAACCACGCATAATCTATGACAGGATCTATCACGGGGAATTCTTCATGTGCGTTGCAGTGCCGGCCGAAGTCATTGAAATAAAACAGGGAAATATCGGACTTGTCGATTATGGCGATCTCCGGCAGGAAGTCAGGCTCGATCTGGTGGATGTGAAGGTGGGAGAGTTCGTGCTGGTGCACGTGGGATTTGCCATCCAGCGTCTCTCCCGGGAAGAGGGCCTTGAGACCCGGGACATTTTCAGACAAGTGTATGAGGCACTGGATTCCTGATGCATGAGTACTCCATTGCGTATGACCTGTATGCCACCGCACGCACGGCCGCACGGGAACACCACGCTACCAAGGTAAAAAAGGTCTCGGTTGAGGTGGGAAAAATGGCGATGGTGAATCCGGAGCAGGTTGTATTCCTTTTCGATATCATCAAAGAGGAGGACCCGCTGTTCGTTGGAGCAGTTCTTGAATG
Organism: uncultured Methanoregula sp.; assembly: GCA_964503195.1. Lineage (GTDB taxonomy): Archaea > Halobacteriota > Methanomicrobia > Methanomicrobiales > Methanospirillaceae > Methanoregula. The sequence continues at coordinate 7,643 of CAZCZK010000058.1, forward strand.
CCACGAGACCGATCCCAAGACACGGTGTCCCTGCGGTTATCAGGGGGACGAGGTCTACATCTGCCCGAAGTGCGGAGCGCTGCCGGAACTGGTAAAAGGCAGGGAGATTGTTGTTACGAACGTGGAAATCGAGGTAGATGATTAAATGAAAGTGACCATGATGCACGGCGCCGGTGGTGAAGTAATGGGGGAACTCCTCCAGACGCTCACCAGGTTCCGACACAATAACGCCGGAGGAATCGGGCTCGAGGCAATGGACGATGGCGCTGTCATCCCGTTCATGGGGGAGAACCTGGTCTTTACTACGGATTCCCATGTTGTCCGCCCCATCTTTTTTCCCGGGGGGGATATCGGGAGGATCGCCGTATGCGGAACTATCAACGACCTCGCAATGATGGGGGGTAAACCACTGGCCCTCTCCTGCGGTATGATCATCGAAGAGGGGTTTGAGACAGACGACCTTGCACGAATCGTCTCCTCTATGGATGATGCCCTGGGAGAGGCGGGTGCAAATCTTGTCACGGGGGATACCAAGGTGATGGAGCGGGGTGCGCTGGACGGGATTGCCATCAACACGGCCGGTATCGGTATCGCCAAGATTATTGTCCGCGACAACGGCCTTGTGCCCGGGGACGTCATCATTGTTTCCGGAACGCTGGGCGATCACGGGCTCGCTATCATGGCCCACCGTGAAGGATTCGACCTGGGGGAGCAGATACAATCGGATGTTGCACCGCTCTGGGGTATGGTTGAAAAAGTGCTGGACGCAGGGACAGTCCATGCGATGAAGGATCCCACGCGGGGCGGGTTTGCGAGCGCAATCAATGAGATGGCGAAGAAGAGCGGGGTCTGCGTCCGGGTACAGGAAGAGACGATTCCTGTCCGTAAAAATGTCCGGAGCGCTGCCGGCATGCTCGGGATCGACCCGCTGGAAGTGGCGAATGAGGGGAAGGTCGTCATGGGAGTGCCAGCCTGCTGTGCTGACGCAGTCCTGGCTGCCCTGCACGCCAATATCTACGGGAAAGATGCTGCGATTGTTGGTACGGTAACCAAAGGGGCTCACGTGATTATGGAAACGAAGATCGGTGGCGAACGGTTTATCGAGCCCCCGATGGGTGACCCGGTACCACGGGTCTGCTGAGGATGCTCTTCTTCGATCCGGCTCAGAATTATTTCATGGGTTTCCTCCCAGGGGTTGTGCGGGTAGTCTGGCCCAGAGAACAGAATGGTATTGTCAGCGTTCTCCACTGAACGCTTCAGAACGTGACGGAGCCACACCCGCCAGCCGGGGGGGTCCCGCTATCCCCCTGAAAAGGGGTGAATCCCCTGCTCTCCCCATTTCTCCCTGCTCCGGCGTGCACTGCGGGCCACCGTGCGGGTTCCGGGAGCGGTGGACAGGGTGACGGCCTCTCCAGGTACCCCAAAATGTCCACCGCCATAACACTTTCCGACGGAAGGATGCCCGGGATTCCGATAACTACCGGGGAGACGGGAATTGCCCTTTATTGCGTCCCGGGATGAGGAACACGGTGCCGGCAGGACTGGAGGAGATGGTATAAAACAACCAAGTGAAGCCGGGTATCCGTCCGCTGTCTGAAACCCTGCAGGAGCGACGGGATTCAGAACAGGAGAAATAGTTATGAAAGGAAATCCCCGTCTCACCCGTTCTGGATGAACAAAAGCCGGAGACCTGATGGTCTCTCCGGTGTCACATCCGGTCAGGTTCGACAGGCTCAAGCGGCGTTGCATCATAGGGGCAAAAACCCTCGCTGCCAGGGGTCTCCCAGCCGCAGGCGGGGCAGCGCCGGATCGCTTTTTGACGGGAGAGAAACGGGAGGAGCGGGATGAACAGGAAGAGAAAGAAGAACGGGAGCCCGGCCATCCAGAAGAGGACGCTCACGATGAGGGATCCAGCCAGCAGGAGTACGCTGAGTTTCCAGGATTTCATACAACATCTTCAGGTCTGTGGATATGAGGGGAGGTCTTCCTCACGTGTGCCAATTCCCGGACCGCAAATGCCGGCAGGGCATCCGCAGCCGGCCCGAGTTCACGGGTCAGGTCCATAGCATCAAGTACCCGGGAAAACAGCGGGGCACCGATACCGGCAACGATGATCTCCTTTGCCCGGGAAGAGTGTGCGATCTTTTTGGTCTGGCTGCATACCATGTCGTGCTGGACAGCCCAGAACTGCTCTGCGATCCCTTCTGCACCTTCAGTCCCGATCTCATCAAGGTCGGCACAGACGACGCGGGCAAGCCTGCGCAGGGATGCCGCACAGGTTTTCTCTTGCCGATCGGGAGTATCGCAGGTGTAGAGGTCAGGTGTGATGTGCCCGAGGACGAGGTGAACGTCGGCGCTCGTGGCGAAATACTCGGTGCTCACGGGCGTGGGTGTTCCGGCAAGGTCCACGGAGCGAAGGAGCGTCGCTACGCTGGTGCGGAGCATGCCGGTATAGAGGAGGTACCCTGACTGCAGCCTTTTTGTGTCAGTCATACCGTGGAGACTGTCGAACCGGTTCAGGGGTATGATATCTGCCGTCGTGCTGCCGATATCGAGGAGGACGGCATCCGGGTGCCGGGCACGAAGATAATCGGCAGAGGCAAGCCAGTTGGCTGCGGCAAGTTCCGGCACAGCGCTGGTGTGGAACCGTGCATCTGTTCCGTAAAACCGGGCACGGGGAAAGACCTTCCTGACTTCATCAACTATGTACGATATCCCTTCAATCTTGTTTTCAAAACAATCGGCAAGCTCCCCGCTCATCACCACTGCGGCAGGATCCTGATCGCTCGTTGCATGCTGCCGGAGCAGTTTTGCAAGGGATGATCTCTCCCAGAGCGGACAGTAATGGATATGGACGCCCGCATCGTTCACGATCTTGAGGTTTGCCCCCCCGACATCGATCCCGATCATAGGCGGGTTACCGTTCCGTTCGTGTCAAACCGTACCCTGCCATGGAGCGTGACACTGGCTCGCCCCTCTCCCTTTGATGCAGCGATGAGGAGGTCCGCGATCTCCTCATCCATACAGGCTGCAATACCAACAAGGCTGGTCGTTATCCTCGGGTTGACGTCCACAACGTAAACCTTGTCGGCTACAACCAGATCAACACCACAGTATCCCTGGCACCCGAGGACCTCCACTACCTTCCGGGCGGTGGCGGTGATCTCCGCTTCACGGGGGGGGTGGACCGGCGTTTCTCCCCCCAGGTAATGGAATGTTCCGTCCGGATCAATCCTGATCTGCTGCCGGTTTACCGCAAGGACGAGCGGGGGGGCACCGGAAAAATAGAGGCATGCATCCCCGATGACCCGGTTCGGGATGATACTCACGGAGAAGTTTTCGCCATCGATATACTGTTCGGCAAACTCATCCTCACCGGGATCTTCTTCAGAGAGCCGGACCCCCTGTGCCCCGCACCCTTTGACCGGTTTGATAACCTTTTTTCCCTTCCCGGGTTCCCCCGGAATGGAAATACCGTGCTGGCTGAGGATCCTCCGGGTCTGCACCTTGTTCGCACAGAGCGCTACGCTCATGAACCCGCAGCCGAGGTTGTGCGTGTGCTGTTCGAGGAGCATGGTGAACCGGGACAACAGGTGGTCGGGTGCAATCACGAGGCCCATATCGCACGAGGGGGCGATCTTTTCGATTTCGGCAGCAAAATCGCCGTCATCCGGGAGAACGACATCGTGACCGCACCGCTCAAAACTTGTCGTGAGCACATCGAGCATTGCCCTGCCCTCACGGGCAAGTACCGGGTCATGCACGGCCGAATATTCTGCGAGCAGGACTTTCATCTCCTGCTATGTATGCTGCCATGCAAAATTACCCTATCCGATCGGTGAATTATTGGGGAGACGGGTAGAATAGCTAGTGAACATGAGACCTTCAATCCTGCTGACAAATGATGACGGCGTGAGTTCCATCGGGCTCTGGGCCGCGTATGATGCGCTGAAGTCCATCGCTGACGTAACGGTTGTTGCCCCCGCCACCCAGCAGAGCGCTGTCGGGAGGTCGATCTCCATCTTTGAACCCCTCCGGGCAACGCAGATTGTGATGAACGGTGAGAGAGCCTGGGCGGTAGCTGGAAAGCCCACCGACGCCGTTATCATCGGACTTTTTGCCCTGAAACTGAAACCTGCGATGGTGGTGAGCGGGATTAATATCGGCGAGAACCTCTCGACAGAGTCCATCATGACCTCCGGCACGGTCGGAGCGGCGCTCGAAGCCTCCAATCAGGGAACAAAAGCGATCGCGTTCAGCCTGCAGGTCGAGGACCAGGGCGACAAATTCGATGATCCCCGGGAAAATGCCCAGAATTTTGATGCAGCAAAGAACATTGTGCGGGACGTGGTGGAGCGCGTCCTCCTGCACGGGTTCTGCCCGGATACCGATGTCATCAATGTCAATATCCCCTCAACGGTGAGAGGGGGGTATGAAGTAACCCGCCTCGCCCATAAACTCTTCCACACGGGTGTCGAGAAACGTCTTGACCCGCGGGGACGCCCCTACTTCTGGATCAACGGGCCGCTTGTCGAGGATGCCGAGGATGGCACCGATGTCCATGCCATCCGGAAAGGCAATATCTCCATAACACCTATCACCCTCGACTGTACGGCTTACCGGGCATGCCAGACAACAAGAACGATATTTTCATAACGCTCTGGTTCTTTTTCCCGCAGATAAATCACCAGTTTTAATTAACTGCGGGCGGTAAAATATCCGGTAATGGATAAGAAGGCAGAAGCAATCGGGCAGGCCAAACGTGCGGCTGGGTACCATGCTGCGGATATGATAGAGCCGGGGATGGTGGTCGGGCTGGGTACCGGTTCCACGGTTTATTTCATGATAGAACGGCTCTCTGAACGAGTGAGAGACGGTCTGAAGGTCACCGCTGTCCCGACATCGTTCCAGACAGCTCTCCGGGCCAGGGAAGCACACATCCCGCTCACGACCCTTGATGATAACCCGGTGATCGATATCGCTGTTGACGGGGCGGATGAAGTTGATCCGAAGCTCCGGCTCATCAAGGGGAGGGGGGCGGCCCTCCTGCGGGAGAAGTGCGTGGCAGCAGCTGCATCGCACTTTGTCGTGGTTGTCGATGAACAGAAGCTGGTAAAAAAACTTGGTGCTGCCGCAGTGCCGGTTGAGGTCATCCCCTTTGCAGTCATGCCGGTGCAGCGGGAACTCCACGGGATCGGGGCGGTTCCGGTCATCCGCGAAGCGGTCAGGAAGGACGGCCCGGTCATCACGGACAACGGGAATTTTATTGTTGACTGCAGGTTCACCGCTATCGGGAATCCGGAAAACCTGGAGGCAAGGCTCGCCTCAATTGCGGGGATTGTCGAAAGCGGGCTCTTCTGCGGATTCACAAAAAAGACCACCGTGATTGTCGGTGGCCAGAAAAAAGTAAGGATACTCTCTTCAGCGGATATAATCGCGTAATTTCTGGACAAGGGCGAGCTGGTTGTTCGCCTCTTTCTTCTTCTCTTTCTCGATGCTGTCCATGATTTCATGGATCGGCCTTGCAAGTTCATAGATCTTGACCGGGCGGCCTTTGCTCTCTGCCTTGCTCTCCCTGCTGGTTATCCAGTCCTGGTCAATCAGGTAACGCATGGCAATGCTGACTTCCGGCTGGCGCAGGTCAGTACCGCGTTCTATGGCGCGGGAGGTAGCCTCAGGCGTGTTTGCGAGGAACACCAGCACTTTTGCAACATTGCGCTTCGTTCCAATCTCGATAAGAAGATTCGCGAACTCTTCTTCTTTCTCGGTGAAATACATGACATTTTCCGTTCTCATCCATTCACATCCACACTATTTCATTGAAATGTTACTTGAGTAATTATCATATCAATGATATATAGCGCCTCTTATTGTTTGGCAATGCTCGATGATTTTATATATATCATCCTGCGAATTCAGAAAAATGATCTGTGTGTTGCATGAAAAATGCTTTACAAGATGATAATGTTAAAATTTTTTTATTAAATTACATTAAACCAAGACTGCGGAGATCGGCAAGGATCTTGACAACCGCTCTCCTGGCATCTTCCGATACTTTTCCGCCGGTGATTATCAGCTTGCCAGAGCCAAAGAGCAGTACCACCACTTTGGGATCATCAAGGCGATAGACAAGCCCGGGAAATTGTTCCGGTTCGTACTCTATCTTGTCGAGATTGAATCCGACAGCAATCTTGTTGAGGTTTATAGGGGTAGCAAGATCTGCAGAGGTAACGATGTTCTGGATCTTATATTCCAGTTTTTTTGGGATATCTATACCCTGTTTTCGAAGAAGTGCGCCAAGGATTTCCAACCCCTTGCTCAGGCTGTCAATGCTTTTGGCCCCCGTCAGGACAACTTTGCCGGACCCGAACACAAGGGCAGCGATCTTGGGATCCTGCATGCGGAGCACAACCCCGGGGAATCGTTTCTTGTTATATTCTGCATCCTTGATATTTGCCGCAAGCACCGGTAGATCCAGA
>CAZCZK010000059.1:0-13803 GCA_964503195.1 uncultured Methanoregula sp.
ATACCCCGCTGCATCCGCTTTGCAGACAACCTCTCGATGGCAATTCCCGACGCCTCATCGCGCTCAACATTGCATATATATCGGAAAGTATCCGCCGGGCGGGAGAATATGCCGGGGACATCTCCGAGACGGTGATTAACCTTCTCGTGGAAGACGAGATCACACCTCACCACGCAAAGAACCGGGGGTGACTGCGGGTATAAAAAAAAGGGAACATCAGGATTTTTCATTGCGGGTTTTTACTCCCGAAAAAAACAGTTTTTCCCGGATAAAGCCATCTTCTGTGCAACCAATCCCCCGTTGGCAGACCGATACCCGTTGTTTCCGTTGCTGTTATGATAGTATTGAGGGACCATGAGAGGGGTGAGTATGAACCCGAGGCCTTTCCCTCGCGTGTCAGCCGGATTTCCGACCCGAAGATAGTATTTCATCTATTCACGCCAGGGAAGATCGCCATCACCGGTTGAAAGAACAGGGAATAGGTGAAAAAGAAAATACCGTCATTTCGGTAAACTCAGCATTGTTGCACGGTAACTATTGAGAACAGGTGAGTATCGTGCGTCCTCCATTATCGGTATTAGGGCAGTCCGGGCGCCAGGAAGCAGGTGGAGGAAAAGAACCGGAATAATAAGCGGCGGGTATTACCAGGGAGAATGGTTTCCTGCGGGATTTTTTCCTCTCGGTAAAAAGGGGTGATCTCCTGATGGGAAACAAGGGGAATCCATTCGCGCCACCAACGGGACATCGCCCGGGAAACCCGATTGAGCGCCATCCCCTGTGGTTTTATCCGGTCTGCACCTGCTCAATCACCAGCTGTTTACCGAACACCCGCTCAAAGGCTTTCTTCTCGGCCTCGATCCCCCACATCTCAAGCTGGCAGTCGCCCCGCGCCAGGATCTCCAGGTGTACACCGTCTCTGTCAGCATGGGAGAACTTGACGTGCCGGATGAGGGCGGCATGGCTCCGGTCCAGGCTTTCACCGAGGCGGATGAAGGTGGAAAGGATCCGCAGTGCATCCTGGTCGCCGGACCCGAGTTCCATCACTTCGGGATCCTTCCTTCTCGGCGCCTTTTTCCGGTGAAACCGGGCAATATTGGCCATAAAGGCGATCTCGTTCTGGTCGAACCCGAGCAGTTCGGAGTTCCTGATGATATAATACGAATGCGCATGGTGATTGGTATAGGAGATGAATGAACCGATATCGTGGAGGAACGTGGCATATTCCACGAGTTCGCGTTCAGAATCCCCCAGGCTGTGGAGGTGCTGCTCCTGTCCTGAATCAAACAGTTCCAGCACCAGGCTCGTAACGGTTCGGGCATGGACCTCATTGATCCCGCAGGATCTCCCGAGCTGCAGGACGCTGCGCTGCCGTATCGACAACTCCCCGAGGAGGGGGAATGAATCCATCCGCGAGAGGTAATCGGCGAGCAGGCCGTCCTGGAGGCCCCGGCCGGTGGTCGTGATGGACCCGATCTTCAGTTCTTTCATGAACGTTTCGAGAATTGCTGCCCCCACTATGATGATGTCTGCCCGCTCCGGGTTCATCCCCGGTACTTTCCTCCGCTGTTCAATCGGCAGGGAACAGAGCAGCCCTATAACCTTCTGCAGGTCGCGGAGGGAGAGGACAGGATACCCTGCACTTCCCCCCCCGCGGAGGGCCTTCTGGGCAATCTCGGCAAGGTTCATGATGGTGCCGGAACTCCCGAGCGCGGCTGCCGGTTCCAGGGCCCGGACCTTCTTCATGGAATGGATCACGGTATTTCGGATGTGGTGCTGGACCCGCTTGTACTGGTCCTTTGTGACCGGGCCCGTATTCCCGGCGGGAAAATAGAGGTTGGAGAGCCGGATTGCACCAAGCCGGAAACTGTCGAGGAACTGGTAGGTCCGCATATCGCCCACGGCAACCTCCGTGCTCCCCCCGCCGATATCAATGAAAAAAATCTGGCGGTCCCCGCTCTGGATACCACCGGCAACACCAAGGTAGATCAGGCGTGCCTCTTCCTGGCCGGAAATGACCCGGACATCGATCTGCGTCACCTGCCGGAGCTGGTGGAGGATCTCTGCCTGGTTAACGGCTTCCCGTAAGGCCGAGGTGGCGACAGCGACAAACTCCTCGGCAGCAAATGTCCGGGCCAGGTCGGCGAATCTCTGGGAAACCACAAGGAGCCTCTCCACGGCCTCGGGCTGGATCGTCTCCTCTTCGAATTCCCCCTCACCGAGACGCACCTGCTGCTTCTGCCGGGTCAGAACCGTGTAGGAATGGTTCGGGTTGAGACGAACAACGAGGAGCCGGACCGAGTTGGTCCCGATGTCGATAAAGGCGACGACCCGCCCGTTCCTGCCGACCTTTGGTGACTTCATAGGATAACCAGGTCATGGTAAAAGACCTGCCGGAAGAGATCTGCCTTATGGCAGGCCTGTTCTCGTTCTGTGCTGAGATCTCCTGTACCGGAAACCGTGCAGATCACGGTGTCAGGGTGTACAGAGCAGGTGAAACCCGTGACCGATCCCCTGTGCGGGTAATCGAGCCCGTCGGCAACGCGGAGGATCGCTGCAAGTATCCGGATCTTCTTCTGGATATCCGGTGACAGGAGCGGGAAATACGGATGCGACGCCAGGCGGACTTTTCCCCGGTGCGAGAGGACCAGAAGGGCGACAATACCCCGTTCGGCAAGGTCGAAGGGGAGCCTCTCATCGGCAATCACCTGGTCTGCTCCCCGCTTGTTGTGCCCTGCATCGCCGTCCTTCCAGCCGATGTCGTGGAGGAGGCCGGCAGATCCGAGGAGGAAGCGTTCCCGCGGGCCGAGATCATGCAGGGACTGCAGTTCGTCAAAGAGCCCGAGCGCAAGCCGGGTAACCTGCCGGCTGTGGTCCAGTGTCCCGGGGCACTCCCGCGCAAGCAGGTCCACGGCAGCCCGGGTCTCATCTTCCGCTGCCGGTGACCGGGGCCGGAACCGGACCTTCCTGCCTTCATCCAGGGTTGTCCTGAGATCCTCCCAGATATGTGCCCGCCCAAATGCATACCATGAGGTCACGAACTGCCGGTACCGCCGCTTTCTTTCAGACTCACGGTCCTTCAAGACCTCCTTCAGGCTCGCGATCGTTGCAGTATCCGGCTGTCCGGCCTTTTTTCCGGAACGGAGAAGGGACCGTTCACGCAGGAGGATCTGCGTGATATGGTCGATCCATACATCACAGTCATGGACATCGCCGAGGATCTCCTGGAGTTTTTTGACCCGGGAAAGGGGTTTTTTCAAGCCCTGGCGGTAGATGAGGCCATAGACCTCCATGGTGTACCGGAGCTTCTTCGCGGCGATCCGGGTGGCATGGTGCTCGGCTACGGCTTCCGGGTCCTTCACCCAGGGTTCAAAGGAGAGGAGCGTCATAAGGCGCCTGCTGATGCGAGATGCGGCAACGGGCGGGATGCCGTGGAGTGCCAGTCTTCCCGTGCCCGGTCCGGTCGCAACCTTCATGGAACTAAAAGTATCCCGCATCCCGGTAATCACGCGGCTTTTTTCGAGCACGGCAAGGGCTGAGAGCACCCGCTTCTGGAGGTTGCCGCGTCTCTTCTGCAGGTCCAGCAGCAGGTACCGGAGGGCGGGCTCCATGGAGGGATTGCCGGTTTTTGTCCTGTCCGCCACTGCATCTCCCTCTTTCCGGAGCCTTTTTAAGGATTTTTCAAGCCAGGCGATCTGGACATCCGCGTCCCGTGCCTGCCCGAGTGCGCGGGTGATCCCGGTGAGCTCCCGCATCCACTTTGTATACTGTTTTTCGGGAAAGCACGTTGAAAACAACGGGAGTGCAGCCCGGAGCCTCCGGGATGCGACCCGCATCCGGTGGATATACTCAATGTCCTGTGCCTCCTGTACACCGGCAATCTCAGAACTGAACGCATCGAGAAGGGGAGGAAGTTTCTGGACCGCGTACCAGCACAGCCCGGACTGCGGGTTACCGGAGCTACTGCGACTGGTCATGCCATGATCCACGGTTGTCCACCAGCCACGACTGCGCGTTTTTTTGTGTACTCCCCGCTCCGAAACCGGCCCGGGTATAGGTCCCGTCAGGCAGCATGTACCGGAGTTTCACGGTATCCTGGAGTTGTACCGGCAGGATCGTTTTTGTGATAACGTCCCGCATGACGGGGTCCTCAATTGGGAAGAGGACCTCGACCCGGCGGTCAAGGTTCCGTGGCATCAGGTCGGCACTGCCAAGGAATACCTCTTCAGCGCCGCCATTGTGGAAATAATAGATCCGGGCATGCTCGAGGAACCGGCCGACAATCGAACTGACCGTGATATTCTCGCTTGCGCCCGCCACTCCCGGGCGCAGGCAGCAGATCCCCCGCACCTGCAGTTCAACCTTCACGCCGGCCCGGGACGCCCGGTACAAGGCCATGATGCAGAGCGGATCGACCAGGGCATTCATCTTGAAGATGAGGTGGCCGTCCCCGTGCGTGCGGTGCCGTTCGATCTCCCGGTCAATGCGGCTGATAATGCCATCGCGCAGGGATACCGGCGCGACAAGCAGTTTCTGGTACCGGTCGATCCGGGCAAACCCGGTGAGGAAATTGAAGAGGTTGGCAACGTCCTCGCCGATCACCCGGTCCGTGGTCAGGAATCCGAAATCGGTATAGATACGGCTGGTCGTGGCATTGTAATTCCCGGTCCCGAGGTGCACGTACCGCTGGATCCCGTCCTTCTCCTTCCGGACGATCATGCAGAGCTTTGCATGGACCTTGAGGCCGACAACCCCGTACACAACGTGGGCTCCCGCATGCTCCAGTGCCCGCGCCCAGCCGATGTTGTTCTCTTCATCGAACCGGGCCTTGAGCTCGATTAAGGCCGCCACCGCCTTCCCGTGCTCCCGGGCTTCCAGGAGGGCCCTCACGATTGGGGAGTTGGAGCCCACGCGGTAGAGGGTGATCTTGATGGCGAGGACATCCGGGTCAAGGGCTGCCTGCCGGAGGAGGTTTATCATCGGGGTGAAACTGTCATACGGATGGTAGAGCAGGATACCGTGCCTTCGGACTGCCGCAAAAATATCCCGGTCCTCTCCCAACTCTGCAGGAACGGACGGGGAAAATGGCGGATCCTTGAGATCGGGACGATCGAGGGACATCAGCTGCATCAGGTCAGCCATCCCCACCGGGTGACTGACCCGGTAGATCATATCCGAGGTCACCCCCAGTTTCCTCTCGAGCATATGGCAGATGTTCTCATGCATGGAACTTTCCATCTCAATGCGGACGGGCTTGCCCCGGGCACGCTGCTCCATGATCTCCTCAACCGTTGTCAACAGGTCCGATGCTTCATCGACCTCGATCTCGAGGTCGGCGTCCCGGGTGATCCGGAACGGGAAGGAAGCGACAACGTCCATTCCCGGGAAGAGCAGGTCGAGGTGGGCTGCAATGATCTCCTCGATATAGACCAGGTGGATGCCGGTATCTTTGGTAGTCGGATCCGTGCCGGGGATACGGACCAGTCGCGGGAACAGGTTGGTCGGCACCTTGACCCGGGCGAAATACTCCTTCTTCACCGGGTCCCGGATGACAATGGCAAGGTTGAGGGAGAGGTTGGAGATGAAAGGGAACGGGTGTGCGCTGTCGAAGGCAAGGGGTGTCAGGACCGGAAAGACCTCGTTTTTAAAGAAGGTGTGCATAGCCGCCTTCTGGGCATCCGAGAGTCCGGCATACATATGGATGTGGATGCCGGCCGCATCGAGCCGGGGCAGCACCTCGTGGTGCCAGGTATCGTAGAAGGTATCCAGTTCCGGGATGAGCATCTGCCGGATTGCCTGTATCTGCTGGGACGGGGTCATGCCATCCGGGGGGGATTTCATGACACCTTTTTCGAGCTGGCGCTGGAGACCCGAGACCCGGATCATGAAAAATTCATCAAGGTTATTGGCAAAGATCGAAAGAAACTTCACCCGCTCAAGCAGGGGATGGCTCTCGTCCCGGGCCTCGTCCAGGACATGCCGGTTGAACCGGATCCAGCTCAGTTCCCGGTTCATATAGAGAGTAGGAGCATCAGCCGGCATCAAAAGGGGTTCCATCACACCACCATGTACCTGTCCGGGCAGGAGTTCACCCGGTAGTTTCAGTACTAGTCTTGGGAGTAGTATACAATAAATTCTCTCTCCTTGCTGTGCTGTTTTCGCTGTTTATTAAAAAAAGGCATGTGTCTCTTTTGGGAAGAGCGAAATATTCGCATGACCGCCCTGCCGGATTAGGTATTTCGGAGACTCTGCACCACAAAAAACGTCAGTCCCGGGTCCAGGTCGCCTCAACACCATCGACCCGGCCCCCATCCTCCGCAGGAAGCGGGACATACCTGGTGAACGGTCCCACAAATGACCAGCCGTTTTGTGTTCTCAAACCGTGCAGCGACCGTCCCGAAAAAAAAAGCATGTTCGTGGTTCAGTGCTGACGGGATCCCCCGCAGATAGTACAATACTACCCGTCCTTCTCGTCACCTCCCCGGGGTCAGTTGTGCTCCTTATATCCTTCCACCGTCCCCGCTGGCAAAAATACCCGGTGGCATGAACCGGACCAGAGATCTTACCCCATCCCAACACCTATCACCCGGTACCGCCAACCCTGATCCACGTATATCGCAGTCATCGTCCTCGCCATTGTCTTCCTGCTGATCGCAGTGCGGCAGGTGGGCAGGTTCACCCTCCAGATCTGGCAGATCATGCTCGGGGGGGCTCTTGCCGTCCTGCTGACCGGCCAGATAGCCCTGCCGGATGCCCTCCACGCCATCAATAGTGATGTCATGGTCTTCCTGTTCGGGATGTTCATTGTCGGAGAGGCTATGGTGGACAGCGGGTACCTCTCCTGCATGGCCAGGAGCCTGTTCTCGCGGGCGAAAAACCCGGACCAGGTCGTGCTCTTTATCCTCTTCGGCATGGGCATCCTCGCCGCCGTCCTGATGAACGATACGGTAGCCATCATCGGGACCCCGCTCGTGCTCGGCCTTGCCACGCGATGGAAGATCTCCGGAAAACTCCTGCTGCTCACCCTTGCGATCGCAGTCACGACCGGCAGCGTGGCAAGCCCGATCGGGAACCCGCAGAACCTGCTCGTGGCGGTGGACTCCGGCATGGGATCGCCGTTTGTGACCTTCGCGGTCTGGCTCCTTGTCCCTACCTTGATCAGCCTTGCCGCTGCCTTCCTTGTCCTCCGGATTTACTATCCCCGGGAATTTTCTGTTCGGACCCTGTCGGAGGAACCGGAGATTGTGTGTGACGATTCCCTCTTTTTCCTGACAAAATGCTCGCTCGCGATCATCTTCGTGCTCGCAGCGGTGAATATCATCTCCACGTTCGCAGGCACAACGATGCCCGTGACCCTGCCCCTGATCGCGGTCTGTGCGGCAGCGCCGGTCCTCCTCTTTTCCAAACGCAGGTTCTCCATTCTCCGGACTATCGACTGGCCGACCCTCATCTTCTTCGCCGGCATGTTCGTCCTCATGGAAAGCGTCTGGGAGACCGGGTTCTTCCAGTCGTTTGTTGACGGGAGCGCCATATCATCGGTGCCGCTCATCATGGGGACGAGCATCATCATCAGCCAGTTCATCTCGAACGTCCCCTTTGTGGCCCTCTTCCAGCCCATGATCCTGCAGACCGGCGGGACAACAGCACAGCTCATGGCGCTTGCCGCCGGGAGCACGCTTGCCGGCAACCTGACGATCCTTGGCGCAGCGAGCAACGTCATCATCATCCAGAACGCCGAGAAGAGCGGGGAGACCCTGACCTTTTTCGAATTTGCCCGGGTTGGCGTCCCGCTCACGATCATCCAGGTTGCGGTTTACTGGACATGGCTGAGCCTGGTAATCTGAGAGAATAAACAGGGTTATTGGGGGATATGCATATTATCCCCTTGGCACGTACCCACCAGAGAGGAACTGTTATGGCGCACCCGGAACCTGAAGAGAAACCCATGGCTGAGCAGAAACGCGAGGAGCTTGTCGGGAAAGTCCTTGTAACGAACAACCTCGTCCAGTACCAGGACGGGACGGTGGCAAGCCGGATGATCGTCTTTAAAAAGACGGGGACTATCACTCTGTTTGCATTCGATGCCGGTGAGGGGCTGTCCGAACACTCAGCGCCCTACGATGCCATCCTCACGGTGTCGGATGGCGAGGCTGAAGTGTCCATAGCGGGACAGCCTTCAACGGTCAGGACCGGGGAGATGATCATCCTGCCGGCCAACATACCGCACGCAGTGCAGGCACACCAGCGGTTCAAGATGACGCTGACTATGATCCGGGAGTGAGTGCGATGGCGAAAATCCCTTCGGGAACCTGGTGAAAAACCGGATAAAAAGCCCGGGGAAGTAAAAAAGGAACCATCAAGTGTCTCCCGGACCTCGTGGACTATGCCGGGGGCACCGTGGCGAGCCGTATGGTCATCCGCCGCAGGAGCGGGAGCGTCACCATCTCCTCGTTCAATGAGAACGAAGGGCTTCCCGGGCGTACCCGCCCTTTGATGCACTCGTAACGATCCTCGTTGGGGAGTGTGAGGTCCATGTTGCGGGGAACACGTTTTCCCCTGAAGGCGGGGGAGACGGTCATCTTCCCGGCAGGTGCCCCTCATGCCCTCGCCGCGATCCCGGAATTCAGGATGAGCCTCGTCATGATTCAGGAGAAAAAGAGAGAGATCGGGAGGCGATGGGTTTTTTTTCTGCGGTGGGTAAACGGTGCTGAGGTTACCGTTTAATTTTTTTATCCAGTTCAGCTCTTATCCGGCTGACCATCTCCTCAAAGGTTTGCCGGATCTGCACCTGCGTATCTTGTATCGTTTTGTCAATGAACTGCTTTCCCTCATCGGTTGTTACCAGATCGCGGGTTACAGTCATCACGTTATCGACCGATGATATGACCGCTCTCGTCGCATCAGAGAGTCGCTTATCTATGGCATCTGCTGCCGGCTGCGGGGCCGGTGGTTCGCTGTCCAAAACCCACCGTCCCTGTTCAAAGTGTCCTGGTTTTTCGGTCATGATGATCACGTGCAGTCTGATCATTGACTTCATTTTCTTAATAATGATCCTGCCGGCCGGGCAGCCTGAAAAATCCGTTTGTACGATGCAGGTGCCGCACGGTGCTCTTCCACCACAGTGGGGGGACGAAAGGCGTGAAATCACAGCGATGCATTTGCTTCCGGTCCGGACCCGTGCCCTCTCTGAACCAAGGTAAACAAATGCCTGGTACCTTAAGGAACAACGATCACGGGGCACCTGCCCAGCCACCGCCCGGTGCCTCCTTGCAGCCTCTTCATGGAACCAGGAACGAAAAACCGGTCACCTTGGTATTCTTTTTAAGCAGGGAGCGGGTGAAAATCTCTTTGCACGGCATTGATGATGTGCGGACTTGCTTTGCAAAAAAATATAACCCCATACCAATGAGTCAGGTTCAGGTCACATCAGGTGACCCGGAGGGGAAGAGATGGAATTACATCAGTTGCAGAGGGAGCACGATTGTGTGGAACACGGAAATCTCCGTGACAACCAGGGGCTGTATGAAAAAGCTATCTCAGCCTATGATATTGCCCTTGGAATTGATCCTGAAGATGCAGACGCCCTGTTCGACAAAGGAATAACCCTGAAAAAAATGGGAAAACAGGCTGAAGGAGCAAAATACATCGACCAGGCAGTCAGTCTGTACATGGCCAGATAAGAACATCCCTTTTTTCTGCTGCAGTGCTCCACGACCCGCCCGGATTATGTGCGGGTATCAGCAACCCGTTTCTTGGTGAGGTGCCGGACTTTGAGATCCGTCAGGATTTTACTCTCCCGCTCCTGCTTTTTTCCTGAAGATATGCTCACGGTCCAAAAGAGGGGAACCGGAGCCCGGGGAGATCGGGATACCCATGATCCTTCTCCTCTCTCCGGTTCCCCCACCGCGATTGCCGGTATTACCGCAACTGACCGATAATTTCCCTTGCCTGTTCAACACGTGAGGCATGTGACGGGGGGGCATGTTCAATAAACCGCTGTAAGAATTCAATCGCTTCCTCCTGTTTCCCCAGTTCTTTCAGGGCGATCCCCCTGCTGAAAGACGCATCGATACAGACCGGGTCTGCTGGTGGTATTTTATCATAGCATCCCAGAGCCTCCCCGGGTTTGTTCAGGGAAAAAAGAGCATTGCCCTTATTCAGCCATGCCCTCGCATACCCCGGTTTTATCTGGAGTGCTTTATCATAGCATCCCAGAGCCTCCCCGGGTTTGTTCAGGGAAAAAAGAGCATTGCCCTTATTCAGCCATGCCCTCGCATACCGCGGGTTTATGTGGAGCGCTTCATTGTAGCATGCCAGTGCCTCTTCGGGTTTATTCAGGGAAAAAAGGGTATTTCCCTTATTATACCATGCCCTCGCATATTGCGGGATTATCTCCAGAACCCTGTTGTAACACCGGATTGCCTCATCGGGTTTTCCAAGATGAAAAAGTACACTTCCCTTGTTGAGCCACGCCGTCGTATTCCTTGGGTTCATTCCGAGCACTCTATCAAAGCATCCCAGTGCTTCCCCGTTTTTTCCCAGTTTTTCAAGGACAATACCCTTGTTGTTCCACACATCATCAGATTCCGGGTTGATTTCAAGGGCTTCAGCATAGCATCCCAGTGCTTCCCCGTTTTTTCCCAGTTTTTCAAGGACAATACCCTTGTTGTTCCATGCATCGTCAAATGCCGGGTTTATCCCGATAGCTTTATCGTAGCAACCGATGGCCTCCTGGTATTTTCCCAGATGTGCAAAGGCATTTCCTCTGTTGGTCCATGCTTTGTCATTGTGGAGATTGATCGCAAGCACCTTATCGTAACAGTCTAGTGCTTCTTCCTGTTTTCCCAGATTTCCGAGAGTGAATCCCTTATTGTTCCACGCATCACCAAAGAGCGGGTTTATCCCGATGGCTTTATCATAGCATTCAAGGGCATCCCGGAGTTCTCCCAGTGCATGAAGCGTGTTTCCTTTGTGAAACCACACGATCGCGTCTTTCGGGTCAATCCTGAGCGCTTTATCATAGCATCCGATGGCTTCCCAGCTCTTTCCGAGATTCTTGAAAACACATCCTTTGTTGAACCATGCCTCAGCAGATCTGCGATGGATGGATAGTGCTGTATTAAAACAGCCGATTGCATCCAGGTTTTTTCCCAGACAACCAAGGGCCCGGCCTTTGTTGTTCCACGCACGAAAAAAATCCGGATTTATTTCAAGTGCCCTGGTATAGGAATCAATTGCTTCCGGAATCTTTCCACGTCGGAACAGGTCAAGGCCACGGGTATTCCATTCCTCGGCACTCCGCTGCTCAGTTGTGCCACAACCGGATGGACTCTCACCAATCATGAGATCTTCAGGTATTTTTTTGGAATCCCCCGTATCATCAGTTTCTTTCATACCCGGTGCACAATGAATGTAGAAACCTCACAAATATTAAAAATGCACTGGTGGTCAGGGGTGCTCCGGTATCCAGGATCGCTTGTCCTCGCTCCTGGCCGGGATTTTTTACCGGGGATCTGCACAATTCCTCAACCATACCTCACGGGAAAAAGGAGGACCCATACAGGACCGGCATTCCCTGCACCAGGAAATCGGAACGGATTTTCGCGAGCCAGCTGCCCCTGGAACGAAAATATATGGTCAGGGAAAACCAGATTCAACAGCATGCATTACCGCATAAAAGATGCTCTGTCAGTTCTCCTCGTGTTGATCGTTCTTGCGCTTGTCTTGTGGTTTATCCTCTCCCGGTTGAGGATCGTCCTGCTCATCCCCCTCTCATTCGGGGGAGCGGTGCTGGTCCTCCTTGGCATTCTTGTGGGAATTATCCTCGTGCTCGATCATTTCCTCGATTTTTTGTGACCGGGGCCATACCTTAAAAAAATGAGACAACGGTCATCAGTCCAGGGGGCAGCACAGAACCTCCGGACAAAAAAGGCCTGTCTGGATACAGGCTGCAACGGGGGATCGGGTTTTGCTTTTTTTTTATACACCAGACTTTTTTTGTTCTGGAGAAACGGGCATGAACTTCGTTGCGTTCACACCGGAACCATGAAAATCGCAGCTGGGGGAGCTCCCCGCATCAGGGCCCCTCGCGGCACGGCGTGACAGGTCCGTATTTTCACCAATGCTTCCGGTTATTGACCCGCCGCGGGCGCGTCCCTCTGGTGGCGGCGGCATTCATCGCAAGGTATCGAGCGTGAAATATCCTCATAGTACCTTTGTTCAATTGTCCTATCCCGAAATGATTTCCCAGAATAATCACGAATATGAGAAAGCCCACCCCTTTGGGGGTCGCTCGGCCGCCTCGTCGGGGCCTCGCTGGGCAGGAATGTTGTTTGAAACCTTTCGAGATTACGACGGGGGTCAGGGGGCGCACCCCTTGGGCAGCCTCCCCCTCTTGGGGAGAGAGGGGGAACCCTCATAATACGAAAAAAAGGCTTCCGATGAGATTATACCGGGTAGCATTTTAGTGAAATATAATCGGGACACCCCAGTACCTTAGTTCAATGCACTTTTTTGGCGAAATCATTTGATATACATTCTGCCGCTCATGGAGGCTCTCCCCCCGCCGCTACGGCATTCCGTGGTTGTGATTGGCCCGTATTTCCTGTACTCTATCGGGGGGAAATTTCCCGTTCAGGTCCTGCCCGGGCATCGTATTGTACGCGATTGAGCCACAAAGGGGGGGCAGGGTTAGTGCAATGGGGCGATCATCCCTTGAACAGAGGGGTTCTCCAAAGCAGACTTTTCTACCTATCCATTTGGCAGCAACATCTCATCGGCAGGACCGTGAACAAATGGGATTTCATGCATCCGGCAAAAAATTTTCCATGGTTCCTGCCGCAAGGGAATGTCGCGCCATGACTGTTTGTGCACTGCCGGAAAGGCCCTCTTGTAATCCGGTGTCATTCTTTACGGAATCGACTACGAAAGGTACGATATCCCTGCTCAGGTTATCAGGTATTTCGCCCGTCCTGTTGATTTCCTGTTCCGGGGTTGTTGGAGGACATGATGGTTAACGTTGCCCCACCAGGACGCGGGTTTTTTCCCAAGCGGAATTCTCAAATACTCCCGAAAAAGAATCCCTTCATGGATTTTCGGATCATTCTCTCTCTTGCGCTGGTGCTTGCCGTGCTTCTTGCCGGTACCGGCTGCCTAAATCCGGAACAGCCCGTTGTTACCCCGATACCAACGCCGGCTCCGACACCGGTGCCGACGACACTCCCGACACCGGTTCCGACAACACCGGCGTCCGTCATTCCCGGGCCTACCGACACGCTGCCACCCCAGTGGCCGCTCTCGATTACGGTTGAAAAGTCCGGTATGTACTCAACAACCATCATCACACACTTCGACGGGGGCAAAGGGCTCGTGTACACTTCCCGGATGGATGTCCGTGTCACGCACCCGGACGGGACCGTTCTGACGGACGGTCTTACGAAACCCAGGATGGGGGACACTGTCGAGATCCCCGGGACCAGCGGGACCGACCGCGTCGAGGTTACGGTGCAGATGGCGTCGGGGGTGTCCTACAAGGTCATTGACAAACAGATGCCCTATAAGAGCCTCTGAACTGGCTGGTCTGGAAAAAATCGTTTTTTTATGACATGAGGGGGCATGCAAAATACCCGAACAGGAATTTCCCCTGGCAATCATCGTAGGGATGAGGGATTTTCATCGTCTGGATGCGGACTCGGGTCCCTGTGCTGGCCTTTTGGACCAGGAAAAGCAAAAGGCCGGGTGAAGGGATGAATCGGAGTCCTTACCCGGTTTTGGAGAGATCATCCAGAAACCTGTGATACTCCGGTC
>CAZCZK010000060.1:0-5355 GCA_964503195.1 uncultured Methanoregula sp.
GGGTCATGGTCGCGATGAATTTTTTTTAATCAGGATTTGATACAAAAAAGCAGTCATGTCCTGCCAGAAGATCCGCAACGGGTAGGTACCCCACCTGGCCTGAGAGGGGGGACTCCCCCCGGTTCATGGCTCCGGAGGTTAATACCCGATGATCACGCGGATTACGGCAAATGTCACGTAGCCAATCAGGGCACTGACCGGGATGGTCAGGATCCAGGCCCACATGATGGTCCGGGCAACACCCCATTTCACGGTACTGGTCCCCATGGTTGTCCCAACACCCATGATGGACGTGCAGATGATATGGGTCGTGCTGACCGGGATACCCAGAACCGATGCCCCGATGATCGTCGAGGCTCCTGCAGTCTCGGCCGCAAACCCGTGGACCG
This sequence comes from uncultured Methanoregula sp., assembly GCA_964503195.1. Taxonomy (GTDB): domain Archaea; phylum Halobacteriota; class Methanomicrobia; order Methanomicrobiales; family Methanospirillaceae; genus Methanoregula. The sequence continues at coordinate 390 of CAZCZK010000060.1, forward strand.
GGCGGAGCTTGGTGATCTTGTATCCCATGGTCTTGACGATACGCCATCCCCCGGAGAGCGTCCCGAGTGCAATAGCCGCATGAGCGATAAGGATCACCCACAGCGGGACCGGGAGGTGGTTCGGGTCAACGGATGCACCGAAGTACCCGATTGAGAAGAGGAGCGGTATGATGATCCCCATGGTCTTCTGGGCGTCATTTGTACCGTGGCTGAAACTGTATGCAGCCGCGGAAAAGAGCTGGAGCCGCTTGAAATGCGTTTCTGCGGATTGTTTGTTGGCGTTCCGGGTAAGGTTGAGGATCGCTGCCATAAAGAGGAACCCGCAGGTAAGACCGATCAGGGGGGAGACGACCATGAAAAGGGCTACCTGCCCGACCGTGGACCATTTTATGGCGGTCAACCCGGCTGCAGAAATTCCCGCACCGGTCAATCCTCCGATAAGGGCATGGGATGAGGAGGTCGGAAGACCGGATAACCACGTGATGAGGTTCCATGATATTGCACCGATCAGTGCCCCGAGGATTATATAAGGGATAATTCTCGTCTCAACAATTTCCAGCTGGATGATCTTACTGATGGTACTGGCAACGGCCACCCCAAATCCGAACGCAGCAATGAAGTTGAAAAATGCAGCAAACATAACCGCGTTGCGGGGAGAGAGTACCTTGGTCGATACCACGGTCGATATGGAATTGGCCGAGTCGTGGAAACCGTTGGTGAAGTCAAAGACCAGCGCGATCCCGATGATGAAAACAATCAGTTCCCACGTTGCTTCTATCATGGCAGTCTCTCACGGATCCACAGGTTTACGTTCATGAGTGCCGTATCGCGATGTCCGAGAGCACGTTTGCAACATCCTCGCACCGGTCGGTGGCGGTCTCGAGGTGCTCGTAGATGTCCTTGAACTTGATGATCGCAATTGCGTCATTCGTTTTAAAGAGGTCGGTCACCGCATGGGCAAGGACATCGTCGGCAACGTTCTCCAGCCGGTTCACCTCGATGCAGCGCTCCTCGATATAGCGGGGGTCCTTGATCGACCGGATACTCCTGACTGCACTCTCTAACTCGACCGTGGACATGTGGATCAGCTTTGCGAGTTCGACCATGTGCGAATCGGTGGATTCTATACCATAATAGAGCATCTTTTCGGTTGCGCCGTCAATAAAGTCCAGAACATCGTCCATGGTTGCGGCGAGACGGGAGATCTCCTCCGGGTCCAGCGGGGTTATGAAGGTGGTATTCAGCTGGTGGTAGATGTCATGGGTCGTGAGATCCCCCTTGTGTTCGAGTTTCTCGATCTCGTGGCGCTTTTCCTTGACATTGGAAAAGTCCTCGGTGAGTGCGACCAGCTGCCAGGCAGCTTCCTTTACATTCCCCGCCTGCTTTTCAAACAGGTCAAAAAAAACCTTGTCCTGAGGTATCAGTAGTTCCCGCAAGCCCATAACAAACCCAGTGGTAATGGTTTGTGCATCTTAAAAATATAGCGAAAGAGTGCAGGCTTTTATACCATCGAGATCGCAAATGCGACCAGGAAATATCCTGACCCGGCGACGACCATCGCGAGCGGTATGGTGATGATCCATGCTGTCATCATCTCCCGGACAACCCGCCACTGCACCGCATTCCTTCCCCGGGTCGCACCGACCCCGATGATCGCGCCGTTGATGGCATGGGTGGAGGAGACCGGGATGCCCCAGTGTGTCACGGAAACGAGGATTGCACTGCTTGCCGTCGCTGCGCAGAACCCCTGGTATGGGCGGATCTTCGTAATTCCCCTTGCCATCCTGTCAACAACCTCCCACCCGCCAAAACAGGTACCGATCCCGATCGCCAGTGCCGAAGCAAGGATAACCCAGGCAGGAACCGCAAAGGTCATCAGTGCGCCCGAAGAGACGAGGAGGGCGGTAATAATCCCCACCGCGTGTTGGCCGTCGTTTGCCCCGTGCGCTGTTGCCTGGATAAAGCATGCCAGCACATGCAGCGGCTGGAAGATTCGTTTCATACGGTCCTGGCGGGAATGGCGGAACAGGTGGGAGATGATGACATCGAAGATGAAGGCACCGACCATGCCGATGACGGGAGATATGAAGATGAACAGGACGATCGCCAGCAGGCCCGTGAGCCTGAGTGCGCCAAGGAGCATTTCGGCCGGGATGATCAATGCCGCCCCACAGAGAGCGCCCAGGATGACCCCGAGCCGGATGTCCTCATGAAATGATGCCGTAAACAGGCCGAGCATGATGCTGCCTGCAACGGCACCGGTTATCCCCAGGCCGATAACCTCGAGGACCAGACCGGTTTCGGGAAGGATGACTGCGGGCAGCCCCCCGGCTGCGATACCGGCCCCCAGCAGTCCTCCGACGATGGCGTTGCTGCTGGACAGGGGAATGCCGGCCCGGGTTGCGACAACTACCAGAATGATGGCAGTTCCGATTGCAACCACGATGGAAAGCTCGGTAAGTCCGCTTCCGGAAATAATCGCGGTGCCTATCGTTGCTGCAACAGCGGTCGTGAAAAGGAACGGGCCGATCAGGTTGCAGATGGCTGTTGCGAACACTGCTTTTATGGGAGAAAGTGCCTTCGTCGCTACAACAGTTGCGATCGAGTGGGAGGCATCATTCAGACCATTGACGAAGTTCAGCACAAGGGCGAGGATGATACCGAAGAGGATGATCGGTTCCATGCCGGTCATGAATGAGCCATCGCGATGTCGATGAGGGCATGTCCGACGTCATTGCACTTCTCCATCACCTTCGCGAACCCTTCATAGATATCCTTGAGCTTGATGATCATCAGGAGATCCTGCGTCTTGAAGAGTTCAAGGATGGCCCTTGACAGGAGCTCCGTAGAAAGGTTGTAGAGCCGGCTGATCTCGATGGCATGGGTTTTCACGTCATCGGGGTTCTTCAGGCTTGAGAGGCTTTCTATGGCCTCGGATATCTCCGTTCCTGCAAGGACGATGAGGTAGGAGTACTCCTTTAAGACATCATTGGATTCGGGAATCCCGTAATTGCAGAGCTGGTGGGTCACCCAGTCTATCTTGTCAAGAACATCATCGAAGGCCGGGGCAAGCCGGGCGATCTCCTCGGATTCGAGCGGGGTGATGAGGGACTCATTCAGCTGCTCGTAGATCTTCCTCGTTATCTCGTCGCCCTGGTGCTCAATCTGGCGCACCCGGTGTCCCTTCTCAGTACCATGGGGAAGCTCGTGGGTGATCTCGTTCAGCGTGGTGGAGGCTTCGGCGATTTTCTCTGCCATCCCCTTGAACAGGGTAAAAAAAACCGTGTCTTCCGGCAGGATCAGGTCGCGGATTCGCATGGTATGTGAGTGGTTATACTGGCATGATAAAAAAGTACTTCCTGATGATGCATGGTTTCACTTCACCCCTTGGCGGGGGGATTTCGGAGCGGGAACCCCCTGGAGCGATATGACGAGTGCTGAAGAAGGAAACGGGACGGGAAAAACGTGATGATCAAAAAAAATTGAGAGTTTGATGGACTGGGCGGGAATTGAACCCGCGGCCTCTTCCATGCCAAGGAAGCGATCTACCACTGATCTACCAGCCCGCTCCAAACTACTTGGATGCCATAGGTTAAAAGAATTGTTTATGGCCTGTCGGATCTGAACATGGAACAAAGATACAAGCTCATGCGATACGGATCTTAATTTCCCTCCATGAGCGGACGCCTCATGACCGTCACCAGGTCTTAACAACGGCAGATGACGATCCTGGTGCGCCGTACCGACAGGGTTTCAGCAGACACCTCATCTCCGGTGATACTTATTTAAGGATACGGAGAGTCTTATTGAATTATGAGACCCTGGCAAATCTGGTTGCTGGTGTTCGTACTATCTGTTGGTATCTGGTTTCCGGTGAGCGCAGCCGAAAGTGAACGGTATCCGGGCCTTCCTGATACCGTGACGGTCAGTCTCGCTGATGCGATTGATCCCGGTTATATTACCAATGAAATACTCGGTGTATCACAAGGCCCGTTTACTTCAAAAATCCTGTTCACTGCGGAGGACTTTGAAGCGGAATCGAACAAGGCGAGTACTTTTGTTCAGGCGGGATACCCGGGTGCTGATAAGGTGGCCCTCGTTCACAACAGCTTTGCCATCAGGAAATATGAGGAAGGATCTTTTACCTCCGGTGAAAAGGATGCCGCCCTTACGCGGTGCTATCTCAGGTCCGCTGATCTCCTCTCCCGATCGTCAGTTGAGGAAGACAAAAAGTTTGCCGTGGACATGTATGATCGCTCGCTCGAGTACAACCGGTTCAACTTCGATGCATGGGACGGAAAGATCAAACTCCTGGAAAGCCAGGGAGATACCACTGCAGCAGATGAGGCAAGAGAGCAGAAACATGAGGCAGAGGTTGACCAGGCAGCATTGGCTTTCCGTACTCACACCTTCCTCCCACTTCCGGCGTATATCGTCGTGGGTGCTCTGCTCGGCGCAATGCTTCTGATGGTTAAGAAGAAAAAACTTTTTAAAAAATAACTATATAGAAATAATTAACCAACATTGCAATAACGGCGATAACCATCCCGATAATTCCGGCAATTGAAAGAGTATTTTTTTCTTTTTTTCTTTTATAGATCGCGATGATCGCGAGGATAACCGCACTACAACCGAGAAGGTAGGGGATGATGAGCCATGCGAGGATCCCAAGGAAGATACTCCCGATCCCCAGCCAGTCGCGGGGCGGTTTTGTTACCGGGATAGGGGCGCTGGTTGCAGCAGCCGGAAGTTGTGAGGTCTGTGCCGGGGGGTGGGGAGGAACCATTCCTGCAATAGGTGTTTTTTTCAAAGGTTTGCCGCAGTTTTTACAGAACTGGTTGGTATCCGGGTTTTGTGTGCCGCATTCACCGCAGAACATGATAACTCTCCATGCGATACGGTCTTTTGCCTGACATAATGAACCTTGTGCAAAAAAAGGATCTGACCTAGTGCCCCTTGCCTGGGA
>CAZCZK010000060.1:5455-13588 GCA_964503195.1 uncultured Methanoregula sp.
GGAGCCGGGGGTTCGGGCTTTCCGGCAGCTGCCGGTGTCTCAACCGCACCCGGCGCAGGGTTCTCGCCGGGGATCACCTTTGACCCGCACCGTTCGCAGAACTTCACGGGGGCGATGAACAGGGCACCGCAGTTCCGGCAGGTTGGCAGTTCCGGCATCTTTGTGCCGCAGATCTCGCAGAAGGTGTGATCGGGCTCGATCCGGCTGTTACATGCGGGGCATACCCGCAGCAGACCGGGTGGTTCTGACAGATCCTCCATGGAACGCAGTTACGCTTTCACATGGTAAATACCGGCAGGTCGGCTTTCCGGCTTTTGGTGAGTTTTTTTGGGCGGGCAGGAGCGTACCCGTCAGGGTATCCGGTGCAGGGAAGCACCGTGCCCCGCACGCTTCCGTGCCTCCTGCATCCAAGAATCCTGCACTACGCTGCCGTTGTCAATATAGGTCTCGATGAGCGGTTCTGTCCCCTCCGGTCCCTTCTGCGAAACAGGAAGGACGAGATGTTCGCCGTTCTCTTGTGCATACACCTGCTTCACCCCGCTCCGCTTCCCCCGTTTTGCTTTCGGGCGCCCCTCAATCTCCACAATGTCCATGGCAAAGTCGATCACCGGCGCATTCGCGATTGCACCCCCGACACCGAAGGCATCCACGCAGTCGCGGTATTCTATCACGTCCTCCCTTGTTACCCCGCCCGAGAGGAATATCTTCACGTCCCGGTGCCCGTGGGAGTCAAGTTCCCAGCGCACCTCTTCGATGATGGCCCGCATATTCCCGCGCCGGGAGCGGGGGGTGTCAAGGCGGACCGCCGTTGCCCCGCATTCTGCCGCCCGCAGGGACTCGGACTTCTCGTCGCAGAACGTGTCGCAGAGCATGATCCGCGGCACGGACTTCGGGGCGCTCCGGTCGAACGCCCGCCACGCGTCCTCGGGCTTCTTGTAACACATCACGAAAGCGTGCGGCATCGTCCCGACCACCGGCATCCCTTCCGGTGCGCAGGTGTTGGAACCGCCGTCAACGCCGCCAATCCAGGCAGCCCGCTCGATCATCGTCGCGATCGCGGGGTGCTGGCGCCGGGAACCAAAGGAGTACACCGGGCGGTCACCGGCCGCAAGCCGGATATGCGCAGCGGCAGTGGCAATACCGGAGGCGTGGCACAGGAACCCGAGGATTGCCGTTTCATACCGGCAGAAATCCCGGTACTTCCCGGCAATGCGGAGCACCGGTTCATTGCGGTAAAAGATGGTGCCTTCCGGGATCGCATCGACCGTCACCGGAATCCCTACAAGGAGGGTGATGACATCGGCAAGCCCGCAGAAGACCGCCCACGGGTCCGGCAGGGACGTTGCGGTCACTTCCATGACAACCTGCGGGTTTATGCCGTCGTTCTCCAGTGCTTCCTGCGTCCGGATAAAATAAATATCCGTGCATTCGCCGTTCTTTATTGCCTCATCGCTGACGGTGAGAAAGGTCCCCATACCCGGAAGTATGGTTGCCCCTCCATTTACGTTTACTCCACCTGGGCTACAAAATACGCTAATTATTAGTGCTGCTCCCGCCAACCATCTTGGCAGAGGAGGGATCCCATGCAGCAGTTCAAAAAAGGAGTAGCTACGGGCAGGCCCCGTTCCTGCGGAGAGTGGCCGTGATGCTCGGGATCATCGGCGGGACGAGTCTCCTCTATACCGCGCTCCCGGCACTGGAAAAAAAGCAGGTCGATACCCCGTTTGGGAATGCGGAACTCTTTGTCGGGGATGTTGCACTCCTGATGCGACACCAGCGGGACCTTCCCCCCCACCGGATCAATTTCCGGGCAACCATGGCAGCTCTTGCCATTACCGGTGTAGACCGTATCGTTGCATTCGGCTCATCCGGGTCCCTGAACCATGACATAACGCCCGGCTCGCTGGTCATACCCACGGATTACGTGAGCCTGGCCGAAATCCCGTCCATCCATGACCATGCCGTAGAACATGTGATGCCGGAACTGTCGCCCGGCCTGTCGCAGGAGCTGCGGCGGATCATCCCGGCAGCACGGCTGGGTGGAACCTATGTGCAGACCCGGGGCCCGCGTTTCGAGACTCCTGCAGAGATTGCAGTCCTCTCCCGGTTTGCCGATCTCGTTGGCATGACCCTGGCCTCCGAAGCAACGCTTGCCCGTGAGCTCTCGATACCGTTTGCCGCCCTCTGCACGGTGGACAACTACGCGAACGGGCTTGCAGACGGTGTCCTCACGTGGGACGAGGTGCTGGAGATCTCCCGGCAGTACCGGGAGCGGACCGCTCAGATTCTGAACACGATCATCAGGCAGATGGCTTAAACGAGGAGAGGAATGGACGATATGTTTGGGAAGCAGCAGGCGATCCTGATAGCGGATGTGCGGGTGGATGGCAGGATCGCGGATATTTTCGTTGACGAGAACGGCATCATCGGTGAGATCGGTGAGGGGGTCCGGAGGAAATACCGGGGCGAAGCAGACCTCATCATCGATGCGGACGGGGCACTTGCGCTTCCCGGGCTCGTGAACACCCATACCCATGCTGCCATGAGCCTTCTGCGGGGGTATGCGGACGACATGGTTCTAGAGGACTGGCTCAGCCAGAAGATCTGGCCGCTCGAAGCACACCTGACCCCCGACGACGTCTACTGGGGGACGCGACTGGCCTGCCTCGAGATGATAAAGAGCGGTACGGTTGCCTTCAACGACATGTACTTCATGATGGAAGAAACCGCCCGGGCTGCTCTCGAGGCCGGTATCCGTGCCACCCTCTCGTACGGATTCATCGACCTCTTCAGTCCCGAGAAACGGGAGGCTGAGTGCAAAGCCACGGAGAACCTGGTCAGCCACATCCGTTCGCTGGAAAACCCCCGGATCAGGGCCGCGGTGGGCCCGCATGCACTCTACACGGTCTCTCCCGAGGGCCTCCGCTGGTGTGTGGAATTCGCTGCACAGGAAAAGATTGGCATCCATATCCACCTGGCCGAGACCGAGAAGGAGGTGAACGACTGCCTTGCCCGGCACGGGAAACGACCTGCCGCTCATCTCGATGATTGCGGGATCCTGACCCCCCGCACGGTTGCAGCCCACTGCTGCTGGCTGGATGAAGCGGAGTGCAGCCTGCTTGGAAAGCGCGGGGTTTTTGTATCGCATAATCCGTCGAGTAACATGAAGCTTGCCACCAACCGTGCTCTGCCGTACCCCTGGCTTTTACGGGCAGGTGTACAGGTAAGTCTTGGCACGGACGGTTGCGCCTCAAATAACAGCCTTGACCTGTTCGGGGAGGTGAAGACCGCGGCCCTGCTCCAGAAGTTTTCCTGGAACAACCCCACGCTCCTGCCTGCACACGAAGCACTGGCGATGGCGACAGCAAACGGTGCACGGGGACTTGGTCTTACTACCGGGACGCTTCTTTCGGGCACACCGGCGGATATCATCCTCGTCACTGCCCGCACTGCCTGTAACACCCCCCTGCACAATGCAGCATCCAATCTTGTCTATTCCTGCAGCGGAGGGGTTGTCGAGACTACGATCTGCGATGGCCGGGTACTGATGCTTGAACGACATGTCCCGGGCGAGGACCAGGTTCTCCTGAAAGCAGCACAGGCTGCGCAGGATTTGGTACGGCGGGCGCAGTCAGCCTGAGGAGGTTCTGATGCGCTCCCCCCTCCCGGTACGGGCGGTCCTGTCTGCCGTTGTCCTGCTCATCCTTATCAGCAGCATCCTGTCTGCCGGATGCGCTGACACGGGGACCGGAGGGACCGGGCCTTCCCCCCGTGCCAACACCACGGGAGACCTGCAGGTATATTTTCTGGATGTCGGGCAGGGCGACTCTTCGGTCATTCTCTTTAAAGACAAGGTCATCCTGATCGATGCCGGTGAAGTGGACCAGGGAGAACGTGTTGTCGGGTATTTGCAGGACCTCGGGGTCACCCGCATCGATCTTCTGGTCGCAACCCACCCCCACTCAGACCACATTGGCGGGATGCAGGCCGTTCTTGCCCGGTTTCCGGTTGGAAAGGTGCTCGACTCCGGCCTGCCTTCAACATCCTCGCTCTACGAAAAGTTCCTTGATACCGTGGACCGGAAGAACATTCCTGTTCTTGTTGCAGAACAGGGGCAGACCATCGACCTCGACCCGTCTTTGAGTATCCTCGTCCTCTCGCCCCCCAAAGAACGGCTGGAAGGTGACCTGAACGCCAACAGCATCGTCCTGAAGGTCTCGTACGGGACAACCCGTTTCCTGTTCACGGGCGATGCAGGCACCGTTGCTGAGCAGGCCCTCCTCAAAACCATATACTCACCCCAGGCCGGGGTCCTCAAAGTTGCCCACCACGGGAGCGCCGATGCGACCTCTGCAGCATTTCTTTCCCGTGTCCACCCGACAATAGCCGTGATCTCTCTTGCAGCGGATAATCCCTATGGCTATCCCCACCGGGAAACGCTCGCGGCCCTGCCGGCATTGGTCTCTGCACTCTACCGCACTGACCACGACGGGATCATCCTGATCCGGAGTGACGGTACCTCCTACTCGGTAACTACCGAAAACGGGCAGGGGGGGCTCCCCGGGAGTTCCTCTCCCGGCCCCGGCGCAAGCCCGGTGAATCCGGGCTCAGCGATCAGCTCATCCCCGTCAGCAGCAGTCACCATCGCGGATCTCCCGGCAATACCTTCGAATCTCACGGTCCCGGTTCTTCCCACGATCCCCCCGGCTATCGCGGTCCTTGTCCCGTCCCTATCAGTTCCTCTCATCCAGATCGGCAATGCCTCGTTCGTGCAGATCGATGCCGTGCAGTTCAATGCGCCCGGGGACGACCGGGAGAACCTGAACGGTGAGTGGGTCCGGCTCAAAAACCGCGGGGACGGGACGGTCCTCATGGCCGGCTGGACGATGCGTGACCAGACCAGCGATGAGCCGTACCGCTTCCCTGCCTTCCTCCTCCTGCCCGGCAGCTCGGTGACCGTCTATACCGGAAGCGGGGAGATGAACGATACGTCCCTCTATATGGGAAGGACGGAACCTCTCTGGAGCAACAGCGGGGACGAGGCGATCGTACGGGACGGGAGCGGGACTATCGTTGACCGGAGATCGGGGACGGGGTCATCATGAACGTGAGTATCGACCGGATCGAGGGCGGGATCGCGGTGCTGATGACCCTGGATGAGCCCTGGGGGCAGTTCCATCTGCCGGTCCTGCTCCTTCCCCCCGGTTGCCGTGAGGGTGATATTCTGACCATGACGCTTGACCGGGATCCTGTGGCAACTGCAGCAGCCAGGGGGCGTATTTCCGAACGGATAAAAAAAATGAAGAAGAAGCCGTGACCGGTCCCGGGTGCCGCCGGGCTCCTACCGGAACCGGAATTTCACAAGCGATCTCCGTGTCAGGAAGTAAAAAACGATACCCCCGAGAAGCCCCGAGGCAAGGCTGATAATCCCTGACACGCCCAAGTCAAGCCCGGCAACAGTAATCGGGAGGAAGGGAACCGCTGAAATAACCGTATAGGTGAACAGCGATAGTATCAGGACAACCAGAAAGGCAGGCTGCATCAGCTGGACTTCCAGCTTTTTGAGTTCCCTGGCCGAGAACGCATTTTTTCTTGTTTTGAACGTGCCCCTGCCGGTCACGGTGTCCTGAGCGGGTGAGTCAGGAATTGTGGCGGAGGGAACAAACGGTGTATCAGTGGTGTTACGGAACTGGAAGCGGCAATGCGGACAGAAAACGGAGGCGTCATCCACGACGTAACCGCAGTTTGGACACAGTTTACCCCCGGCCGGTAACCCGTTTGGGTCCTCTTCAAAAATGCTCTCGTCAAATCCAGAGTCCTGAACGGATGGTTCAGGAACCGTGGTGGCGGGAACAACCGGCGTATCCCCGGTTTCCCAGAACTGGAAGCGGCAATGCGGACAGAAAACAGAGGCGTCATCCACTTCGTAACCGCAGCCGGGACACTGCATACCGGATTATATTCCCGGGGAATCTTAATAAAGGGTAATGGTTTGATCTGTTCAGCTGGTACGGGTTGACCTGAAAGATCCGTGTGTGATCCACAGGACCATTATCCGGTATCCGTACACGCTGCGGGGGTATCACAGCCTCGTGTCTATTCCAGGAAATCGTGCCGGCAATTCTGGAGGGCCACGTGAGAAAAAAAACATCCGCCTTGTGCCGGGGGGATCCTTTCAGGGCGATAACTCCCGGGTTCAGCTGATATTGTACCCCAAAAAAATTATGCCGTCTCGATCTTGGCTGCCTCGTGAAGGCCGAGCACCTTGATCGACTCATCCCGCATCTTGTACTTCTGGATCTTGCCGGAGATGTTGATCGGGAAGTCATCAACGAACATGATATACCGCGGAATCTTGTAGTTGGCGATCTTCCCCTTGCAGAAGTCTTTCACGTCCTGCTCGGTAATCGCCTGGCCGGGCTTCATCCTGACCCATGCGCAGAGTTCCTCCCCGTACTTGATGTCCGGGACTCCGACAACATAGACATCGGCGATCTTTTCATGATGGTGCAGGTACTCTTCGATCTCGCGGGGGTAGATGTTCTCTCCTCCCCGGATCACCATGTCCTTGAGCCGGCCGACAATCTTGAAGTAGCCCTCCTCGTCCAGTGTCCCGAGGTCGCCCGTGTGGTTCCAGTGGTCTTTGTCGAGCGTTGCGTGCGTTGCCGAGGGATTGTTGTAATAACACTTCATAACGCAGTAGCCGCGGGCACAGATCTCCCCGATCTCTCCGGTCGGGACGATCTTACCGGTCTTGGGGTCGATGATCTTGAGCTCCGTGTGCGGGAACGCCCGGCCGATCGTGGTAACCCTGCGCTCGACCGGATCTTTCGTCGTGGTCATGGTAACGCCGGGGCTCGTCTCGGTCTGACCGTACACGATCACGATCTCGCTCATGTGCATGCGGATGTTCACCTCCCGCATCACCTCAATAGGGCAGGGCGACCCGGCCATGATCCCCGTGCGGAGGGTCCGGAGGTCATATTTCGCGAAGTCCGGATGGGTGAGCTCCGCGATAAACATCGTAGGGACGCCGTTCAGGGCCGTGCAGTGTTCCTTCTCAACGGTCTTCAGTACTTCAAGGGCATCGAATGCCGGAGAAGGCACTACCATCGTCGCCCCGTGAGTAACGGAGGCGAGGTTCGAGAGGACCATGCCGAAGCAGTGGTAGAACGGCACCGGGATGCAGAGACGGTCCTTCTCCGTAAAGCCCATCCCTTCGCCGATGATGAAACCGTTGTTCAGGACGCTGTGATGGGTCAGGACAACCCCTTTCGGGAATCCCGTGGTGCCGCTCGTGTACATGATGATGGCAGGGTCATCGAACGAGAGCACTTCGCCCCGCTCGATGAGTTCGTCCATCGTGATCTCGTCCGCTTTTTCCAGGAATTCCTCCCACGTGTACATGCCGTTGTACGGGATGTCGCCCATGAAGACCGCATTTTTCAAAAAAGGGAACTTCTCGCTTGAGATCCTGCCGGGCTTGGCCTCGTAGGCCTCGGGACAGGCTTCATAAAACATCCCCACATAATCCGAAGTCTTGAACCGGCCCTGCACAATGAGTGTCGAGATCTCGGCCTGCTTGAGCACGTACTCGAGCTCGTAGGTACGGTATGAGGGATTGATGTTTACCATGATCGCGCCGACTTTGGCAGTCGCGAACTGGACTACGATCCAATCCGCGTGGTTCATTGCCCATATTGCGACCCGGTCACCCTTCTCCACGCCAAGCCCCATGAGAGCCCGTCCCACCCGGTTCACCCGCTCCCGGAATTCCCGGTAGGTCCAGCGGACATTGTCGTGGACCGAGACGAGCGCCTCGTTGTCCGGGTATTTTGTTGCGATACTGTCAACCATCTCGCCAATGGTCATCCCCAGCAGGGGAACTGCTGAGGTTCCGCACGTGTAACTGCCCTCAATCATTCCATCATACGTGTGTCCGGGACTATTATATGCATGATGATTTACAGCTGGAGGGGGGAGATGCATGATGGCTGCCCGGAACCAGCAAAACTCTTAAGTTTATACACTGCGATTGTATTAAAGTCGGAACGGGGTGTATCTCCCGGTACGGCAGCACGGGGTTGTGGCCTAGCCCGGAATGGCGACGGGCTCCAGCGGTCTTTGCGTTCT
>CAZCZK010000061.1:0-2117 GCA_964503195.1 uncultured Methanoregula sp.
GAGGAAGAGCAGCGCAAGCCCTTCGGCGATCACGTTGTGGGCCCAGAAGAAATTCGCATCACCGGTCCCCGTGGGGTCCGGGAACCGTGCAAACCACGTATCCGAGACCGCGATGAAGACGACAGCCACCCGGAGGAGGTTTGCGAGGAAGATGCCCGGGACCACCAGGAGGAACGAGAGCAGGGCCTGCCGCCCGGAGAGGTTCTCCTGCCCGAACACGATCCCGAGCATCAGGGCAATCGCCAGGATGCCCGTGCAACCGATGATGATCTCGGTGGCAAATGCATTCTCGGCGATCATGTCCCACGCCAAGAGCTCCGGGTGGTGGCCGAGAGCGGTGATGATCCCAAAGACGAGGGAGACAACGACCGATATAAGGGTGTCATGGAGGGCCGGAACGAGCGCAAAGGGCACGTAGATGACCGTGGCGATCGCAGCGGTGCGGGAGAGCCTGAAGACAACGGGATCCGCGTGAAGGAGGCGTTCTGCCGTGATGGCAAGGAAGGGTAGGGAGAGGAGGGCGAGCGCCGGGTACAGGAAATTGCGCTCCGCAAACAATGCCGGCAGCTCCGACCAGAGGTTCAGGACTACACACGCCCAGCCGGCTATCGCCGCATATTGCTGGCGGGTGATCAGAAACACGGTACCTGAAACGAATGCGCAGAGGACGAGGAGATCGCTCATGGTGGGGGAGTTGTTCCTGTATACATGGTCTCCCTGCCCGCGTATTATTGCTGTGATCACGGGGATGCACAAAGGATATAGGTGAACATCCTGCATACCGGTACCCATGCAGCGGAGGCAAGCTCTCATACGGATTACCGCACTCTGTTTTGTCGTGCTCTGGATCTTCCTTGCCGGGTGCAGCAGTCCCCCGGCCACCCCGCCGTCGACCGGATCCGTCCGGATCCTCTCGTCACCCTCAGGAGCAGCGATCTATCTTGACGATGAATACCGCGGAACAACGCCGGCCACGATCACGGACGTCTCGGACGGCACCCATAACCTTGAGATCCGGGTAAACGGGTATGACCGCTGGACAGCCCCCGTCACGGTCAAACCCGGGAGTATGGTCAACATCTCTGCCACCCTCTCCGCCATTCCCGTGACAGCCATGCCGGTGACCTTTAAACCGACCATGACACCCCCCCTGCCGCGGGGCGTTTCGGAGATCCATATAGACGGGTACTGGACCTATCCGGAGGGCGTGGGCAGCAGTACGGCCGGCCCGGTCCCGCTCATCGTGCATACCGAAGCCTTCAATGTCGGGGATGCCGACGCCCGGGAAGTGACGGTATCGGCGGACATCTACTATGGCGGCCACGAGATCTGCTGGAAAACGGTCTACCTCGGTACCCTGAAGAGCGGCGGCCATGTCACGACGGATACCATGGTCTCCTGCCCGCTGCCGTCCGGTACCAGCAGCGGGGATGTAACCATCCGGTTTGAGAATGTGCTCGTGACCCCGTAACAAAAAAGTGCTCCGGAGGACACCGTTCTTTCGCACATGAAGCCTCCCCTCGTGAGCCGGTGCGTCCCCGGCCGGGGGACGGGGCGCATTGACCTGCACTGGTTCCAGGGAGATGAGGATTTTTCGTTCAGGTCAGAGTTCACATCCCTTTTGGGGATGCCGCAGCGGCATGGGCCCGCAGGCATGCCAGAAAGAGCCGCAGGGTTTCTTGATTTCCGGTGAAAAAAAATGAAACCGGGGTGAAGAAGGGGTGTTCATTCCCATTCAATTATTGCGATGAACACCGTTGCCCATGGCAGGGAGCCCCCGGGGCGGCTCCGTTACTGCAGGCATTGTTGAAACCATCGCACTGCACCGCTGTGCCCTGCCATGGCACTGGGGGGAAGACCGCATAAAAGAATACCTTCTTTCCGGTTATCATGGGTGCGGTGAACAGCCGTTGTTCATTCCCCGGTTCTCCAGAGCAGAAAAAACGGGGCGAGCCGGTCGGGAGAGAAAAGATCCGGCGGGCTCTTCTCCCCTCACTTTTTGCCTTTTGCACTATCGAACCCGCACCGGTTGCAGCGATAACTCCCGTCTGGCCGGGTTTTGATACTGGATGCCTGGCATTTCTCGCAGATCGGGCGATCGTGCTTTACCTTAAGGG
>CAZCZK010000061.1:2127-13462 GCA_964503195.1 uncultured Methanoregula sp.
GGGCTGTTGAGTCTTTTCCATGGGGATTGATTGTGGAGCGCTCTATAAAGATATGCCGTGGGTTTCATCAGCCGCCGGCATTCTTCTGGTGGTGAATACGGTGGGATCCCTTTCCTGACCCGCCGGGTTCTCCGCCGGTGCATCACCAGTTCCCCTTTGGGGGTAAGGAAGCAGTGCGATCATCGGTGTCAGGTTACCGGTTGTACGTCGTCAACGGCAAAGGGAGGAGACCATGGCGGCGGGGAGTAGCTCACGAATGTGCCTGGGTTTTTTACAGGATTCGTGCCGGGTAAAAAAAGGACTAGTTCCTGCGCATCCCACGGGACACCAGCAGGGCGACGCCAGTCGCTGCAAAGAGGGTGAAAATGCCCGCCGGCGTTTTCTGCGGGACAGCATCTGCAGCCGGCCAGGTAGAGGATGGGGTCCCCGGAAGCGCCAGGGAGGTACCCGGTGCCTGCACCATGGTGTCCTGCACCGCTGCCGTTGCCGCCGCGCTCGCTTTCGGTGTCATTGTCCCGGTCGCAATCGCGGTTGCTGATGCTGCAACGGTACCTCCTACCTGGTGGACACAGTAGTATTGGACGTCCCCGCCGTTATCCTGACCGCAGATGGTCTTGCTGCACTTCTCGTACCCCTCCGCACCCCACCGTATCGCGGCAGTACTCTCTGAAATGCACTCGCACGGCGCGGTGCAGACCGGATATTCCCCGACTGACGTTGCCTGCGTCTGAACACTAATCCCTACTCCAGCACTCACCGTGCCGCACATGACCGCGACCATGCCGATGATGATGGCGATTCTATAGTATGCATCCCGTTTCATTCCTGACCACCTCTGCCCGGGGGACCCGCATGTCGTTCCCCTGAGGGTAGTATGCAATTTCGGATCACCCGGTATTATATGTTTTGATGGTCCTGTACGAAAAAGAGGGGGATTATTTCCTTGTCCCTGCAACAGCCAGCAGGGCAGCGCCGATCGCAGCAAGGATGGTGGCAGTACTTACCGGGGACCCCGGAGTGTTCCCGGCTGCGGCAGGGGCCTGCGGTATTGCCGTGCCCGAAACGGGCAGCTGCTCCGGTGCTTTTGTCGCTCCCGGTACCGTGCTCCCCACCCCGTGGATACAGTGGTATTGCACCATCGCATCTGCGCTCTGCCCGCAGATGGTCTTGCTGCACATCTCGTACCCGTTCACACCCCACTGTGCCACGGCTGTGCTCTCCGCCATGCACTCGCACGGGGCTGTACATGCAGGAGCATCCACACCCGACGTCACATGGGTTTCAGCACCAATTCCCACTGCTGCGCTCACGATGCCGCACATGACCGCGATCATCCCGAGGACGATAACGATCCTGACATATCGATTCCACATCATTCCTGATCACCACAGTCTGATAAGTCCGGGCTGGTGGCCCGGGTTATATGAGGTAGATACGGATGAACCTCTGATATAGGTTGCGTTGAATTTTTTTAAAACGGGGGGATTTCTTTTCCTTCTCATGCCACGGGCAGCCTGCCCCGCAAGGAATTTGTACCCGGGCATGCCAGTACGCTCATGGAACCTGCCCGGGAATCCCTGAAGAGCGTCCGGGTCACGAGCGGGGAGGGAAAATTCCTCCTCACGCTCGACCGCGAGGACTTCTCCGCGCTCTACCCCCGCATGATCCGCTATGTCCTTGCCGTGCGGGAAGGGGACCGTCTCCGTGCCCTCTTCCGGACCAACACGTTCGAATATTCCCCGTTAAGCCCTCTTTCCGCAGAAACCGCGGCAGAAGCACAGGCTGCCCGGTGGGAAAAGGACCTGGCAACGGACCCGGCCGCGCTTTTCCATACCTACCCCCCAAAAACCCCCCGAAACCCGCAGGGACCGGGTGCCGGTCTCGTGATCATCCAGGGCAGCCCCCGGCCGGACGGCAACTGCGGCATCCTCTCCGGCTGGGCTGTGGAGATGGCAGAGGATGCAGGCCTTTCCAGCCGGGTCATCTACCCCCACGACCTTGACATCCACTGCTGTATCGGGTGCTACCAGTGCTACAATACCGGCACCTGCGTGTTTGACGATGATATGGAAAACATCATCGACGCCGTCCGCTCGTCCCGGCTCCTGGTCGTCTGCTCGCCGGTGTATACCAACACGGTGCCTGCCGGGCTCAAGCTCGTCATCGACCGGATGCAGGCCTACCACGCGGAACGAACACTCTCCTCTGGCAGGAGTGGCCAGGCGGGGATACTCTTCTCGGTTGCCGGCCGGAAGGGCGGCGATAATTTCACCTGCATCACGAAGGTGGTCAGCGCATTTTTCCAGAACATCGGGATCGAACCGGCCGGGCAGGTGCTCATAGACAGCGTGGATGCGGTGGGGGACATCCGTCTGCTCCCCGGGCGGGAAGACGAGGTAAAGGGGCTGATATCGGCGGTACTTCGCGGGTAAGGCGGGGAGGTGTGCATCCTTCAGGGATGAACTTCATCGGTCCCCAGGGGATTCAGGTATGGAAATGCTCTTCTGGAAACGCCGGTTTTTCCGCGGGATGTTCAATTGATAGAAGTAATATATAATATCTCCAAATAACATACGAGGTGGTGATACTCATGGATACCGGAGAAATTCTTACAGAATCGATCGCCTATACACGGGAGGCGTTCGAGGGAAAATGGGGTCGCTGGCTCATCTTCATCATCCTGAGCCTCCCCATGGCGCTTGTTCCCTTTGTCTTTGATGCAGAGAACCTCATGGACAAAACAACCGGAGCCTTCCACGGGGAACTTGTTCCCTGGGACCAGGTTGCCGTGCTCCTCATTGCCGCATTCATCTTCTCGTTCTTTACCGCCGGGTACATGGTCCGGATCTACCGCGGGGTAAAACCAGCCCCCGATTTTGATGACTGGGGAAGCCTCTTTCTTGACGGCCTGAAACTGGCCATCGTTATGTTCCTCTGGCTCCTGCCGCTCCTCATCATACTCATGGTGGCTTTCGGGATTGCAATCGCGGTGGGGATCTCCGCAGGAACAGGGTTCCCGTGGTTGTTGATCGGGCTGGTTCTGCTCGCCCTGCTCGTACTGCTGATCGTCGGCCTGATCGTGGCACTCTTCTCTCCCATGGGCGAGATCCGGTTCGCCCGGACGGGAAGCATCAGCGAAGGTCTCCGGTTCTCAAAGATCGCGGAACTGATCGGGAAGATCGGCTGGGGGCAGTACGCCATCGCGCTTATCATGCTCATTGTGGTCATCATCATCTTTATGGTCATTTCCATGATCCTGTCGGTCATCCCTTTTATCGGTTGGGTACTCAGCCTCGTCATCACACCCCTGCTCACCGTGTTCACCGCCCGGTACTACACGCTTATCTACGAACAGGGCGGACAGCAGCAGGTATCACCGTAACCGGTACGGCCCCGTCATTCTTTTTCTCATCAGCGATGGCAACCGGGCTGGATCACAATCTCCTAATACCCCGCACACCCGGATATGATCAGGAGCTCTAGTATGCAGGGTGGGACACTACCATGGTAAAAGTCGGCGTGCATGTCTCGATCGCCGGTTCGCTCGACCTTGCGGTTGACCGGGCCAGGGACGCCGGGTGCGATGTCTTCCAGATCTTCTCCCGCAATCCCCGGGGCTGGGGATACAAGCCCCTCGCGGACGGGGATGCACAGCTGTTCCGGGCAAAGGTGAAGACGACCGGCACGATACCGGTGGACCACATGCCCTACCTGCCGAACCTTGCTTCGCCCAAGCCGGAGATCTACGAGAAGTCAGTCGCCACCCTGACCGCAGAACTGGACCGCTGCGGCCGGCTCGGCATCCCGTACCTGGTCACCCACCTCGGCCACCACCTCGGCGACGGGATCGCAGGAGGGAGGATGCGGGTTATACAGGCGCTCAGCACCGCGCTTGAGGGGGCGGACACCGGGGTGATGCTTCTTCTGGAGAACACCGCGGGCGAGAAGAACAGCGTAGGGAGCTCCTTCGAGCATATCCGGGCAATCCTGGACGAGCTCGCCTTCCCCGGCCGGATCGGGGTCTGCTTTGACACCTGCCATGCGTTTGCCGCCGGCTACGAGCTCAGGACGGACGAGGGGCTGCAGGACACTCTTGCACAGTTCGACGATCAGATAGGCCTCCGTCACCTCCGGGTCGTCCACCTCAACGACACGAAAGGGGACCGGGGCAGCGGCCTGGACCGGCACGAGCACATCGGCATGGGCTTCATTGGCGAGGACGGGTTCCGGCGGATCCTCCACAACACAACCTTCGCATCGCTCCCGCTGGTCTGCGAGACACCGGACGACGACCGGCGGGACGACCGGGGC
Source organism: uncultured Methanoregula sp. (assembly GCA_964503195.1). GTDB lineage: Archaea > Halobacteriota > Methanomicrobia > Methanomicrobiales > Methanospirillaceae > Methanoregula. Next base: position 6,439 of record CAZCZK010000061.1, read on the forward strand.
AATATCGGAAAGGTGCGGGAACTGGCGGCGTGAGACCGCCGGGGCAGGCAACGTACGAACCAGCGAGACACACCAGAAAAAAGATCGTGGAGCAGACGAGGAGCAGAAACCATGGATGTGCCGGAAGAGATAAAACAGGTGTTTGCAGCGTTCCCGGTGACGATCTCTGAAACGAATGGGTTGGTCACCGTGGAATCTGTTATAGCGGAACGATCGTCCTTCCTGTCAAAAAAGAAGCTTGTGTACATTGCGAAATACCGGATAGACGGGAACCTGCGGGAAGTGCGGTTTACGGAACTGCTCAGGGAATCCGGATCCGGCCTGGAAGGGGGCGGGGGTTTTACCAGCAGCCCGGGTTTCGGGTTCAAAATAGAAACCTACGACACACGGAGCGGGCAGAGAGAGGGCACCATCGAAGAGCAATCGAACCTCTTCGGGGCAAAATATACCTATACGTTCGATTACAGGGCGATACGGCGAGCTTTGGAGAAAAAGACCCGGGAAGCAGGTTTTGCCTTCAGATATCAGATAACTTCCCTTGGTTTATGAAACCGCTCCGGCAGCCGGTGTCTCCCGGTCACGGGCAGGGTAAGTCACCCGCATCGGGGGGACAGCAACCCCGGCACATCCCTGCTATGCTCACGGCTCTCTGCCTCGTTCTTATCCTTGTCGCCGGAGCAATCCTGGTGCAGGCCGTTTTGTTGCACCTCAACCCGGCACCCGTGGTTGTGAATACCAGTACCCCCAGTTCCCAGGATCCCACAAGGGACCGTTCCGTCCCGCCAACGGTTTCAATTTCCATCTCCCGGGATATGATCCCAGACAAATCTACCACCCGCACCACGGGAACGCCGGTCACGATACCATCAGGGCGCAGCAGCCGGGAGGTCACGGTCATCAATGCCACATACCTTGAAAAGCGGATCCACGATCTGGTCAACCTGGCCCGCCAGGAGCATGGACAACCCCTCCTCACCGCAGACCCAGCGCTGGCATCCCTGGCCCGGGCCCACAGCGCAGACATGGCATCGAAGGGTTACTTCGGTCACGTGAATCTGGACGAACGGGATCCGACTGCCCGCGGTGCAGCCGCGGGGTACAGGTGCCACAAGGGTTCTGATATGGAGTCCGTATACGCTATCGCGGAGAACATCTTCGCAACCTACCGTTCTGGTGCGATCATCATGGTGAACGGCAGGGAGATTGAATCCGACGGGAAACCCGGCGAGGCGATCGCAGAAGAGACCGTCGATGCATGGATGAACAGCCCTGACCACCGGGACAACATCCTCGACCCGCGCATGGGCCGGGAAGGTATTGGCGTTGCCTTCGGGCAGGGCGATATGGTATTTGTCACGCAGGACTTCTGCTGATGCCCCGGGCTTCGCCGTAAACCTTCAGAGATGTCCTGAATGATTTCCCTTTAAAAATCCGGGTAAAAGGATTGGATGAATCGCTTGTTCCTGCCGATGGAATGAGGGTGATGAACGCCGTCGCTCCCGGCGGGGCATCCCGGCGGCGGATCCATGGAGGGGAGGACCGGGGAAACATTGGACTGCCACGGGAAGGGCCCTGACGCCGGGGGTTCTTATTCTGCATACGAAAAATGTTCATGGTCCGGGTGCCTGCACGTTGCTCATGTTCGTTTTTTTTATGCATGCACTGCTCACCATCCCGCTGCAGCCCCGCCGGCATTATAATCTTCCGGGCGCAATAGATCCGGTAGTGTTGGCGACATTCGACGGTACAACCGTACGCATGGGAAAGGACGGGAGAGCGCTGTACGAGCAGAGCGGGTACGGCAGGCCGGAAGGCCAGGGCCTCCGGCTCTCCCCGCAGGAGGCACTCTACCTGCTCCATCGCCAGAAGATCGATGTGCCGGGCTCCACGTTCGACAGCCTCTTTTCTGCGTTGTCTGAAGAGCCAAACTTCCTGCGGAGCTTCCTTGTGTACCGGGACCTCCGGGAGCGCGGGTACGTGGTCCAGACCGGGCCGCACGACTTCCGGGTCTTCCGGCGCGGGGAGAAGCCCGGGAAGGGGAAATCCCTGTACCTCGTCCGCGTCCTCTCCGAGCGCGACCCGATCCGGTTCGGGACGCTCATCGGTGAGGTCGTTGCCTCAAAAAATATGCGCAAGCAGTACGTGCTCGCTGTCGTTGACGACGAGGATGAGCTGACGTACTACGAGATCAGGCTCCAGAAAGCTGCCGATGCCTGTACAACCCTCCCGGCACTTACCTGCCATAATGCCGTGCTGGCCGGGAAGTCCGGTATGGTCAGGACCGGAACAGGATCCGATCTTGAGCTGGCAGGGTACGGCAAACGGCTCGATCCTGAACGCCTGATCCTCTCCCCCGTGGAACTCCTCTACCTTTTGGGAAAGGGGTCGATCGCCCTCACGCGGGGTACAGAAAGCGTGAGCCAAGCGGCATTTTTCGCTCTGGCCGGGGAGACCGACCAGGATCTGGGGATAAAGGATGCTGTCTACACAGAACTCCGCTCCCATGACTACACGCCCCGGACCGGCTACAAGTTCGGCCACCATTTCCGGGTCTACTCCAAAAGGTCCGTCCATTCCGATCTCCTCGTCCATGCCGTGGAGAAGGACGCCGAGCTGCCGATGAGCGTCATCTCCCGGTCCGTGCGGATGGCGCATTCTGTCAAAAAGAAGATGTTCTTTGGCGCCGTACATAGTTCCGGAGTCCAGTTCGTCGAATTCACACGGATAAAACTGTGAGCCAGCCATGAAGGAACCGCAGATAAACCCCTGGTCCAGCACCCCGTCCCTGGATATCGGGAAAACCTTTGCCGATTTCGGCATTGACCCCATTGGACCGGTCTTATCAGAACTACCGGAGGTTCCCTCCTTCATGCGCCGGGGCATCGTGGTCGGGCACCGGGACTACCATCCCATTGCACAGGCGATCAGGAATAAAACACCGTTCCATATCCTCACCGGGTTCATGCCGAGCGGCCACCCGCACCTTGGCCACCTGATGGTGATGAAGGAGGTGGTCTGGCACGTGCAGCAGGGCGGGAACGGCTATATCACCATCGCCGACCGTGAGGCCCACGCGGTCCGCGGCCTGTCATGGGAGAAGTGCAACGAGTACGGGAAGGAGTACCTCTCCTGCCTCTCTGCCCTCGGCTTTGAGGGGACCTCTTTCTTCCAGAGTAAAAACAACCGGCTCAAGGACCTCGCCTTCGAGGCAGCCACCAAAGTCAACTTCTCCGAACTGACCGCTATCTACGGTTTCGGCCCCGACACCGACCTCGCCCACGCGGATGCCGTCATCACGCAGGTCGCTGATATCCTCTACCCCCAGGTCGACCGCGAGCCGGCGCCGACGGTCGTGCCGGTCGGGATCGACCAGGACCCGCACATCCGCCTGACCCGGGGGATTGCACACAAGATGCGGATGTTCACGGTGGAGGAACGGGACGGGTATATCAGCGTCCGGTCGAAGAATGCCCCCGAAGCAGCAATGGAAGCGGTGAAATCCGCCTTCCCGCACGCGAAGAAGTACGAGGGGCATGTCGATATCAAAGACGCCCGGTGCACTGACGTGAAGGGAACGGTGCGGGAGATCGAGCGGGCGAACGGCGGCTTTGCATTCTACACTCCTTCGTCCACGTACCACATCTTCATGCCCGGCCTCACGGGGGGGAAGATGTCGTCGAGTATCCCGGAAAGCATCATCTCCTTCTATGAGCCTGAGGCCGTTGTGCGAAAGAAGGTGATGAGCGGGATCACCGGCGGGAGGATGACCCTTGAAGAGCAGAAGCGCCTGGGCGGGGAGCCGGACCGGTGCTCGCTCTATCTCCTCAACCTCTTCCACATGGTGACGGACGACGCTGAGCTTGCGGAGATCAAACGGAAGTGCATGGCCGGCGAGGTTACCTGCGGGCAGTGCAAGAAGGAGACCGCCGAACGGGTGGTGGCGTTTTTAAAAGACTTCCGGGAGAAGATGGACGCGTGTGCAGACAGGATCGGTGGGTAAAATGGCGGAACTGACACAGAACGAGAAGCGTTTGCTTGCACTACTGGAGAAGGAGAAGAAGACGGATGCCCCGCACCTTGCCGGGCTTCTTGAGGCAACCCCGGAGGCCCTCGTACAGTGGGCACACCTGCTCGGGGACAAGGGACTTGTCACGGTTGAGCGGGCTGTGCTCAAAGTGTTCGTGTACACGGAGGAGGGGGAGGTCTATGCAAAGAACGGCCTGCCCGAGACCCAGCTCCTCCGTTTTATCCTGCCGGGAACGCAGCTTGCTGACCTTAAGAAATACGAGGCGTTCAGGATAGGCTTTGGCCGGCTGCGGAAGAAGGGGCTCATAAAAGTCGAGGGGTCTCTTGTTTCAAAGACACCGGACGCCTCCACGAACGAAGACGAAGCTGCCCTGAAAAATCCTTCGCCTTCCGATCCGAAGACAAAGGACCTGATCAAACGCGGGATCCTGCAGGAGTCTGAGACGGTCCGGTATTCGATTGCGATCACGCCCGAAGGTCTCGCCCTGGTAAAAAAAGGCCTTGACCTCCGCGAAGAGACCGGTACCCTCACCCGCGAGCAGATCCTCTCGGGCAGCTGGAAGACGGCAAACCTCCGCCATTACGACGTCACCAAGCTGCCGAAGAAGGCGTATCCCGGTAAAGTCCACCCCTACCAGCGGATCATTATGGAGATGCGGGAGATTCTCCTCGAGATGGGTTTTGAGGAGCTCTACGGCGGGGTCGTCCAGCAGTGCTTCTGGAACTTCGATGCCCTCTTCCAGCCGCAGGACCACCCTGCCCGCGAGATGCAGGACACCTTCTACCTCACTGATACCCTCCCGCTCCCGGAGGGGTACGGGAAGGTGAAATCAATGCATCTCTCCGGTGGCGATACCTCATCAACCGGCTGGGGGGGGATCTGGAAAGAGGAAAAGGCACAGCAGTGCGTGCTGCGGACGCACACCACATGCCTCTCCATCCAGCACCTTGCAGAGCACAGGAGTCCCCCCGTAAAAGCGTTCGCGGTAGGCAGGGTATACCGCCGCGAGACGATCGACACCACGCACCTTGCGGAGTTTGAGCAGCTCGAGGGGATCGTGATGGATGAGGGCGTTACGTTCGGGAACCTGCTCGGTATCCTCCGCGAGTTCTACAATCGCATGGGGTTTGAGAGCGTGCGGTTCAAGCCCTCCTATTATCCCTACACCGAGCCGAGCCTTGACGCGGAAGTGTTCATTGACGGGATCGGGTGGATCGAGATGGGAGGCGCAGGCGTCTTCCGCGAAGAGGTCACCGCACCGTTCGGGATCCGGTATCCTGTCCTCGCATGGGGACTCGGCGTGAGCCGGATCGCAATGCTCCGCCTCGGCCTCAAGGACCTCCGTCTCCTGCACAAGAGTGACGTCCGGTTCCTCCGGGAAACACCTTCCCTCTGGAAGGCAAAGGGAGGGATCTGACATGGCCGTCATCACCCTTCCTTTCAAGTACCTCGAGCGGCTCACCCGTACCGACCGGAAGACGATCCTCGAGAACGTTCCCCTCATCGGTTCCGATGTGGAGCGTACCGAAGAGGACCACGCGGACGTGGAGTTCTTCCCGGACCGTCCCGACCTTTTCAGCCCCGAAGGCGTTGCCCGGGCCATGCGGGGCTACCTCGGGATCGAGACCGGCCTCCCCTCCTATCAGGTCAGGCCTTCCGGGATATCCTTCACGGTCGACCCGAAGCTTGCAGAGATCCGCCCCGTTCTCGGGGCTGCCGTGATCCGCGGGGTCTCGTTCGATGACGAGTCGATCCAGAGCATCATGTCCCTGCAGGAGTCGCTCCACTGGGCGGTAGGCAGGGGGCGGAGCAAGGTGGCGATCGGCATCCATGATATGGACACCGTCAGGCCGCCATTCCACTACATCGCATCCTCCAGAAGCCGTACGTTCGTCCCCCTGGATTACACCGAAGAGATGACGATGGACGAGATCCTCATGAAGCACCCGAAAGGAAGAGACTACGCGAAGATCGTTCAAGACTTCCCGCTCTTCCCCCTCATTGTTGACCGGGACGACCATGTCCTCTCGTTCCCCCCTATCATCAACGGCGAGCGTACCCGGGTGACCATGGATACAAAGAATATCCTCCTCGATACAACCGGCACCGACAGGAGGGCAGTTGGTGTTGCCGTCAACATCATCTGCACGGCAATGGCCGAGGCAGGGGCGACCATCGAGAGTGTGGAGATCGGCGGGGTAGAGACCCCGACGCTCGCACCTGCAGAGCGAACCGTGAGCGTTGCGGAGTGCTCCCGGCTCCTCGGGATAAGCCTGACCGCACCGAAGATGGCGGAGCTGCTGGAAAAGATGCGCTTTGGTGCCGAACCTGCCGGCGCGGACACGGTGAAGGTTCTGGTCCCCTGCTACCGTGCCGACATCATGCATGACTGGGACCTCTTCGAGGACGTGGCAATCGCGTACGGGTATGACAAGCTCGAATCCCAGCCACCGAAGACCTTTACCGTGGGTAAACCCCACCCGGTCCAGGTCAGCGCCGCCCTTGCCCGCGAGGCCTTCTGCGGCCTCGGGTATCTGGAGGTGATGCCATTTACCCTGACAAACGAGGACGTGCTCTACCGGCGGATGCAGCGCCCCGAAACAACGGGGGCCCTCCACGTGATGCACCCGATCAGCATCGAGAACACGGTGGTCAGGACCGAGCTCCTCCCCCTCCTCCTGGAATTCCTCACCCTGAACCGGCACCGGGAGCTCCCCCAGCGCCTCTTTACCGTCGGCGACGTGGTGCTGGACTGCCGCACCCACCAGCAGGCGGCCGGCGTCAGCACCCATCCCGAAGCGGATTTCTCGGAAGCCTATGCCTCAGCCGACGCGGTGCTCCACGAGCTTGCCATCGACTATACGGTCAGGGAATCCGGTGACCCGGCATTCATCGAAGGGCGGCGTGGCGACATCATCGTTGCCGGAAAAAAGGTTGGCGTATTCGGCGAGATCCATCCCGCAGTACTCGTCGCGTTCGAACTCGAGCACCCCGTTG
>CAZCZK010000062.1:0-13439 GCA_964503195.1 uncultured Methanoregula sp.
TCGGTGGTCCCCAGTAAATACGTTCACAAATGCCGCAGGTTCTTTTTCTTTGATCCTGTGTATGGCAATGATCTCGCAACCCGGGGCAGGCTCTCCCATTACGGGAGTGATGAACGCAAGGCTTTTTTAAAGGACCTTAAAAAGATCCGCTCCGCAACCGAGCTCCTGATCGAGGACATTGAGGCATACCATATCTATATGGCAGTGAAACGGACGCAGAAAGTACCGGGGGATATTGCCGAGGTCGGCGTGTACAAGGGTGGATCGGCCAAGATTATCTGCTCGGTCAAGGGAGAGAGGCACCTCCACCTTTTTGATACCTTCGAAGGCCTGCCACAGGTCGACGAGATCGACACGGTCTGGCCATTCTATGTCGGCAAATTTGCCACGTCCTATGATAATGTCCGGGAGTACCTGAAACACGATACCAATGTCAGTTTCTATAAGGGGATCTTCCCGGCAACGTCGGGGCCGGTGCAGGACAAGACCTTCTCCTTTGTTAACCTTGACGTGGACTGCTACGAGAGTACGAAGCAGTGTCTCGAATTTTTCTACTCCCGCATGAGCCCCGGGGGCATCATCCTGTCCCACGACTACATGACAGCACCCGGCGTCAAGAAAGCGTTTGATGATTTTTTTGAAGGCAGGGTAGAGCCGGTACTGGAAACCGCAGGATCGCAGTGCCTGGTCGTAAAAGTATAAGGGGAAAATCTTTTTTTAGTCTTTGAATATCAGGGCACCGAAGATCACGAGCAGGGTGCCGAAGAGCACCACGACGATACCGATAAGCCCCTTGATGGCAGTTATGACATCGGGAAGGAATTGCCAGATTGCATATGCGCCGAGCGCACAGAAGACGAGCCCGGTGACCAGGGCAACAAGTCCTGTCTTATCCATAAAAGTACTCCGGTTCTGCTGTATGCTTCTGCTCCTCTAAGCGTATTGCGCCGCAGTAGTCCCTGCTTCAGATGTTCAGGTGTCGCTGCAGGGATTTCCACGGGTAGGGAAGGAGCGCCATGAAGATCACGGCACCGATGATCGGCAGCGGGATGGTGCCGATGGCAACCGCGAGCGAGTAATGGTCGGCGATCATCCCGTTCACTGCCACACCGAGGCCGCCAAAGCCGATGGCAACACCGAGCATCATTCCTGAGGCAAGCCCCACGTTATGGGGCAGGAGTTCGTGGGACATCGCTACGGCAACGGTGAACGTTGACCAGAGGCAGAACCCGAAGCAGAGTAACGCGATGATTGCAGGCACCCCCGCTGTTGCAAAGAAGAGGTAGAAGAACGGGATTGCACCCGCGAGCCCGAAGACCATGAATTCCTTCCTGCCGATACGGTCAGAGATGCGTCCCCCGGCAACCTGTCCGGCTACCCCGGCAAGAAGCATCAGCGTCATGACGAGGCTGGCTGTCACCAGGTCATACCCCTGCGTATGGACAAGGTACAGAGGAAGGTACGTGATAGCGGCAAAGACCGCCCATGCCCGGAGGATGGATGCGATCATCAGCAGGACGAAGGGCCATTTTGATGGCACATCAGCTGGTCTCTCTTCCGGGACCGCATGAGCTGCCACTGCGGCTGCAATCCCCCCGGGCAGGAGGATCTTCAGGGCAAAGAACATCGCGATGGCGGGGAAGATGAGGAAGAGAAGCCCGGGGAGGCCGAGCCACCAGACGAGGGCTCCGGCAAGGAGCGGGCCGATCGCATACCCGATGTTACCGCCGACCACAAAATATGAGGTGATCTGCCCCCGGTTCGCGCTGGTGCAGAGCCGGCTGACGAGGCTGAGTGCCGACGGGTGGAAGCAGGCATGGCCGAGAGCGGCAAGGATGGCAAAGGCCATGATCAGGTAATAGTCTTTCGCAATTCCCATGAGGGCCACAAAGACCGCGCTGATGAGGAGGCTGATGCTCACGCTGATGGTAAGCCCCCGGGTGTCCGAGAGCCAGCCGATGACCGGCTGGGTAAATGACGAGGTGAGGTTATACGCGGTCACCAGAAGACCTGCGGCGAGATAGGAGTACCCGTTCTGGGCTATGAGGAGCGGCAGGATGGCAGGGAGTACCGGCATGTAGATGTCGGTGACCATATGGGCTGCAGCAAGCCCGGTGATGGTCTTTTTTGTGCCGCGGGGCTCGTTTATACAATCCGTTTCAGCCGTAGTATCTCGACCCCGATCTCCTGCACATCTTTTTTATGGAAGGCAAAGGTGCGCTGTATCGGGAACCTACCGCCGATCTTCTCCGTAATCTCAGCCTTCTGTGCAGTATATGCTTTCACGAATGGGATGGACCCCGCATTAAAGATGCTGTACGTGACACCCGCAAGAGCGAGGGCTCGGTCGATGAACGGGCGGTCGGCGTGGGCTTTCTGCGCCCCGAACGGCGGGTTCATGATAACCGTGTCACAGGCACCGATCCGCTCCTGGCACCCGTCTTCCCGCAGGTCAGCAGCAAGGAACGTGACCCCCACATCGAGGAGCGCCGCATTCTCCCGGGCCACGGCCAGTGCCCTCTCGTCAATGTCAGTGCCGACAACGCTCTCAGCCCCGAGAAGGGCTGCACCGATGGCGAGCACCCCGGTTCCGCACCCGAGGTCGCAGACCCGTTTCCCTTCGATATCCCCCTTCATCAGGGCATGGTAGAGGAGCCGTGCGGCAAGCGGCGCGGGTGTCTGGTACTGTTCGAGCGCTGCCCTGGGGCGGGAGAAACCGCGGGCGCGCTGAAGGGTCATCTCGAGCTGTCTGAGTTTCATGGGATCTCATCGATCATGTAGTGGTCCCAGCTCCGGACCCCGCAGAGGATCTCGAACTCCTGCGGGGACAGGACAGGTACGGGGAACCGGACCTGGTCGTCATAGGCCAGCCGGGGGCAGGCTGTATTCACGTAACAGGCAAACCCGATATTCAGGAGCTCGTCCGGGCTCACCTCGTTCATGGTTACAATCACAGCATGGGGCGAGAGTGCTGCGAGGCGCCGGGCAAGGTCCATCCGGCACTGGCCGCTCTTGGTGCTTGCAATGATCCCGATGGATGTTGCCCCGCGGGCTTTTTCGATGATACCAAAGCGCCTCCGCAGGAGTGCCTCCCCGCTCACTTCCTCTGCGGTCCCCGTCATGGGATCGAGGGCAATAACCCGGGCAGCGGTCGAAAGGGCGATACCGGTCGGGTGGAAGAGACCGGTTCCGATAAAGAGGATCTGGTCGGCTTTCGTCCTCCGGGCCGTGGTAAAACAGCAGCCGAGCACCTGGCCACGGCAGGGTGTCCGGCCCTCACCATCCGCCACCCGGATTTCGATGCCCCGTTCTATCAGGAACGCTTCCATTGCCGGGACCAGGTGGACATGCTGGACCGTGGTGACAAGACCCGTTGCTTTCTTGCCAAGGAGCGGGATGACTTTTTCCAGCACCGCTACATCGAAGTCCACTTCATAGGGAAGGAAAACCACCCTCTCCTGCTCATCGACCGGGGCATGGCCTACATGGACGAGTATGTCTGCAGATGCGAGGGTGCCGAGCGCGAGGTCGCAGGCGCCGTAACAGGGATCCCCGCTGACGATCACATCGAACCCTGCATCCTTCAGGGCCCCCGTGTAGTCAGCAGCCCGTCTTTTCAGGCCGGCAGGTAACTGGAGAACAATGCGTTTTGCCCCGCGCTCCCGCAGCGTGCGAACAAGATCAGAGATATCGTTTGACAACATGCACCCGGTCGTCCACCTCGATCTGCACGAGGGACTTGTACGGGCGGCCGATATCGGGGCTGCCCCGCTGGATCGCGATACAGACGTCAACGACTTCCGCGCCGGCGATATCAAGGGCCTGCAGGAGCGCCCGCATCGTCCCCCCGGTGCTCACCACATCGTCAATGATGACAACCCGGTCCCCCCGGTATACCCCGTTGAGGTAGAGCTCGCCTTTCGAGTAGCCGGTGGTCTGGTGGACGGGGACTTCGTGCGGGAGGTTATACACCCGTTTCCGCATGACCGTCATCGGGATGTCGATCATGGTCGAGAGGACCGCCCCGATATGGAGCCCCATTGCTTCGACGGTAACTATCTTGTCCACCCTGTCCAGGTCGAGCACCTTGAGCATGGCGCAGCAAACCTCACGCAGCAGGGCAGGTTCAACGATCGGTACCCCGTCGGTTATCGGGTGGATGAAATAGTTGTACTGTCCCCGTTTCACCATAGGACACGTTTCCAGGGAGTTTACCAGGAAGTCAAGCATGGGATTCACCAACATCGGTCACGAATGCCTCGATACGGTCCGCATGCACATGCGGCATGCAGACTATCCGGAGATGCTTCCTGCATGTCCAGGATACGATCCACGGCTCTGGTACCCGGGCAGGTTCGCACACGAAGGTCGCGACATTGACGTCAGGGGTTGCCGCACGCGGGATCCCGAAGGTCTCGAGGCCGGCAATGAGGCGCTTTGTGTTCTCCATACAGCCGGCCACAACCGCCCTCATCCCTTCCACCCCCAGATAGTCCATAACAGCGAGTGCACCGGCTACCGGTGCACCCGGGCGGGTGCCGGCAAGCGTGTACTCCTTTTTTACGGTCAGGTAGGGGGTATCGATATTGAGGGTGCTGAGCAGGTCCGGTTCGCGGGTGAGGAGGCAGCCGCACGGAATGGTACTCATGCCCATCTTGTGCGGGTCGACGGCAATGGACGTGACCCCCGGGAGTGCGAAATCGAAGGGGACCGGGTCCATAAGGAACGGGATCACCATCCCTCCGAAGGCTGCATCGACATGGAGAAAGAGGTCATGCTGGTATGCGATCTTTGCGAGGCATGCTATCGGGTCCACCATCCCGTACTCCGTCGTGCCGGCAACCCCGACAAGGGCAATGGTGTTCCTGTCAACCTCCTCAGCTGCCAGGTCTGCATCCATCCTGAAGTCTTCTTTTAACGGGATCCGTCGCATTTCAAGACCGAGGATATCACAGGCCTTCCTGAAGGAAAAATGGGCGGAATCCGGCACAATAACATTTGGGCGCCTGATTCCGGAGTGCCCTGCCCGTGCAAGCCGGAGTGCCTGGATATTGGATTCGGTACCCCCGCTGGTGGCGTACCCCCCGGCCCCGGGGCAATGAAAGAGATCGCCGAACCGCCGGATCAGGAGCTGTTCAAGGGCTACCGTGCCGGGGAAGAGGCCCGGGTCACCAAGGTTGGTCTCCATGAACAGGCAATGCGCACGCACTGCGACGGGATGGGGGATGGTGCACATGGAGCTGAGGATGCAGGCATGATCGCGGTCCTCGCTCTTCTTTTTGGCCAGATACGTGAAGAGCTCTTCTTCAGGCCGACCCTTATGCAGCATCGCGGGTTCTCGCAGCTTCGAGGATGATCCGCTTCTCCGTGCGGGCAACTGCTTCGCGAATCTTTGCTATTGCATCGATGTTGGCTGAGATACTGGTTATCCCATGCTCGACCAGCCAGGCAGCCATCTTGGGATCCGAGCCGGCCTGTCCGCAGATCGAGCACTCGACATCATAAGCCCGGCAGGTCTGGATCGCGTTGTGGATCAGGGAGAGGACAGCCGGGTGCTGGGGGTTGTACATGTCAGCAACGTTCTCGTTGTTGCGGTCAATGGCAAGGGTATACTGGACCAGATCATTGGTCCCGAACGAGGCGAACTTAATCCCCGCCTTGATGAAGTCCTCGACCATGATCGCGCTCGAGGGGATCTCGATCATGATTCCCAGGGTGACATGGTCGACGTCTACACCCCAGCCCCGCATCAGCTCCTTTCCCTGGATGAACTGGTCGGGGTGGGAGACCATCGGGAACATGATGCCAAGGTTCTCGTATCCCTCCTTCCAGAGCTGCTTGAACGCTTCGACCTGCAGGCGGAACTGGTCCGGGCTCTGGAGGTCGCGGCGGATGCCCCTCCAGCCGAGCATCGGGTTGTGCTCATGCGGCTCGGTCTCCCCCCCCTTCATGTTCCGGAACTCGTCGGTCGGGGCATCGAGCGTCCGCACCCAGACCGTCTTTCCGGGAAATGCGTCGAGCACGATCTTGATACCGTCATGGAGTTCCCTGATGAACTCCGCTTCCCTTTTGTTGGCAATGAACCAGCCGGGGGTCTTGTTCAGACCAAGGATCAGGTGCTCGATCCGCAGAAGACCGACCCCGTCAGCACCGGTTGCCGCCGCCCGCGCTGCAGCCTCGGGAATAGAGACATTCACCTTAACGCTCGTCGCTGTTATGATCGGTGCATGGCTGACAGCGGCCTGCTGTACCACGGCTGCCTTTGGATCAGGAGAGGGCGGAGCGATGGCGCCTTCGTAGATATGCCCCTTCTCACCGTCAACAGTGACAAGCTGCCCGTTCTTCAGCACGTTCGTTGCAGTCTTGGTACCTACGACGGCCGGGGTGCCCAGTTCCCGGCTCACGATGGCCGCGTGGCAGGTCAGCCCGCCCTCATCGGTTACAATGGCAGCAACCTTGCGCATGGCCGGCACCATGTCAGGATTCGTCATCCGGGTGACGAGGATGTCGCCCTCTTTTACCGCACCGGTGTCTTTCACATCCCGGATGATGACAACCCTGCCGGACGCGATACCCGGTGCTGCACCCTGTCCCTGAACGAGAATCTTTGCACTCTGTGTCTGGCCCGTCATACCCTTTGCTTCACGTTTGTTTCCGATTGTTGTGATCGGCCGGGACTGGAGGATATAGAATGTCCCGTCGACAATACCCCATTCAACGTCCTGCGGTATGCCGTAATGGTCCTCGGCGATCTTGCCATACATGGCAAGCTTTGCCACTTCCTCCCCCGCGAGCACCTGTGCATCCTGCCGTTCGGGAGCCACCTCCGCGAGTTTCGTGCCATGGTCCCCGTCCGCAATGATCTCGACCTTCTTGTTCGAGACCAGGGTGTCCACGACCTTCTCTGATCGCTGGTCGAAAACATACTTGTCCGGGGAGACGGAACCCGAGACAACCGCTTCGCCAAGCCCCCAGGATCCCTCGATGATGGTCAGGGGCTCACCCGTGATCGGGTGAGAGGTGAACATGACTCCGGCTTTCTCTGAATGGACAAGCTGCTGGACCACGACAGCGATATTGACCGTGTGGTCATCGAATCCCTGTTTTGCCCGGTAATAAATGGCCCGTGCCCCGTACAGGGACGCCCAGCACTTCTGCACAGCCTCGATGAGGGCAGCCTCTCCCTTGATATTGAGATAGGTCTCCTGCTGGCCCGCAAAACTGGCATCCGGCAGGTCTTCAGCGGTGGCGCTGGACCTGACAGCCACAATCAGGCTGCCACCGTTCATCTTCTTGTATGCCACCCGGATATCGTCCTTGATCTTAATGGGCATCTTTGCCTTGAGCACCATGGCTTTTGCCGTATCGGCCGCCTTTTCCAGGGCTTCATTATTCTCGACATCGAGGTTGTCATATGCTGCAAACAGCTTCTTTTCAAGACCGGTCTCAATAAGAAACCTGCGGAAGGCCTGGGCAGTGACCACGAATGCTTTGGGAACGGGGAGGCCGATGGATGCCATCTCACCGAGAGACGCGCCCTTACCGCCAACAGAACCGATATCCTCCTTCCGGATCTCCTCGAGCCATAGAATACTGGGCATTTCTTTCATGCTCGCACCACTATGATCTTGCCGCCACCCTCTTTAATGATTATCATCGGCTGGCAGGTCTCCCGGCAGGAACCCGCAGTCAATTTCTCCTGATACAAAGTGCCTTCCCGGTTCCAAGAATAACGCTCATTATGTCCGGCGCAGATACTATATGGATTTTTTATGGCAGATGCAAGAGTGCTCGTCAGCGATCCGCTGGCGGAAGAAGGGCTCGCAATTCTCCGTGCGGCAGTTGACGTTGATGTCAGAACTGACCTTGCGGAAGACGAGCTCTGCAAAATTATCGGGGACTACGATGCCCTGCTGGTGCGCAGCGGCACCGATGTCAACGCAAGGGTGATCGAGGCAGCAAAGAAGATGAAGTTCATCGGGCGGGCCGGTGTCGGTGTGGACAATATCGATGTGGATGCAGCCACCCGGAAGGGGATCATCGTTGCCAATGCGCCGGAAGGCAATACCCTGGCGGCAACCGAGCACACCATGGCGATGATGCTCTCGCTCGCCCGCAACATCCCCCAGGCAACCGCGAGTTTGAAGAAGAAGGAATGGAAACGCTCGAAGTTCATGGGTGTAGAGCTGAACGAGAAGACCCTGGGGATTGTCGGCTTCGGCCGGATCGGACGGGAGCTGGCAAAGCGGGCGATCGCCCTGGACATGAAGGTCGTGGCATACGACCCGTTCATCACAAAGGAGCGGGCTGGCCAGCTTGGCGTCGAGATGATGTCCATGGCCGACCTTTTCAAGGTTGCCGACTTCATCACCGTCCACACGCCCCTGATCGCCGAGACCAGGCATATTGTCAATGCAAAGAGCATTGCGACGATGAAAGACGGTGTCCGGATCATCAACTGTGCCCGCGGCGGCATCATTGACGAGACGGCTCTCTATGACGCGATCAAGAGCGGCAAGGTAGCCGGGGCAGCGCTGGACGTATTCGAGACCGAGCCCCCGACCGATTCCCCACTCCTGACCCTTGACAACGTCATTGTTACCCCGCACCTCGGGGCGAGCACGGTCGAAGCGCAGCTGAACGTGGCAGTCTCCGTGGCAAAGCAGTGTATCGAGGTCCTGAAAGGCGGGGCAGCAAAATACGTTGTCAACGCCCCGATGGTTCCCCCCGACCAGGCGGAGACTCTTGCACCATACACCCAACTGGCAGAGAAGATGGGACGCTTTGTGATCCAGACTGCCGGTGGCAGGCTCGCTGCCGTGGAGTGCATCTATGGCGGGGACCTGTCAGCCTATGCCGGCAGCATGAAGTACGTCACCCGGCACGCGCTGAAAGGGCTCCTCGACCCGATCCTCCAGCAGCCGGTCAATATCGTGAACGCGGAGTTCATAGCCCAGGAACGCGGTATTGCGGTGAGCGAGACCGTGACGCAGGAAGCCAAAGGGTTCAAGAACCTGATCACCATCAAAATCAGGACTGACAAGGGTGAGGAGTCCGTTGCCGGCACGGTCTTTTTCAAGGGCCGGAGCCGTATCGTCGCGGTCGGCGGGTACACCATGGACATGATCCCCGAGGGGTACGTCATCGTGTCCCGGCACCTCGACAAGCCGGGGGTGATCGGGCGGGCCTCCACCATCCTTGGGAAGAAGAACATCAATATCGCTGGCATGCAGGTGGGACGGATCACCCCGGGCGAGCAGGCTATCATGGTCCTGAACGTGGACAGCGAGGTGCCCGCAGAAGTGATGGAGGAGATCCGTGCCATGCCCGGCATCTTCACCGCGACATTCGCGAAAATATCAAGTGAGAAGATCTGAGCATACTTCTTTGTTGCTCTGGAGAAATCCTTTTTTTTTGGATGATCACCCCCCTTGCGTCAGTCCTGCTCCCGCTGGAGCCGGGGGCGCTGGTGATCTCCCGATATAACCCGACAAACCAGACACTTTTGTGAACAGGTAATACCGCGCAATCCTGACAGGGGGTGCCGCAGCAGCGGGCCAAAGCCCCCGGGAGCGTGAGACGGTATAATCAGGAGATTTCTCCAGAGCTCATTTTTTTCATCATTTTTTTCAGGAGCGTAAACCAGCAGGTGTTTTTCCCCTCCATTGTGAACGTAACTACGTCCCTGATCATTTGGGGTTTCCCCGCCGCCCCCCGCGGGGCTCCCCCGGCAGCATTCAGTCCCCGGAAAAGGAACCCGTGATCAGATACCGGTGTGGTACCGGAAACCTGCCCGGCCGAGCTTCATCAGATAGCCGGGCGCCCCGCATCAGCAGGGTTTTTTCTCATAATAACCTGGTTCCCGCTTCGTTTTTTTAATCACACTTTGAAAAAAAAAAATGAATCGCGATCAGGATCCCGATCAAAAACCTGATCCGGATCAATCAAACGGTGATTTCAAAATTTTCATCAAACCTTGATTTTTTATGTTCAATCACACCCTGATTGAACATTTTTCAGCAGACCTTGACTGAAAAACCGGATCAGAGAAGAAGGCTCCGACGGAGAACCGTGCACGAACCTGATGTACACCTGTTTAACTTTTCGCAATCGCACCTTGATTGAACATTTTTCAGCAGACTTTGATTTTTATTTCTCAATCAAACCCTGATCTCAAAATTTCCATCGCGATCGGGATCCCGATCGAAAAATTGATCCGGATCAATCAAACCCTGGTAAAAATTTTTCAGGCAGACCTTGATTGAAAATAATCAAGCGGGACTTTAATTTTTCCGCAGACCGGGCTGGTTGAGGATCCAACCCGTGACGTTTCGGGTATCTTTCCGGTCATTGCACCTTTTCCAGAGGAATGTAGGGAAGCAGTGACAACAGATCGGATTGCAGAACATCCATCCCGATCCGTTCCATGAACCGGGCTGTCCTTTCGTGCGGCTTTGCATGACTCCGGTAATACCCGGCCAGACGATCTGCACAGTCCACCGCTTCAGCATTACTGAGATCCCGTGCAATGAGATCCCCGAACCGCGGGCGGGTACCCGCGTTGCCCCCGAAGAAGACGGTCCACCCGTTCGGTGTTCCTGCCAGCCCGATATCCCGCGTGTGGCTCTCGCTGCAACAGCGGGGGCAGCCGGAGACCCCGATCTTGATCTTTGCCGGGAATGTCTGGTCTTTGAACTTTTCATCGATGGTGCGGGCAAGGCCGATCGAATCCTGTTTGCCATACTTGCACCAGTCAATGCCGAGGCAGGCCTGGACAAATTTTACGCAGGGCGCGGTCTCGGGTTTTGCGAGTGGGCCAAGGTCGGTGATGACCCGGGGCACATCTTCCGGGCCAAGCCCGGCAAATAAAAACCTCTGGCCTGAAGTAATCTTCAGAACAGGCACCTTAAATTTCCGCCCGGTCCTGGCTATTGTTTCCAGTTGTTCCGGCGTAATGATACCAGCCGGTATCCTGGTCGCGACCGCATAGGTCTTCCCGTCCCGCTGAAGGATTGCACCTGATGGACCTGTCATCTCTTCACGCTCCCGTATGGAGTGCTGTTACTCGTGCAGGATTATCTTTATTGTGTCCGGGTGCAGGTTACCGATGAGTGTCAGGAATGGCAATGTATCGTCGGCAAAATCCGGTTTTTCCCCAGCACGGGCCGTATCCCCGCGTGATGCTGTCCTTGCGTGTAGTCCCGGTAACAGCTGCAGGAAACCAGTGCACTAATTTTTAATAATACCAGAACAGATGTTATAGAGCATCAGACTTACGAGGGCTCGTGGTCTAGTTGGCTATGACGTCGCCTTGACATGGCGGAGGTCCTGAGTTCGAATCTCAGCGGGCCCATTCTTCTTTTCCGGTTCCGGTTAAAAAACGCATACGTTCTTCGCTCCTTGTGTCCGGCGTGTGCGTCTCCCCCCCGTGCAGTACAAGACGTTACGGGGTATCACGGTTAGCTGTCCCCGACCCCGGTCATTGCAGGTTAATGAGAAAAAAATACCTGCCTGTTCATCCCGTTATTGAACTGCGCCCTGTGTATACTCCGGCCCAGGTGGTAGTATATCAGGGGTGGCAGACTTCCGCCCCCCTCTCCCTGGCAGGTATACGTGTTTTTAGAATAACTCCTTCCGCCACATGAAGAGCCCGAGGATCACGGAGATCATCACGGAGATCATGAAAATGATCTCAAAGGCGAGCGGGACATCCGAGAGCGGGATACCGGCTACGTTCATCCCGTAGAAACTCGCTATCATCGTCGGGATGGCAATGATGATGGTGATGGAGGCCAGGAACTTCATCACGATGCTTAAGTTATTGGAGATGATGGTTGCGAAGGCGTTGGTCATGCCGTTTAAGATATGCAGATAGATCTGTGACATCTCCATGGCCTGCTTGTTCTCGATGATGACGTCCTCCAGAAATTCGGCATCGTCGTCGTACATCTTCAGCGGCTTGGTACGCAGGATCCGTTCCAGCACAGCCTCGTTTGACTTGAGCGAGGTCGAGAAGTAGATAAGGCTCTTTTCCATCTCCATCATCTGGAAGAGTTCCTCGTTCTTCATCGATCGGTGCAGTTCTGCCTCTATCCGGGAGATTGACCTCTCGATCAGGCGCAGGTGGTGGAGGTACGAGGAGGAGTTGCGGTAGAAGATCTGGAACAGGAAGCGGGTCTTCTTGGGAGTAGAGAAATGACGGACCTTTCCTGCAACGAAGTCGTCAAGGATGGGGGTCAGGCGGTTGCAGACCGTCACGATGAGGTTATCAGCAATGATGATCCCGAGCGGGAGGGTGGTTAAGGTTTTTATATCCTCAAATTCGGTGACCATCGGGACATCGAGAACGACGAGGACCACACCGTCCTCTACATCAATGCGCGGACGCTCCTCCTCATCAAGTGCTGCTTTCAGGAAATCCAGCGGGAGAGAATGGCTCTCCCCCACCTGCACCAGTTCAGCTTCCGCGGGACTGGTGAGCCGTATCCAGCAGCCGTCCTCTGCTGCTGTCACCTCTTCAGTGACCGCCGGTTCGGCATCCTTTTTTGTCCTGTACATCCTCATCATGGTTCCGGTGCTCCGGAAGGTTTCAACCCCGACCTTCTGCTTAGCTAAATGGTGTACGGATATCCCATATAATCCTGTATTACGCGTGTGGCACCGGAACCTTGAACAGCGGCGTCTCCGGTCCCCCATGTCCCCGTAAGGGGAGCACGAAGGTATTAAACAGTGAGGGTGAAGCTCCTGCAGGGAAGATCGTGACCCCGGTTAAAACCTTTATCTACCCCCGGTGCGGGTTCAGGGACGCGGCATTCCATAGTATCTGCCCGGCGTGTGGGCGCCCGTTTGCCCGGGACTACGTCGACACGCAGATGCATCCCCGGGACCCGGACACCACCGGTATCTTCTCCGGCCGTCTGTGGGCACGGGTATTTCTTGCATGCGCTCTTGCAGGCTTCGGGGTGTATCTCCTCGGCATGTTTGGTTTCCTGTGAGGACGTGCGAACAAGGAACCGGCGAAAAAAAAAACGCAACGTCCTCCGGAAAAACAGGTCTCTTTCTTTGGGAAGCGTCCGGACGGAGCCCGGAAAAGAGCCTGCCGGTGTCAAAGATTTCGGATATGGCCGGAATGCACCTGCCGGAAGACTTCTCCTGACAGGTTGCGATGTCTTCGGCATTGACATTCACTGAAATCCCGGTCAGGGCCGGCATGATGTGCGGAAAAACATAAAAAAACCATGGGCTGACGGTATAGTATCCCATTTTAACAAAAACCCGCGCATCAACGGACCGGTTTTTCAGATCCCGCAGGAACCGTGACCGCCGTGCTTATCGAAATACTGCTGGTGGTACTCTTCTGCCCGCCAGAACTCCGCTGCCGGCTGGATGGCAGTAACGATCTTGCCAAACCCGAACCTGCCGGAGACCTGGAGTTCTTC
>CAZCZK010000063.1:0-13439 GCA_964503195.1 uncultured Methanoregula sp.
GTCTCACATATATAGATTACTAAATTAATTCAGCGTTAATCGCATTTCCGGGGTTGTTGTGTGAAGGTTGTTGGTCGAGCGATGAGTATCATTGGTAACCGGATGCTTATCATCCAGTGTGACGCCGCCCAACTCCCGCCATTATACAGCGAAGTGACAGACAGAAGGATGAAACCGGTCGGAAAGATCCTGGATCTTTTCGGCAACGTAAAAGCACCGTATGCGGCAGTCCTCTGCAGGGATAAATGTTCCATCCGCCCTGATGAAAAACTCTTCGCAAGATAAAACCCCGATCCCGGAACAACCGGTCCCGAGCGCGATCAGAACAAGGTACCTATCCAGTTGGGTGAATGTGGATGCAGGAAGTTGAAAAGGTAAAAGTCCTCCAGTCTGAGCGTGAGGCGCTCAAGACGCGGATAAAACAGAAAGAACACGAGAAAAAAGCCGAGAACCACACGGAGACGGTCTGTCCGGAGTGTGGCGGCCGGCAGCTCGTCCATGACTACGAGCGTGCAGAACTGGTCTGCCAGAGCTGCGGGCTTGTCATAGATGACGACTTCATCGATCGTGGCCCCGAATGGCGTGCCTTCGACCATGATCAGCGGATGAAACGGTCAAGGGTCGGCGCCCCGATGACCTTTACGATTCACGACAAAGGCCTTTCGACCATGATCGACTGGCGCAACCGCGACTCGTATGGGAGAGCGATCTCATCCAAGAACCGCGCCCAGCTCTACCGTCTCCGCAAGTGGCAGCGACGTATCCGGGTCAGCAATGCCACCGAGCGTAACCTTGCGTTCGCTCTCTCGGAGCTGGATCGTATGGCCTCAGCACTGGGGCTTCCCCGAAACGTCCGCGAGACCGCAGCAGTGGTGTACCGTGATGCAGTTGACAAGAACCTGATCCGGGGCCGTAGTATCGAAGGTGTTGCGGCTGCAGCGCTCTATGCAGCCTGCCGTCAGTGCAGTGTGCCCCGTACACTCGATGAGATCGCAGAAGTATCCCGGGTGTCCAGGAAAGAGATTGGCAGGACCTACCGGTTCATCTCCCGGGAGCTGGGATTAAAGCTTCTCCCGACGTCCCCGATCGATTACGTGCCGCGCTTCTGCTCAGGCCTCACCCTTAAAGGGGAGGTGCAGAGCCGGGCTGTGGAGATCCTCCGTCAGGCCGGCGAGCGGGAACTGACCAGCGGCCGGGGTCCCACTGGTGTCGCCGCAGCAGCGATTTATATATCCTCCATCCTCGGGGGCGAGCGCCGCACCCAGCGCGAGGTTGCCGAAGTAGCAGGGGTCACCGAAGTAACCATCCGGAACCGGTACAAGGAACTGGCAGAGAAGCTCGATATCGAGATCATTCTCTGACCTTTTTTTTTGGAGACGGTTAACACCAACAACTATATTCCATCGGAGCAGAATCTATTACCCACACCAGAAAAGGGCTCGTAGATCAGGGGTAGATCGCTACGTTCGCAACGTAGAGGCCGCGGGTTCAAATCCCGCCGGGTCCATAAACGCGTGATCGCCAAAGTACGGTTTTTTCCGGCGGTTTTCCGGGGACGGTTGCTGTGTCAGGCCAAAACGGATTTATCCCATATCACAACAATGTAACTATTTACAAGATTCCAGCTTTCAAGGATGAATGCATGTCACGCGTACGCGGATCTTCTGGTAAAATAGTTGTATTATTTCTCGCAATTCTCTTAATCGTACTGCCGGTCAGTGCCTACAAGGTCGCGATATTCGGAACGAATGCCGGGTTCGATCCTGCGCTGCATTCGGATTCGGTCGTGGTCGTGCGCTCGGTTCCGGGATCCGCGGGATCTGATCTTGATAGTAACGTCGACCAGTTTGTACAACCCGACGTAGACGCCATCATTCTTGGAGGGGAAGCCACATTTTCCCCTGCAACAGCAGCAAAGATCGAGGCCGCTGTGGCAGGGGGGAAGATCCTTGTCGTGACGTACCCGTGCAACCAGCTGTTCGAAAAAAGCCTCCCTGCATCCAATGGTGGCACCACGGTGGGTGGGCACTACCTTGAAGTATCCGATCCAAACTCTGCGGTCACCAAAGCGGTCTTCGCCCAGCTGCCTACCACGTTCGAGCTTCAGGGAACGGCACCTGACAAGGAGCAGGCTATTGCAAACGCGGGTACTATGACAGTCCTGAATTATGATACCGGTATGCCGGCACTGCTCTATGGGAAATATGGCAAGGGGTATGTTGTGGAGTGGACCACAGCACCGGTCCCTTCCTATATGGACAGGACAACGGCCGATGCTATCATCCACCGGATGATCCTGGGACTTCTACCGGAACCTGCCGCAATGGTGACAACGGTTGCCCCAGCGCAGACAACGGGTACCATTCCAAAGACGACGGTTAATCCCCGCAAAACAACGGTCATGGTAACCCACCCACCGACCATGATAGCAACAGTCAACCCGACCATAATAGGCGGGAAAACGGGTCCTTCCGGTGAAGTCATGGTATATTCCTCCCCGACAGGGGCCAGCATTCTGATTGACGGTGTCTATTGTGGGACAACCCCGGGAAAGGTGAGTGCTGTACCAGCAGGAAATCACATTCTGAGGTTGACGTTGAGCGGGTACTATGATTACGAGGGCTCCATCTATGTGGTAGAGGGAGAGACAAGCCAGGGGTATGGCACACTCCAGCCCCTGAACCTGGTCACATCTGCAGTGCCTTCACCGGTTCCGACCGTGATCGTTCCGGTTATCGTGCCCGTTGTGACACCCGAACCCACGCAGGAAAAGGGACTTCTCGAAAACACAAGCGTTCTCGTAGCTGTCATTGGTGTCATAACAGCACTGATTGCCGCAGGGGCTTCGGTATTCAGACATATGACGCCTCCCAAGAAAGAGTAAAGGGTATCCGGAAGAGAATTCCTTTAAGAGAAAGAATGAATCCTCGAACCCATGAATCAAATGAAACAAACGTTCACACGGGGTTGGCGAATCGGGGATTCCTGATCGCTACACGTTTTCCGGCATGCCTTTACAACAACCGGTAAGATCGGAGACCGACGGGAAGTCTTCAGACAGTGTCCGAGGCCATCACTTTTTCTGCTGCATCAGTTCAACTTCGCTTAAGAGTGCGGATTTCAGCTTGTCGAGGGCCTCGGTCATGTCGTTCGTTGTCGTGATGGTGAACGAGTTGTCGCTCTTGGGATCATGATAGTTCACGGTATACTCGATCTGTCCGTCCTTTGCCTTTTTTGGTTCAATGATCAGCTTTGGCATAATGATTCAGGAATTGTTGATTTTCGTCCTTCTTCTGTCTTTTGGAAGCCTGAACAGTAACAACTATATGGAATCCGCAGAAAAACAGTATGTCACAATCAGTAGTCAGGGGCTCGTAGATCAGGGGTAGATCGTCACGTTTGCAACGTGAAGGCCACGGGTTCAAATCCCGTCGAGTCCACTGCTTTTTCTATACGATGTTTTTGGGACCGTCAGGTCTTGCCGGGTTCATTCCATTGTATAGAGGAATGGCGAAAGATACAAATTCCTGTTCTCAAAAAAACCTCCCTGATTCCATGGCTTAAGATACCCTGAAGAAATTTCAAAAGTGGTTCCTGCAACACTGCCGGAGGTGAACATTTCAACGACCAGGAGACGTGAAGGATAGACTGACATTCGGCGTGCTGAAATCTCAAAAGGGTTAACCCTTACCACGGCCGCACCTTCCCGGTTGACCGTTACGGGAGAAGGTTGATGCAAGAGTAAATCTCCGTGTATTTGTTAAGATTTCAATCCCGTGATAGGAGGAACTACTCCACCGCTTACGGGAAACATGACCTCCCGGCATGGGGATATTACCTTGAAAAGAGTTGCGTGTAAAATAGAAAAATCAATCAACCCAGTCAAGAAGGTGGCGCGGCTTTTCCTGTTCCTCCCGTGCAATGATCTTCCGTTTGACTTTTTTCACCGCTTCCATTGCCAGTGAAGGCTGATGTTCGAACTGTCCGTAGTCCATGTAGTTATGGGTTATCCTGTCACTTCCGGCACCGATCTCCTGGAACAGCGGGGGATCTGGCGCGTCAGTTGTCACCGGCTCTGTCCGCTCGTCATTATGCACAGGGTCCTGCAGCGTAACGGGCGCGGTTTCTGCACCATGTGCCGGTTCGATCATGGTAAGCGGTAACGACGCAACGTTCAGGACCGGCGGGGGGTTACATGGCGGATTCATGAGGGGAAATCCCTGACCTGAGCGCGAGATCAGAAAATCCACAAAGTCTTCGATCTCCCTTCGCTGTTCGTGAGATAACCGGTCCAGCTTACTTTCCAGCGATTCCATGGGATACACCTCCACTTCTTTATACTCAAATGTCTCTCGTTTATGGTATTTAAGAAACCGCGGTTCCGGGCCCGTTATTCCCACTTGTGCTGGTACCCTCGCTTCTCCAGCGGGATACCATCTATGAGGACTTTTTTCTCCGGTATGACAGTCCCGATAACCGTTGAAGAAACACCCGCAACCGGATACCGGTCGGGGGAGATCATGAATATGAGTTCATAGTCTCCGCCACCGAAGAGCGCCAGTTCCCGTGCCTGCTCTGCCGGGATACCGGTCGGGAGTGGCAGTTTTGCGGAATCAAGGGAAAAACCACAGTCGTTGACACTCAACAGGTCGTACAGGGACAGGGCAATGCCGTCGCTGTCATCCATCATTGCGCTCACGCCAGCCCTGCCAAGGAGTTGTCCCTCCACTACCCGGGGCTGCGGTTCGAAGAGCGCCTTCTCGAACTGGTGAAAGCCGTCAATCCATCCCTGTGCCTGCCCGGGACACCCGGTGATACAGATCAGATCACCCGGCCAGACCCCGGTCCTCCGGACAATATCTCTCCTGCTGACCACCCCCAGACCTGTTGTCACGATGGTGAGTTCCCCATGGCGGTCAATATCCCCACCGATGATCTCGGCGCCGTACTTTGTGCAGCAATCCTTTGCACCCTGCATAACACTGGCAAGGCTCTTCCAGTCATCCAGTCCGACGGCGATGAGGAGGTATTTCGGGGTTGCACCCATGCTCGCGATATCCGAGAGGGTGACTGCGGCACTCATCCAGCCGGCCTGCCAGTCAGTCATCCCCGTGACAAAATCCGTAGTGCGGTGGAGCATATCGGTTGTCACCACCATCACCTGTTCTCCACAGGGGATTTCCCCGCAGTCATCGAGACACTTTTCCTTTCCTACTATTCCCATCACCACGTTCAGGAGCTCGCGGTCATCCACCTTTTTTCACCTCTTTACCGCGTTCGCTCTTGTACTCCTTGAAGATGTGCTCGATCATCTCGGACTTCTTCTCCCGCTCATGTTTCACCTGCTGGCCCTGCCATTCAAGGAGGGCCGACTCAAGGGTTCCCTTTGCAGCAAGACCGTGCTTTCCCCGGATCTGGACGCCTGCCTGTGCATCAGAAAGCAGGGGGATACCGGCTTCATGGAAGAGCGGTAGGATCTGGGGATCACTTGCGGCAAGAGTTTCAACCCCGGCAATGATGGCTTTAACCCGAAGATCTGCGAGATCCCTGACAATATTACGGCCCCAACCATCAGTCCGGATCACAAATATGAGATCTCCCGCCTCGATCCCCACGTCATCTGACAGATGCCTGAGCCCGTCTTTTGTCAGCGCATCCATAACCTTGACCGGGACAACTTCGCCTTCCATGGTCAGCTCTGCAAATTTCTTGATCCGGGCAAGCCGTTTCATAAGGTTCCGGTTATGCCGTTCCTCCTTGCGGAGCCGCTTTTTCAGGCTCTGGATCACCGCGTCCTTTTTAACAACTTCTGTATCTTTTGCAAGTTCGGCATCCCGTGTCGTGGAGACATGCCGGAGCCGTGCCTGGAGGCGGTGGATCTCGTACTCCTTTCCCTTCACATCTTCCTGCAGCTCGGTTACAATGGTGCGGAGGCGCTTCACCATGCCGTCGAGTATCCGAACTCGTTCATCGTGCCTGCCGCTATCCACCGGCACAGGTGCGGCTTCGGCAGCTTCCGGTTCCCGTGCCGGCACCTTCATGTCCCCGAGGACTGAATCAAGGGACTGGCCCCGGATGACCCGGGCGCGGACTTCATCCAGGTCATGCCCCGGCGGGATGCGTTTTATGAGATTCTGGAACTTTTGCCGGTACTGGCGATATGCATCCAGCGCGGCCGAAAGAGCATCCCGCTCGTGGTCGTTTGCATACGGAAACGGGGCGGTCAGCTCCACCTTTGTATCCACGCTGACATCCTGCTTTGGCACGAACGCGATCGCGGAGAAGGCCCGTCGGATCTTTTCCACCGAATACGGCATTTCCTGTACATCGGTTGCGATGATGAGGGGTTTTCCTACCTTGTAGAGCGATTCGATCACGTCCGACATTGTCATCTGCCGGGAACTTGCGAGGTGGAGCAGGTTGCCGTCAAGATCGAGGGCGGCAACTGCAGTGGTCGTACCGGGATCGATACCTACAATAAGGTACCGGGGCTTGATCGAGAGCGGCCGGAACTGAATGCGTTCGAGCCGTTTCCCATGGATCCGGACCTGCACGTCCGCCCCTCGATAGGTCGGCACCGGAACCTGGTCGCGGGTCGCGAAGACCTGGAACGCTACCCGGCTGCACCCGCCGAACGCCCGGGTCTCCTTCTTCTCGTACCGGAGACCTGCTGCCACAAGGGCCATCTCGATCTCGCGGCCCTTCAGCTGCACAGCCCCGTGCATCTTGCGCACATACCGGTTCTGGCTCCACCCGCCTTTTCCGGGGGAGCGGTGGCGGCTCACCACCACCTCACTCTCGTTCTCGAAGGCGATCACCTCTGCCCCGGCCCCGAGTGATGCCACCTGCGCCGTGGTCCGGGCTTCTGCAAATGGATCGAAGCGGTTGAAACTGATATTGAACCGGGCCGCGACCTTCCCGAGTGTCTCCTTCCGTTCACCACCGGTCACCTGCACGAGACGGGTCTGCGGGGGGAGCCCCTGCAGGATGAGGTAGAGTTCGCGCTGGTCGGACGCGATCTCCTGCAGGCTGTCCACGGCAAGGATATCCGGCCGCTCGTCCGTCAGCATCCGGAACAGGCGGAACATCGAGACCGGGCTCTCGCTCTCGATGATCCCCCCCTCCATCCGGACAAGGGCATACATCGGGCGACGAGAACGGGACCGTACCGAACCTTTGATGATGTCGATTCCAAAGACCTTCAGCCGGTCACGCATCGGATCGCATCCTTTCGGTCATAGGCTACCCGGTATTTTCTCTGGAAATAGGTAAGGATGTTGTCGAGATCACGTTCAAGGATTGTCTGAGCATTCTGGTGGCCGGTTTCCATCCACTGGGGCCAGTCAATGATGACACATTTTCCATCTTCCATCAGGATATTGTACTCGGAGAGGTCAGCGTGGATGATGCCGGCATGGAAGGCTTTCTGGACATTGTCCAGTATCTCGTCGAGAGCCTCATCCGGTCGTTCAAGCCGGCACCGGTTCATATTCTGGCCGCTGACAAGTGACATCACAACACAATGCCGGTTCTGGTCAATAGGCAGGGGAACGCTGACGGCGGGGTGCAGGGTTTTAAGGGCAAGGTACTCCCGTTCTGCGGACTTCTTTGATGCAATCAGCCACGGGCAGTGCCCGTCGTCGGGCATGTACTCCCGGTTGAGCCGGGCTGAAGAGAACGAACGCCCACCAACCCGGTGGAACTTGATTGCGACTGGCCCTAGACCGAGAGCATCGCAGACCACGGACTCCTTGCCCTCACCGATCTGGGTCCCGAGGGCGGAGATGGTACCTCTCCTTGTCAGAGTTGCAAGCGCAAGAGTGTCGTAGCCGCCGGACACCAGTGCATACCCGTCATAGGGCACTGGATTGAACCGAACCATGCCCCAGGCAATAAGGCGCGAGAGCCGGTAGTTGATCTCGGATTCCGAGAGTTTCGTCCCCGTCTTCAACTGTTCCAATGGCACCCATGAGTACCGCTTCATCCCGCGTTCGAGCGCGAGAAGGATGGTTTTCTCGTACTTGTGCAGGGATCGGATCCGGTCCGCGGCGACATTCATAATCACCAGAGTGGTGGTGTGGCAGACTATAAAATCACATCTTTGGAAATCCCACTTCCTGCCGTCACAAGATTCAACATCTCCGTTCAGCCAGTGTACATGAGGAAAATGCATGCGATGTGACGAATGCAGAGATGAGTCCGTCTTCTTCCAGGCACATTCCGGCCGCCACCTGTGCGGCCGGCATCTTGTTCTGGATATCGAAAAAAGGGCAAAACGTTCCATCCGTTCTCACCGCTGGATGAGTTCCGGGGACCATATCGCCGTTCTTGTTTCCGGCGACCGGAAAACCGCTGCACTCCTCTACTTCTTAAAAAACCTGACCGCCAACCGAAGGGATATCCGGCTCAGCGCAGTGCCCGCCTGCGGGACGGATGTCAGGACGGATAGCCTGTCGGCTGCGATGCAGGTCGCGGAATCGCTCCGGATTCCGTGTATTGAAATGCCCCTGCCGAGCGGTTCCGGGACCGCTGAAGACGAGCGGGTCACAAAGATTGCGCTGGCGATCTCGCTCGATGATATCGCAGAAGGTGTGCTCAGGCAGTTCCTTTTCGGGGGCGTGAACAGACTTGTTCTTCCCCCCCGAAACGGCGTTATCCCGCTTCCTCTGATCTGCCCCTTCATTGCCCTCCCTTCAGATGAGCTGGACCATTACGGGGAAATCGCGGAGGCCGGAATGAAGCTCCCCCCCGATGCCGGGGGTAATGATACCATTGCGAAGGAAACGGGAGCTCTGCTGGAAGTCTATTCCCGGCGTCACCCGGCAACAAAATACGCCCTCATGCACCTTGCGGAACAGCTGATTGGTGATAACGCTGCTGCAATAGCGGCTGTTGTGGGTGTCGTTGGTCCGGGCGCGGTAGCGGACCATGCAGCACCGCCGCAGAAAAGACCGAACAGTTGAAAAACTCCATTTGTCCATTATTACGAGATGAAGTGTTCGACCGGAGATCTCGGGTGCCGGATGGGTCAGGTGGAACAGATGATCCGGTTCGCATACTGGAACAGCGGGTGCACGGGGATCGTGATAGGTGTAAGTGGGGGCGTGGACTCGGCAGTGGCAGCTGCATTCTGCTGCCGTGCAATCGGGCCGGACAAAGTGCTTGGCCTCTCCCTGCCGTCAGCGGTCAGCAACCGACAGGATTGCGAGGATGCCTCTGCCCTCTGCACCTCACTCGGTATGGATCACCGCATCATCAGCATCGAACCGATGCTCCTGGGTTTCCGGCAGCTTCCCGGGTATTGCGAATCCCCCTACCTGCAGGGGAATCTGATGGCACGGATCCGGATGGTGGTCCTGTACTTCCATGCCAACCGGGACCAGCGGCTTGTCTGCGGTACCTCAAACCGGAGCGAGTACATGCTGGGTTACTGTACCAAGTTCGGGGATAATGCCGCAGACATCCAGCCCATCCTTCATCTCTTTAAATCGGATGTGTACGTGATGGCAAAGGAACTCGGGATCCCGGAACAGATCATAAAAAAGACGCCATCCGCTGGCTTATGGCAAGGACAGAGCGACGAAAAGGAGATAGGGCTCTCGTACGACCAGATCGATGCTGCACTCAGGGCACTGGAATGCCATGACGGGATTCCGGAAAACACGACCGAGGAGAAGGTACTTGCCATGGTGAAGAAGAGCGGGCATAAGCGGATGGGCGCGCCAAACCTTCTGGCAGTACCTTAAAAACAAAGGGTACGGCTCCATGAAATCGCAAGCGTGTTCCTGACATGGGTACAACCAGAGAATCTTATTACGGAGCGCCGTACAGGGCGGGTTTCGTTCTTCCCGTAGCCGTTTATCAAACGTGGCAGAGACGATGTCAGCCTTGGAAATAGCTTGTGAAGGTGTCCGCGTGCTGAGGACAATTCCCGGAGCCGGAGGGACGATACCAGGAGCGCTACCATCAGCCTCGATCTGCATGACGGCAGGGAACGCGCAGGACAGGAGCAGATTATGCGCCCTACCCCCCAAAAACCTCACCGATATCCAAAAGACCACCCGTTCTGGATTCTTCGGGAGGTAATACTACAGGATCTTGATCCGATGACTGAATGGTCGACCGGGAGCCAGTGTTTGTGCAGCAACGAACAGCCTGTACCGGTCATCGCCATAGAAAGCCTGGTACCACAGATACAGAAACGCTTTTTTCATACAACGAAGGTTTGTAAGCATTGAGAGGGAGATGGGGTAAACCAGGCCGGATCAAAAGGAGCGAATCTCTTCCATAAGGGAGATATCCATAAGCCCTTTCATGGCCTGTGTCTGTACCCAGCGACCGCTCTCACGAATTGCCGCCATCGGGTTGGTTCCGCCGACCGCAGCAATCGCAACATACTGCGGGCTTACCGGGACACCGAGGAGGGGCAGGTTCGGCATCCCTACCTCGAGGATACCGGAGTAGCTGCTGCTGGAGAGTTCATCAAGCACAACACCCACAAGCGGTTCGGCCTCCATATGGAACTCGCGGATATTGGCAAGGATACTCCCGCTCCCCGTCCGCATGACATCGGTTACTGAAGTGGTCTTCTGGGATATGAGCACCTGCAGCGGATCAATGGTCGTATGCTCGTAGAGAATGATGTGGGTGAAGCGGATTGGCGTGCGGTTCTCGATCTCGACAACCCCTCCACCGATCGGATTGACCGGGATCCCGCGACGGATAAGGAGGCCGTCAAAGGTGATACTGCACATCGTGCAGATCCCGGCGCACCCCTTCGGGATGCGATACTCTGCTACGGTTTCACCGGAAGAGAAGAATCGGACGAGCCCGCTGACACTGACGCCGGTTTTATGGGAGGCCTTGAGAATACTGATGGTAAAATCGAGGTCCTCGTTTTTTATCAGGGACAGGTTATAAACAATGTTCCCGCCCCCCGCAACAGGATCGAAGGTGACCTGCATAGCGTAATCTTCGATATTATTGTTGACAAACTTGAGCGGCAGAGTCATGTTACTAATCTTCTGACAGAACAATAGAAAAATTGTTCTATAAGCGTGGGGAAATTTATATATGATGGAATCTGATATGCGGGAAAAGGCCAAGAGTGCGATGCGTCTCATTCTTGAAGCGGCACGGTTCGACGTGGAGGAAGTAGATGATCCACTTGACCTTTCAGCAGTCCGTGAAGGGGTCTGCCTTCTGGTGCTCTGTTCAAACGAGAAGGACCTGATCAGTCAGTTCGACAAGACAAACTACAGCCTCCTGATCGATGATCATGAGATGACCTGCAAGAAACTTCTTTTCTCGATCGATAAGGACATCATTACCGAGAACTGCATCCAGTGGGGTGTTGATGAGTTCGTACGGTATACCGGCGAAGCTGTCCTCGCAGATATCCTCAACCGTGAACTTGCCCTCGATCTCACGCAGTCAAAAGGCCGGAAATCCACGATCGCTTCTTCTCTCGGTGCGACTGCTGCTCCACCGGAACCTTCCGGTATCTCTATCCCCCATTTGCCGATCAAACTGACAGAACAGGCAGCGATCCGCGCTGCCGGTGTACAGGGAACGGCAAAGCTCCGTTTCATACCTTACTACCTGTTCCATTACACGAGCACCGGGGAGCAGGTATACAAAGATCGTCGTATCCCCTTCGATGCCGACGGCTGGAGTGCCCTGAACGCCATCAACGGTATAAAAATAGACCTGGATGGCAAACAGGTTGAGGAAACGGAGATCCCGGGGGGTGCGGAAGTCTGCGACCCGCATATCAGGAAAGATGAGGCATCTGAGAGGATGATTACTGAACTAATCGACCGCCTGACGCAGAAAGTCCGCATCAAGCAGGAAAAGGGCGATGCAATATTCTATGAGGAAAAGATCCTCAAGCCTGACAAGAAAAACATCACGGTGGACACGCAACAGATCTTCATCCCGGTCTGGCAGATACGTGGCAAGAAGATTGTCGAGGTGAACGCGTTCACGGGCGAGCTGCTTTCGGAGCCGATGGATGAGGGTGTTGAAGTTTTCTGATATCCGACCCTCCCCGCTCTTTTCCGGCAGCAGCGTACGGTCTCACCCCGACATCTGTTCTTATCCTTCCGAGTATTTCCTCCGGAATGATACGGCACCATTCTTGCCACGGTCACGGATCCGGCCATGATTGTCATCCTGGGCGGGGGACCGGCCGGAAGGCTTGCATCGATCCGACTCGCCTCAGCAGGAAAACAGGTCACTCTCGTGGAGCATGGGGGGATAGGGGGGCAGTGCCTCCATTCGGGCTGCATGCCGGTCTGTGCCCTCAACGATGTGGCCCGTCTCATCCATGCCGCCCGCGAGCTCCATGACCTTGGCGTTGTTGATACCGTTCCCGCCCCGGATTTCCCGGTACTTCTCAAAAAGATGGGGGAGATCCAGCAGAAGATCGCTTCCATCCTTGACGAGGAGACGAGGTCTGCCGGCGTGGAAATTATCTATGGCAGGACGGGCAGGATTCGTGGCAGAACAGTCTGGGCCGGTGACGAACACCTGAACGCTGATGCGGTGATCGCAGCCACCGGCTCCCGACCGTTTGTTCCGGATATCCCGGGGATCGGTCTCCCGGGGGTCTTTACGTCCCGCACTCTGCCGTCCATGACGAGACTCCCGGAGAAGATGGTGATAATCGGGGGCAGCGTTGTTGCCGCGGAGTATGCCTATATTTTCAGTACGCTCGGCAGCGATGTTACCATCCTCTCCCGGAGCACATTTTTGAAGGATAGTGATAAGCACCTGAAGGCACTCGCGATCAAGGAACTTGCGGGCGTGACCCTCCGGGAGAATACCACGGTGACCGCTATCAGCGGCAAAGGCCAGGCTTCCTCAGTTCAGATTCATGGAGGGGAACTGGAGGCAGACGCGGTCTTCCTTGCAGCCGGGCTCATACCAAACTCCGAAGTGCTGGAGGGAGTAAGGAAAGGGCCGCTCGGCGAAGTCGTTGTCGATAACCACATGCAAACAAACGTCACGGGAGTATACGCATGCGGGGACGTGGTCGGCCCTCCATACCTGACGCCCGTTGCCCGGCACCAGGGAATTGTGGCCGCTGACAATATCCTTGGCATTCCCCGGATCATGGATTATAAAAACATCCCCCGGTCCATCAGCCTCACCCACGAACTGGCATATTGTATCAATGAGAGTGAGGGCATGGGATCGCTTACCATCCCAGGGCCGGCCGGGCCGGGCTCGTTCTGGTCGGTCCCCACCGGGCAGACCGGTCTTGCCAAGGTGATCTTCGATACCGGATCCGGGGAACTCGCCGGGATATGTGCGGCAGGGCCGGGTGGTGGCCTGATTGCCGGGTACATGGCGTTTCTCATGAAAAAACATTTCTCCGTCCACGACTTCGAGGAGTTCATCGAAGTCCACCCATCGACTGACGGGGTGTACGGGTT
>CAZCZK010000064.1:0-11085 GCA_964503195.1 uncultured Methanoregula sp.
CATCCCCCGGATGCGATGAGACCGTATTTCCTCTCTGTAATCGTGGAGAATTTTCCCGTTCAGGGAATACCAGGGCATCGCTCTTTCGCCCCCGCCCCCATGGGTGCAGGGTAGGCGCGAAGGGGGGCGATCATCAATTGAAAAGAAGATTACTCCGGATCAGGATTTTCATCAACCGGGTGGGACCCGGGCCCGGTTCCGGGGCACGTCTCCGCACCACCTCCCCGGCATTATGACGTTTCACCGGGCATATTCATTATTCATCAGGAGAAAAACAGGTATACATAACCAGGTCCGGCACCCTCACCGATGAACGGCGTGCCCGGTGCCGGAATGCCGGGAGATACCTGCTCCCCCGCTCCGATCGCGGCACCGCCGGGCACGCTCCAGGGGGAGAACGGAAGAGCCTGCCCTCACACAACCCGGCGTTTTGAAAACCGTGCGGGTGCGGGATGCATACGAAAGGATACAAAACACCAGTTCTGTAAGGTTACCCGAACTATGATGAAAAAAAAGGTCCTCGCTGCCCTTGCCCTCTCTCTCTGGCTTGTGATCGTGAGCGGGTTTATGCTCCTTGCCAGCCGCGTTGACCTCGAGATCTTCTTTGTGCTCTGGCTGATCGGGATCCTGGTCATTGTCGAGCTTGCGGACACGCGGTTCTCCCTGCCGCCCTCCCTCCGGTATGTCAAGTACACGATCGCTGCCGGTATCGTCCTGTTCGGGGGCATCGTCACCCAGAAAGTGCTGGAGATCCTCTCCCTATGAAAGGTCCCGGCCGGTTTTTCCTCCTGCTGGCCCTGGTACTCGCAGCCATCGCCCTCATCGTCCTCACGATCACAACGCCGCTCATCTACAGCCTGGAAGGGGATAGCTTCTCCTCCCCGTTCCATGCCAACACGGATGCATTAAAAAGGCAGCCGGTGAACAGTTCGGAAGATATCCTGCCCCTGATGCAGGAGCTGGCCGGGTACACCGGCCCCATTGTCCTCAATGTCCGGCTGGACGACCCGGCAGAGGCCCGCCGGGACCTTGAGCTCTTTAGTAAGAACCGGGTTTCCTTCGACAACCTGGTCGTGAAACTGGAGATGACCGAGAGCGAGATGCAGGAATATGCGAAGAATCGCGCCCTCCAGAACCAGCTCCTGTCTGAACTCGTGAACTCCTCGGTCTCGCTTGAGGAACTCAAAAAACTGGAGGTGCGGTACCGGGATGCCAACAACCCCTCCCAGCTGATGTCCGTGCAGCTCGAAGGGGAGGCCCTCCACGAGAGAATCCGGGAGCTCTATGACCGGTACGAGGCCGGGACCAACAGGACGATCGCGACCGGAAAGAAGATGGGGATCGACACCACCCAGGAGGAGGAGAGCGTCCAGAGTTTCCGGCAGTACGTGGAGGAGAGCGCACCCGCTCCCCGGCCCCCGGTCTCCCTCTCCCCCGCCCGGAACGACCTGCTGACCCTCGTCGTCCTGCCGGAAGAGGTCCGGTATGGCGACACCTTCCGGTGTTCCGGGTTCCTCTTCTCGTCCCCGGACCAGGGGGGGACCGGGATCCCGGACCGGAACGTGACGGTCCTCCTGGACGACAGCCCGGCCGGTTCTGCTGCCACTGCCACGGGGGGCGGGTATGCCCTCCGTCTTCCGGTGGGACAGCTGGCTGCCGGTGCACATCCGGTGGAGGCCCGGTCCGGTACAACCATCTCCGGTCCCGGGCTCCTCACGGTTGCCTGGGCGGATTCAGAAACCACCCTGTACCTGGAAGCGCTCTCTTCTGAGGGTGCGGCGACGCTCGGCGGCAGGGTCAGCGCCGGTGTACCCGTCCGGGACGCTCCGGTGACCATCTTCAGAAACGGAACAGCGCTGGCAGAGACAGTCACCGGCGCCGACGGCTGGTTCGAGACCTCCGTGAACCTGACGCCTGGAGCCCATGCCCTCGTTGCCCGGTTTTCGGGGCACGGGTTTCCCCTCCGCCCGTCGGAGAGTGACCCCCTGGAGTTCGGGATTTCGGGGACCTTCCTCCCGGGAGACTATGCCGCCCTGCTCCCCCTGGCAGCCGTCGGGGTCCTCCTGGTCCTCTTCTTTTCTCTGGCCTTCTGGTACCTCCGGAGGGTACGGCGGCAGCGGACCGTCCCCCCGGCTCTGGAGGCACCATGGGCAGCCATTGAAGGTGCAGCGGAACCACCGGCACCCGTGGACCTCCCCGCCGGCAAACCTGGCGGGGATGTGCCCGCAGCAGTTTTGGGCACCCTCTTCTCCCGCTATGCACGGGTCCTCCAGGACCAGGGCATCAGCGAGGCCGCGTATGCCGTGTACCGGGACCTGTCCCGCCAGGTTGCCGGTGACCTCCGGATCCGGGAACATACGAGCCTGACCCCGAATGAACTCTCAAAGTCCTGCCGCGACCGGGCCTACTGCCGGGCGTTTGCCCGGTTTATTGCCGTGTACGAGACGATACGGTACGGGGGTCTTAGTTCCGGCACGGTCCGCACGGAGTTTGAAGAGGTGCTGCAGCATACGGAGCAGCAGCTGGGGGGAAAACGCCCATGAAGAATGCATTCCGGCTCGCGGGGATCCTCCTGCTGGCAGCACTGGCGCTCCTCCTGGTCCACCTCTCTTCCAATGACATGGAATTTTCCCGGTACAACCCGGGCTGGAACGGCACCTCGGCGTTCTTCTCCGCACTCGACCGGCACCAGGTCACGATGGTCTCCGAGCCCGGCGGGCTTGTCGGGGCGGGGCCCGGTGCAACCCTCCTCATCATTGCTCCCGGGCGCCCCCCCACGGATGACGAACTCTCGGCCTACCGCTCCTTCCTTGACCGGGGGAATACCATCTTCCTTGCCGATGACTTTGGAACCGGGAACCGGATCCTTACTGCTCTGTCGAGCCGGATCACGATCCGCACCGGGCCGCTCGCGAGCCTTGACCGGGAATATGCCGACCCCTATTCGGTTGTTGTGTACCGCTCATCGAACGAAAGCCCCATGGAGGATACGGCATCCCTCCTCCTGAATGCGCCGGCCTCGCTCGACGGGGGGACGCCCCTCTTACAGACCTCCCTCTTCAGCTGGGTCGACGAGGACAGCGACCGGCATATCAGCGGGGATGAGGTGCTCGGGAGCTTCACGGTCATGGCACGGGAAGAGAACGGGGGAGGTACGCTCATCGTGCTCTCGGACCCGAGCATCTTCATCAACGCGATGGCGGGTACCATGCCGGATGACAATGCCCGGTTCCTCGCGCGTCTCCCGGGAGGGGAGGGGCCGGTGCTCATCGACCAGATGAACTCCCGGACAAGGGATGCGGGGGGTCTGGGCGAAATTCTTCATATCATAAAGACCACAGTACTGCTGGAAGTCCTCGCAGCCGGGATCGTAGTACTCCTGGCTGTCCTTGCATTCAGGCGCAGAACCCTCTAGGTGACACGATGGATCAGAACACCCATAAGGAAGAAATTGCCGACATTTCCCGGCTCCACAAGGAGATCATGGAAAAACTGGGGGAATACGTTGTCGGTAACCGTGACCTCGTCACCTTCATCCTCGCCGCCATGCTCGCCGAGGGCCATGTCCTCGTGGAGGGGATACCCGGCACGGCCAAGACCACCATCACCAAGTCCCTTGCCCTCGTCACCGGCTGCGGGTTCAACCGGATCCAGGGGGCAATCGACCTGCAGCCTGCCGACATGGTCGGCGTCCGGATCTATGACCGGGCAAGCAGGGATTTTGTCCTGCGGCGGGGACCGATCTTCTCCAATATTGTTCTCGTTGATGAGATCAACCGGGTCAACCCGAAGTCCCAGAGCGCCTTTATCGAGGCCATGGCCGAGCGGCAGGTGACCATCGACGGGATTACCCTGCCGCTCCCGTCACCCTTCGCGGTTATTGCAACCCAGAACCCCTATGAGTTCGAGGGCACCTTCCCCATGATCAAGGCCCAGCGCGACCGCTTCATGTTCAGCATCAGCTCGAGTTACCTGAGCCCGGAGGATGAACTTGCGGTCATCCGGCGGTCGAACAAGGGACACCTGGTCTGGGATGATTTCTCGGCGGCCCTGGAACTGGAACCGCTGCTCTCCCCGGAGCAGCTCCTCCGCTGTATCGAGGCCGTGCGCCAGAATACCATCGAGGAGCCGGTACTCCGGTATATCCGGAACCTCGTTGTCGCCACCCGCACCCACCCGGACATCGATCTCGGGGCATCCTCGCGTGCCTCGATCGCGCTTGTGCGGGGGGGCAAGGCCATGGCAGCGCTCCGCAACTCCTCGTACGTCATCCCCGACGACATCAAGGAGATTGCCATGGCGGTCCTCCCGCACCGCATCCTCCTGACCCGGGAGGCCGAGATCGGGGGCCTGACACCCCCGCAGGTCATCGATGAGATCCTCCGGAAGACCGAGGTGCTCTAAAGTTGTGGAACTGAGAAGATGCACCCGGGGGATGGGGCTGCTTGCACTCCTGCTCCTGGTCCTTGCCGCGATCCTGGACGAGCCGGCCATCTTCTTCGCCGGCAGTGCCATCCTTGCGGGGATCGTTGTCGCCTACCTCCGCTTCGACCGCCGGAGCAGGGCCGTGGTCCGGTCGGTATCCGTGTCCCGGTCCCCGGAGCGCACGAGGATACGCACGGGAAATGCGGTCGGCATGGCAACAGATATTACCCTCCGGGCCCCTCCCGGCATGGCGGTGGAGGGAGCCGAGATCTTCCCCGCGGGGGTTGCCGTCCAGGACGGCATACCGTCGTTCTCCCTGGCCGGCACCGGCGCGGAAGAGAAGCACCGGCTGCGGTACCGTATCCTGCCGCTCGTCCACGGGACCCTGCCGGTCCGGGGCATCTCGCTCGGCATCCGGGACAACCTCTTTGCAACAACGTTTGCCCTCACGGCAGACCGTTACAGCGGGCCCCCCCTCAATGTCCTGCCGCAGGGGGCCTTTGTGCCCGCCGGGAGCCATTCGTCCATGGAGACCCGGGAGATCGAGAAGATGAGCGCGCTCCGCGGGTACGGCATCCGGGGGCTGCGCGAGTACTATGCCGGCGACAGCCTGCGCAACATTGACTGGAAACTCTCGGCCAAGCATGACAAGCTCTTTATCCGGGAATACACCGGCCTCACCAACCTGCCGCCCGTCCTCGTTGCCGACCTCCCCTGGTCCGGCCTGCCGTATACGCTTCCGGAGTTCGAGCGGATGGTCCAGCTGGTGGCCGGCCGGGCGGAACACGCGGTCCGGAACAACCAGTATTTCACGCTCGTGCTCGTATCGGGGCCCAATATCCTGCACGTGATCGAGGAGGAACGGGACCTCCAGCACGGTATGACGCTGCTCCGGGAATGGCTCCACCCGTCCGAGCGGCTCGTCCACTGGTACCGGGTGCCCGGGAGGTCCGCACTCCGCACCCGGATCGGGATGCTGGACCAGCGCATCAGTGACGGGACAGACGGTAGCCACACGTCATTCTTTGCGGCGCTGAAGGAGCAGTACCAGGAGGTCCTGCCCAGCCAGCGGCAGGCCGCGTTCTCCACCGACCTTGTGCGGGTGCTCTCCCACTTTGGTTCGGACACCATGGTGATCTTCTCGCTCTGCGCGGGAGACACAAGCCACATCCGGGAGATCATCCGCCAGGCGAAGATGATGAAGTTTTCCGTGCACCTCCGCTCGCCGGCCGCTGCCGTCCCGTCCTTCTCCCCTTCGGGACAGGGCAGCACCATCCCCGACAGCGTGGAGGCCTTCGCATGAGGACCATCCCGCCCGAAACCGGGTTCTTCATCCTGCTGGTGGCCGGCGTCCTTCTCCTGGTGCTGCCGTTTTCCGCTCCCGGGTACGGGGCTTTCTGCCTCCTCCTCGCCCTGCTCCCCGGCCTCGTCCTGTACCTTACCCGCCGGTGGCCGGACCGGGCCTTCTATCTCACCGGTGCCGGCCAGCCGGCCGTCATTGCCTGCGGGATAGCGAGTATCGGGGCCGGGCTCGTGGTGGCACTGATGCTGGGCGGGATGGTTGCCGGGACCCTGGGGCTCCTCTCCTCCCGGGAGGATTATTATGACCTGCTCCCTGCCGCCCTTCTCATCACCGGGCTCTCCCTGCTCACCGTCTCGTCAAACCATGTCCTGTTCCTCCTCGTTGCGCTCGGGGCAGGCGGTACCCTCCTGGCAGGAGTCCTCGCGGTCCGGGCGTACCAGTTCCAAAAAGAATGCGCCGGAGCACCCCCATGAACTTCCCCCGGATCAACCCGTATTACCGGGCCGCGCTCGTCCTGGTCGTTGCCTCCGTGGTCCTCCTTGCCGTAGCGGTCCTGACCGGCCGGGACGACCTGGTCTCCGCGGCACTCGTGCTTGCCGCCCTCACCTGCCTCCTTGCCGGTATCTTCCTCTCCCTCCTCTCCACGGGCGAACCGGTCGACTCGCGGTACACGAGCCTGCTCGCCGTCCCGGGCTGTATTTCCCTCTCCCGGGTTGCCGCTGACCTCGGCATGATGGGGAATGCCTGCGTGATCCCCCGCGGGGTGAACGGGATGGAGAGTACCATGCAGTTCCTGCCGGTGGCCGAGTACGACGGCTCGCCGCTCTCCCCCGAAACCTTTGTTGCAACGGAAACGGCGGCCGGGCTGCTGACCGTGCCCTCCGGGTACCATCTCCTGCGCCGACTGGAGACGGAGGCCGACCTGGTGGTCCCCAAAGAGATCCCGCTCCTCCGGGACCTGATCCGGGAGGTGGCCGTCGAGGTGATGGAGGTTGCGGACCGGGTCACGGTGTCCGATGAGGAGGAGCGGATGACCGTGACCATGGCGGGGTACCGCTTCTTTTCCGGCTGCCGGGCCATGACTGCCGAGTCCCCGAAGTGCTGCACCAGCAACCCCTGCCCGGTCTGCAGCCTGTACGCCTGCATCCTTGCCGAGGGGACCGGGTTGGTTGTCCGGGTTGAGCGCTGCACGCCGGACCCGAAGGGGCGGAACGTCACCGCTGTCTTCTCCTTGCAGTCCTGAACAGTGTCCCCGAAAGAGCGGGTGCGGACCATATTATATCCGGATGATAACCCCGGGAAAATCATGCTCATTTCGCGAAGGCTGCACGCCGCTCCAACCCTGCCCCCGCTGGGGGTTGGGGCCCGTTGCGATACGTTGGTTTTACCAGAACGGGAAATTTCTCCACGATTGCGGAGAGGAAATACGACTCGATTGCCACGGGGATACCAAAGCGGCAGGAGCAGAGCCTACGGGTCCGTCACAGTCACTATCAAAGTAATTCCCAGGAAAAACACGAATTGATATCGTGATGGAGGATGATGCCCCCATACTCCCGTTGTGATGAATGGCCGCCGCCCCGAAGGGCGCCCCGCGGCGGCTTCACATACCGGGTTTGGGGAACGGAATTTACCCAGCCTTACCCCGCGATGCGCCCGGATGCGGGGAGCTCTTCGGTCTTGCGATTTTCATGGTTCTGGTGAGAACTTGTACAGAACGCAATGGTTCCCGCCCGGTATCCCTGCGCCCGGAGCTCATCCTTGTACCTGGGGGTCCTCACAATCCTGAGCGGATGGTGACCCAGAGGTGGAGGTCCCGGTAGCTCCGGTTGATCCGCTCCATTCCCTCCACCCCGTCACCGGGCACACTCTCGTTGAAGAGGAGGAACTCGATCCGGTTATACCCGGTCTGTTCCGGGACAAAGGAATACGGCAGGATAACGGTCTGGTTATGGGCGATCGCTGTTGTGGAGCGGGAGATCCGGTCCATGGCGCGCAGCGTCGAGGTATTGGTAGCCTCATCAAAGTCCATCCGGACCAGCCAGGTCTCGACCGTGTAGCTGATGTTCCGGTACTCGTGGTTGCCGATCCCGACCGACAGGGAGGCGTTCCCGCCCACGAGGAGCCGGGTCGGGTAATCCGCTGCCTTTCCCGATTCCCCGAGGATGAAGAACTCCGTGAACTTCTCTCCCTCCTTGGGAATCACGATCACATACACCGTTGTCAGGACAGCGGCAAGGATCGCGATCAGCAGGATGGCGGAGAGGATCCGGTCGGTCCGCGACGATTCTTCTGGAAAGAATTCCCGAACCAGGGACTGCCGGATCCCACTGAACGGGACGACAAAGCGCTCCTCCGGGGCGAGCTGGGCCCTCCGGTACTGGGCAATGAGGCAGAGCAGGGTGGTGAGGATGGCAAGGGAGATGACAACCGGGTCGAGCCGGATGCCCCACGGGGTATAATTCAGGACAAGGCCTGTTAAGGGGACCACCGCGATGGAGAGCCCGAACGAGAGGGCGGTGCGTTCAATGCCGTCGATATCCCCCTTCCCGGGGAAGAGCGCCGCGATCAGGGCATAGCCGGGGATGAACAGGACCAGGGGGATCCCGAACAGGACCCGGAGGAAGGTTTCGGAGAGGACCGGGAGGTAGATGCAGAGCAGGGCGGCGGCAAGCCAGAGGTAGCAGGCGAGGATGTCCCGGGGGACCTTTTTTACGGTAAAGGCCTCGATTGCCGTCTCGTACGGGTGCTCCTGCGGTTCCATTCCGGTATAGCGTGTGTTCTCCCGGAATATTATGACATAGCCGGGAATGCTCCAACTACCGGGAAAATTGCGGAAAAGGAGGGCGGAAGGTCAGGTGGAGGAGTTTTTATCGAACATCGATCCTGGTTGGACCTTCCCTGGCAGACTCCCCGATCACCCGGCCCTCTACGGAGAACCGGCGGGTGTCCCGCCAGGTCCTTCCGGAAGCGACCGGGCATGGCCTCAAGCCGGGGACGGTCAGGGTAGCGCCTGGATACCGCCCATGAAAATAAACCAGAGGACAAAGATGACCAGAAAGATGACCAGGACCGCCCCGAGGGCCAGCATTGCTGAATCCATACCTTTTGTCAGTACATCCCGTCTTCCCACGCGTGCTCACCGTTCCTGATACTCTATGGATTTCTCATCAGATATGAGGGCTCCGGTCATGTTCTCCTGAATCCCTGTTCGGGTTTATACCCGTCCGGCCCTGCACGAAAAAATGATGGTTCTCTTGGGGAAGCAGCGTATTTGATGACGGGATTACCCCCACGTCCCGACCACCGGCACCCACCCGGCCGTCCCGAACGCATAGTTCTTATCGGTCCCGGCGTCCCACACCCCGTTCCCATTATAGTCGAGGTACCACGCACCGTTCAGGTAGATCCCGATCTTATCAGTCCCGTTGTTATTCCAGTCCCCGATGACCGGCTTCCACCCGGCTGCCCCGAACGTATAGGACTTCGTGCTGGCATTGACCGCACCGAGCCCGTCAAAGTCAAGCCTCCAGGCATTCTCGATATTCGTCCCGACCTCGGTTCTGCCGTTGGCGTTCCAGTCGCCGGTTATCGCGGTTGAACCGGTTGTACCGTACGCGATGCTCTTGTCGCCGGCACCGAATGTCCCGTCGCCCGTGTAATCGAGGTAGTAGATCCCGTCTTTGTACACCCCGATCTTTGACTTCCCGTCACTGGCCCATTTCCCGGCAACCGGCTCCCACCCGGCTCCCCCGAACGCGAAGTTCTTGTCGCCCGCGTTCCAGGTGCCGCTGCCATCGTAATCGAGGTACCAGGCACCATCTTTGTATGCTCCGGCCTTGTCGGAGCCGTCACCGTTCCAGTCCCCGACCACTGGTGTCCAGCCGGGAGCACCGAACCCGAAGTTTTTGTCGCCACTATCCCACGTGCCATCACCGTCAGCGTCGAGGTACCAGGCACCGTCCCGGAAGACCCCGATCTCGGTGATGGTG
The DNA here is from genome assembly GCA_964503195.1 of uncultured Methanoregula sp. Classification (GTDB taxonomy): domain Archaea; phylum Halobacteriota; class Methanomicrobia; order Methanomicrobiales; family Methanospirillaceae; genus Methanoregula. The sequence continues at coordinate 9,721 of CAZCZK010000064.1, forward strand.
TCCCCGTTCCAGTCCCCGGCAACCGGTGTCCAGTCCGGGGCACCGAAACCGTAGTTCCGGTCGCCCGCGTTCCACGTGCCGTCCCCGTTCAGGTCGATGTACCAGCTGCCGTCCCGGTAGATGGCGACCCGGGGTATCGCCGGGGCTATGGTGTACGGGTACTGCCGCCAGACATTTCCCGCCGGGTTATACTGGCAGACAAAGAACTCATAGTTGGTTGTCGTGTTCGTGGCCTTGCCGCACCCGACCTGCGTGGTGGAACCCCAGATGACCTGGGTATAATGGCCGACATCGCACCACTTCCCGGTCGTGCTGCTGCCGTCCCCGAACGGCCCGTAGATGAATCTGGACTTTTCCGCACCCCACAGGTTCACCACGCAGTTCCAGTCACACGAACCGGCCGGCCATGCTGCTGCAATATTCTCCCCGTACCCGCTGGAACTGTGCGTCAGGGAGCCGGTCCGGGCATCCTGCTGTGCCCAGGACTGGGCGCTGGCAGCGATGGTACTGGAATACGTGAGCGGGGCAATACCGAGCTCGCTCCGGTACGCGTTGTGGGCAGCAAGGATCTGCGGATTTGCAGCCGCAAGCGGGCAGAGGAGCAGGAGAGCGATACAGAAAATGAGGATACGGCGGGCAGCGGGTTTCATGGTCGGCATCCGGTATAGCTGTATAAACATCTGATGGTGCGATTAAAATATTAATGGGCTGCCGGTCCCGGCCGGGAACAGGAATAAGCCGGAACTGCCGTCCTGACATGGGTGGCACCCGGCGCTGTTGATCCCAACACCAGCAAGGGAACTATTCTGCGGCAGCGGCTCCCGGGAAAACGTGCTGAGGAGAAACGTTCGTGAACGGGAGGTCGTACCCACATCATGAGAATCGCAGGAAGGAGGGCTCCCCGCCTCCGGGCCCCACAGGGGGCACGGCGGGCGAGTTCGGCGTTTTCACAGATGCTTTTTCGTCACGGATCCACCACGGGGCACCCTTTCTGGACGGCGGCACCGGTCGCAAGGGAGGGGTTTCAGATCCAAAAAAACGTTTTTCCGGGCGAAAGAAAAAAGGTTCCCGGCCGGCCTGTTCCGGCTGATCGGATATGCCCTTCCTGCAGGCTGAAAAAGGGAAAAAAGATGGGAGTTATCCCCAGTTCCCGACAACCGGTATCCAGTTGACGGTACCGAACGCGTAGTTCCGGTCGGTGCCGGCGTCCCAGACCCCGTTGCCGTTGTAATCGAGGTACCACGCGCCGTTCTGGTAGATGGCGATCTTGTCGGTCCCGTCATCGTTCCAGTCCCCGGTGACCGGGCCCCAGGTGGCTGCACCAAAGGAATACTGCTTTGTGCTGGCATTGACGGCCCCGAGGCC
>CAZCZK010000064.1:11095-13247 GCA_964503195.1 uncultured Methanoregula sp.
GTTTTGGTCCCGACCTCAGTTCTGCCGTCAGCGTTCCAGTCGCCCGTGAGGGCAATCGATCCGGCGGTGCCGTAGGTGATGGCCTTGTCGCCGGGACCGAAGACATAGTCACCGGTGTAATCGATGTAGTAGACCCCGTCCTTGTAGATGCCTATCTTGGTGGTGCCGTCGTTCCATTTGCCGGCAACCGGCGTCCACCCGGCAGAGCCGAAGGCAAAGTTCTTGTCAGTGCCGGGATCCCAGGCGCCGTTCCCGTTAAAGTCCAGGTACCAGGCGCCGTCCTTGTAGACCCCGGCCTTGTCGGTGCCGTCAGCGTTCCAGTCGCCGACGATCCCGGTCCAGCCGGGTGCGCCGAAGGCGAAGTTCTTGTCACCGGCACTCCACCAGCCGGTCCCGTCCGCATCGAGGTACCAGGCGCCGTCCTTGTAGACCCCGATCTCGGTGAAGCCGTCATTGTTCCAGTCACCCCGTATGGGGGTCCAGAGCACATCGCCAAAGCCGTAGGCCTGGTCACAGGCATTCCACTTGCCGTCGCCGTTCCGGTCGATATACCAGGCGCCGTCCTTGTAGATGGCAATCCGGTCACCGACCGGCTCCGGGGTCGTGACCAGGACCAGTTCCTGGTCCAGGGCAACAACGTTGTTCTGCGCATCAGTTCCGAGGAGATAGACGTCATACCGGCCCGGCTCGAGCTGGGAGAGGTTCGCTGCCGGTACCGTGATCGAGGTGCCGGTGGCCGAACCCGAGATGCCAAAGCCCGGGGTGATGGCAAACGCGGAATACTGGCTGGAGGGGGCCTGGGCCGGGAAGTCGACCGCGGTCAGCGAGTAGGTGTAGGGCGTGTAGGCATCGTGCCCCATGCCGTCATAGAGGAGGTCGATGACCTGGGTGCCGGGGGTGGCCGAGGTGTGCCACCGCATCTCGGCAGCTTCTGCCAGCTTCTGGGCATCGATATCCAGCGCCATGTCGTACCGGGCGCAGTCATTGATGATGAGGTACGAGATGGTCGTTATGCTGCCAAGGTCCGGGTTCGCGCCGGCAAAGCCGAGCGTGACCGCTTCCGGGGCCCCGCTGAACCAGGTGAAGGGCGCGTCGGTGTAGGGTCCCGAGCCGTTCGTCCAGCGGAGGGGGGTCGGGGCCTTGAGGGCAACGACCGGTGACATGGCGTACACGTTCAGGGTCTCCGATGCCTCGTCGTGTTCGAACGCCCCGGCATAGTATTTCCCGGCATCCGCGGTGGTCCAGGGCCAGAAATCGCCCATGAGAACCGCTGACGGGCGGTGCGTTGCAAACGAGTCGAGGGCTACCTTGTTGTGGTCGAACGTGAAGGTGAGGTTATCCATGTCGTAGTCCGCGCTGCTCCAGGTTCCCGCGGTGTAGTACTGGTTATCGGTCCGGTTGAAGTGGAGCAGTCCCCCGGTCTTGTAGTAGTATCCCGAATCCGAGGAGAAGGGGAAGAAGGAACTCATGTCCGCGCTGTTCAGGTACCAGCTCTCGTTGTACCTGCCCAGGACCGGGTTGCCGGTGTGGCCGGGCGCGGTGACCCGGAAGGTCGGGACCACCCGCTGGGTATAGATGTTGAACGCCGGGTTGCCCGTGTAGTCCAGGACCGAGGGGTTCTCGCCCGTGATCGTGAGGGAAACATCCCGGTAGGTCGCGCTCATGGCGCTGAAGTGGCGGGTGACCTGCCGGATGACCGGGGTGTGGATGGTCTGGAGGTCGGAGTCATCGCCAACGGTACTCAGCACTTCCACTTTGGAGAGCGACAGGTCTGCAAGGTCGGTTGCAAAGATGGTGGAGACATGGGCATTTTTGATCTCATAGGTCTGGTCAAGGTCGATGGTCGTCTGGACGGCTGCAGCGGGCAGCATGATCGCCAGGAGCACCACCAGGATGAGCGCCAGGTTGGCGCGGGTTATTCTGGAAGGGTTTCTTTTCATGTGGTTTCACGTTCCTCTGCTGCAGGAGCTGCAGGTCATAGATACCGGGAATAAATATGAACAGCAATTTGCGATACGTTCACATAAAGTATATTGTTTGCAATTCCCCGCGGGTTTTGGTGAACCGCTCTAGCCGGAAGTCCCTTCGGGGTTCTGATGCATGGTCTGACTGCAGGTTCATGCTGGTTGTTCCCGGCACCGGTAATTTCCTG
>CAZCZK010000065.1:0-12859 GCA_964503195.1 uncultured Methanoregula sp.
CCGTTCTGGAACTTGTTCCTTCAGGGAGCACGGTCAGGATTATTCTCGATGTGGGGTTCCCGCTCATGGCGCTCCTTACCCGGGAGAGCTGCCGTGACCTTCATCTCGAACCGGGTTGCCGTATGTATGCTACCTTCAAGGCATCCGCACTGCATGTTATCCCGGTCAATTCGCAGGAATAAAGAGCGTGGCTTGTAATAGTTCCCGCTTTCCTTCAGCCGTACCGGATTCGGTTTGATGGAGGGGCAGACCTTCCCCAGGATTCTTCGTAAAGAGTATTATACGATCCTTTAAATGATTTATGCGCATATGAGTAATTATCGTACGATGCCCGTACGATTGGTGAACACATGCCAGAAACTACCCAGCCATCATCAGGCACTGCAAAAAAATCCAATGACGAGACCGAATCCACTACCCTGCACACCTGCGCCTGCGGAGAGCAGCACGAAGAAGTTCCGGGTTCACCCAGCCACCGGGATGAATGCACGTCCCCGAAGAAATTTGGCGATTCCTGTTGCTGCGGATCCGGCGATGCAGGCAGAGAAGCACGTCACCGCTGCGGTCACGGGCCCCGGTGCCACTGATTCGGCACCCGATCCGGTCCCTGCCGGAAAATTCCTGAAATTGGTTGCGACTATGACCAGCCATCCGAAGATCTTCGAACTGCTCAAAGACTATATGGATGCAGACAGTCAGTCAGAGCGCTGGATCACGGTCCAGGAATTCCGCACCTATTTTCACTTAAAAAAGAGTTGTTCGCCGGTCATATCCGGGTATTTTCAGCGGATATACCAGAACCCGACGTACCTCTGTCCTTACCGGGTCATCAAAACGGAACAGATAAGAGACCCCTCCAATCCGTACCGTTCTGTACGGAGATACCTGGTCAAAAAGTCGCTCCGTGTTCCGGGAGTAAATGTACAGAAAGGTATCCGGAATCCCTTTTTTTAAAAATCCCCTGTGCGAATGTTAAATCATGGGGAATCTCATATTAATCGGTAAGGAGCAGGAAATGGCATCGGATGAAACCAACGAGGCACCAGAGTGCCCCCGCCGGGGAAGACCACGGTTACAGCGCACCATAGCCGGCAGCCCGGAATCCCGCTGTTACAAACCCTGCTGCTGTCCCGAGAAGGAGGGACAGGGAATCTCGCTCCAGCCCGATGAGATCGAGCTGATACGGCTCATCGATCTCGAAGGGCTCGAACAGGAAGAGGCGGCAGAGAAACTCGGTGTTTCCCGCAAGACCGCGTGGCGCGACCTGCATGAAGCCCGGCGCAAGATTGCCGATGCACTGGTCAATGGGAAAGGCATAGAGATGGCCGGCTGCACCAAAGCTGCTGAAGGCCGGTGCCCGAAATGCCCGAAAGATAACGCAGCTCATAATTAAGATAGATTTTGATCTGGTGAAAACCTGTTTCATGAAGTATGATCGCCCCCCTTGCGCCAGCCATGCCCCCGCCCGGGGTCGGGGGCGCTTATGATGTCTCGGGATAACCTGTAAAAACCTCTGTTTTTTTTGGGTAAAGGTAATACGGGGTTATCGCAACCGGGGCGCCTCAGCGGGGGGGCGAAGCCCCTGGAGCGGTATGTCACTTGAAATGATTTCGAAAGAGGAAGAGATTTCTTTTTTCACGGGTCGGTGCCCGGCATGCCGGTACTATGATGGCAACCGGGAGATGCATACCGTCGCCCGCTCCGCATACGTTCTTCTGATCCGGATCCTTAAATCTTTATGCTCATATGCGTAATAATTCGCTGTGAAGTGTGTGGAGGTACTATGCCGAATTTTGATGGAAACGGCCCGCTGAAACGCGGGCGGATCATCGGGCGGGGCCAGGGACCCTGCAAACAGATTAGTCCCGAATGCCCGCGGGAAGAGACTAACCCGGAAACCCGGCACGAGGACAAGACCCCCGCACAATAACCATACAACGTGAGAGGAGAACATGCCAAAACCATTCATCAGCGTCAATGATCTCTGCATGGACTTTGTCGACACCCGGGTCCTGAACAAGGTCTCGTTCGAGATCCCGGAAGGGGAGATCATGGGTGTCATCGGGAGGAGCGGCGCCGGGAAGAGCGTTCTCATGCACCTCCTCCGGGGCGTTGAACAGCCGCCGACCAAAGGCTCCATTGTCTACCACATGGCTGCCTGCGACCGCTGCGCCTTCATGGATGTGCAGAGCAGAGCCGGCGGGAAGTGCCCTGAATGCGGTGGCGAACTCGTAGCGGTCGATGTCGATCTCTGGGGTGCAAAGACCGATGGCATGAAATCCCGGGTCATGAACCGGACCGCGATCATGTTCCAGCGCACGTTCGCACTCTATGGCGACGACCGGGTCATCGAAAACGTACTGCATGCACTCGATGACATCCAGTACCCGCAGGAGCAGGCGATCAGCAGGGCGGCAGATCTCATCGACCAGGTAAGACTCTCCCATCGGATGATGCATATCGCCCGCGACCTATCCGGTGGCGAGAAGCAGCGGGTGGTGCTGGCACGGCAGCTGGCCAAGAACCCGTCCATGCTTTTTGCCGATGAACCGACCGGCACCCTTGATCCCGAGACCGCCCGGCTGGTGCACGGGATGCTGATCGAAGCAGCAAAGAAGAACGCGATGGGCATGGTCGTCACCTCGCACTTCTCGCAGGTGATCGAGGACATGGCAAACCGTGCGATGCTGCTCGTGGACGGCGAGATCGCATCCATCGGTTCGCCAAAGACCGTTATCCGCTCGTTTGCACAAGATTACCGGGAGATCGAATCACAGGAACCCGTGGAACTGGGCGGGCAGATCCTCCAGGCACGGGACGTGAGCAAGAAGTACATCTCGGTCGATCGCGGCGTGATCAAAGCGGTAAACATGGTCACGTTCGATGTCGCACAGAAGGAGATCTTCGGCATCATCGGGAAGAGCGGGGCAGGCAAGACCACGCTCTCGCAGATAATCTCCGGTATTATCGAGCCCACGAGCGGTGAGATGAATATCCTGATTGGCGATGACTGGGTGGACATGACCAAACCCGGCATCGACCAGCGGGGCAGGGCCAAGGAGTACATCGGGCTGCTGCACCAGGAGTACGATCTCTTCCCGCACCGCACGATCATCGACAACCTGACCGATTCGATCGGGCTGGATTTTCCCAAAGAGCTGGCAATCAGGAAAGCCGTTGTCACCCTCCGTATGGCCGGATTCACTGAGGAGAAAGCAAAGGAGATCCTGAACCGGTTCCCGGGCGAACTCTCGGACGGGGAGCGGCACCGCGTTGCCCTCGCGCAGGTGCTCATCCGCGAGCCGCGCCTCGTGGTCCTCGACGAGCCGACCGGCACCATGGACCCGATAACAAAACAGGACGTGAAGCACTCGATCCTGAATGCCCGCGACGAGATGGACGAGACCTTCATCGTGGTCTCGCACGACATGGACTTCGTCCGGGACATCTGCGACCGCATTGCCCTGATGCGAGGCGGGAAGATCATCGATATCGGCCCCACTGCGGCGATACTTGCACAGGTGACCGAAGAAGAGAAGAATCACTGATTAAGGGGACACGCGATCCCTGGACATTTTTAGAGATACCGATAGCATGACAACAAATCCACAATCCAATGAAACAGCATGTGATGAGAACTGCAGCACCTGTGCCTCCACACAGCAGCCTCATAGTGCCCCAAAAGGCCTACCACCAAAAGCAAAGATCGATGTGAAACACGTGATTATTGTATTGAGTGGCAAAGGTGGCGTTGGTAAATCAACCGTTTCCACCAACCTCGCTTCCGCACTCGCAGCTCACGGCAGGCAGGTCGGCCTTCTCGATCTTGACATTCATGGGCCCAATATTCCCAAGATGCTGGGTATCGAGGACCAGCGGCCCGCTGTCCTGGAAAACCACATGGAACCGGTCCGTGTAACCGGGAAACTCGCCGTCATGTCGATGGCGTTCCTGCTTCCGGACACGAGTTCCCCGGTCATCTGGCGAGGGCCGATGAAGATGTCAGTGATCCAGCAGTTCCTGTCTGATGTGAACTGGGGGGCACTCGATTACCTTATCGTTGACCTCCCGCCCGGGACCGGGGACGAGGCACTCTCCATTGTCCAGCTGGCCCCGAATGTCCAGGGCGCGGTTATTGTGACCACGCCGCAGGATGTGGCAGTGCTCGATGCAGTCAAGGCAGTAAAGTTCATCGGGAAACTGGAACTGCCGGTCATCGGGATCATCGAGAACATGAGCGGTATGATCTGCCCCCACTGCGGGGATACCATTGACCTCTTCGGCAGGGGCGGCGGCGAGAAGGCGGCACACGATCTCGGGGTGCCCTACCTTGGTGCTATCCCGCTCGATCCGGCACTGGTGAAAGCCGGCGACGAGGGGCGCCCGTATGTCCTCCGCCATGCCAATACCCCTACGTGGAAGGCCGTGGACGCTGTGATGGAAAACCTGGTGAAACGGGTCGAGTCCCAGAAGAATATTTGAAAAAAAAACGGGTATGAGAAAATACCCCGCTATCCCTGAACTCGTGGAGCAGTTCATACAGGAAGAGGGTGCTGATGAACGGGGGTACCGTGCAGGAACTCCGCGAACGATTCAGACTGACGCGGTACAGGGTAACACAGTCTCCGGTTTTTTACGCAGGCTTGAATCCGGACCCTGTGGGAAGTTCCCATTCATTGGTGCAAGTATTATTCGGAAAGAGGGTGAAAATCCGTCGGATCCGAAGAAGTGCCGGTACCTCCTGAAGCTGCGGATAACTCACATCTTACAACGGAAGCATATGAAACCCGTGGAGTCTATGCATGGCTCGTTACAGAGGGGTCCCAACCATTCTTGAAAAGTTCATGGAAGAGTGCGGGAAGACAAAATGCCGGGTTACAGTCTATGAACTCCGGGCATATTTCGGTCTGGATGAATTTTCATCACAGGCCATCTCGGGTTTTTGTGCAGCGGATTTACTGCGGTCCTTTTTTCCGCTTCCCTTACCGTGTGGAACGAATTGAAAAGTCACTCTTCCAGAACGGCACCCCGGGATTGGTAAAAAGTATCTGGTAACGAGGAGACCTCATGCAGGTATACGGGATCCTGAATTTCGCGAGATCTCATCCGTTACCAGAGGTATTCAGACTGGTGAAAGAGGATACTACGCGGCTGGTGCCGGGATTCATTGGAAAGGATCATGGGGGATATATGCCAAACCATACCAACGGCAGAATGCGATAGGGAGATGCGGGTTTCATTACGGAGTTGCGGACGAATGAGCTCCCTGCTCCACCCCGGCACTCCACGAAACTGCCGGTATCCCCCGCATCCTGGTGTGCTTTCATGGCAGCCCTGCCCGCTGGTAAGCGGTGAAGCCGCCTCCGAGATTGGCGATGCGGTCAAACCCGTGCATCTTCAGGATGCTCGCCGCAATGCTCCCGCGCTGTCCTCCCCGGCACATGACCACGTACTGCCTCGCAGGGTCAAGTTCAGTATGCCGTGTCCTGAGATCATGCCACGGGATATGGATCGCCTCCGTACCATGGGCAGCCCGCCACTCCTCCTCTGAGCGGACATCCAGCAGGACCGCCTCTTTTGACCGGACCAGGGCCTGCGCCTCCTGCGGGGATATGACCAGAACCCGGGTGATTGGCAGCCCGGCTGCACCCCATGCGAGCATCCCCCCCTCGAGAAATCCCGGGACGCGGTCAAACCCGACCCGGTGGAGCTGGAGTGCCGCCTCTTCTGCCTGCACTCGGTTCTCCCCGACCAGGAGGATCTCCGTTCCCTGCGGGAGAATCCAGCCTGCCTGCGTTGCAAAGTTTCCGGCAAGGTCGATATGCCAGGCACCGGGGATGTGCATGCCCGAGAATGCAGGGTAGCTCCTGACATCGAGCAGGACTGCATCACCTGCCCGGGCCCGGCCTGCGAAGTTTGCGGGGCTGACCGGCGCCGGCCGGGCCAGGTCCCGCATCAGGGCAGGCCCTGCCCGGTTGGTAGCGGAACAGCGGGTGAAGTGGTCCGGGGCAGCAGGCATATCGGATGTAAGAGCCCGGATAAATTCTGGCCGGCTGCGGATTTGGAGGGCGTAGTTGTACTTCTTCTCGTACCCGATGGTCGTTGTCCTCTTTGCTGCCATCGCCCGCCCGCAGAGGGACCCCATACCGTGGGCGGGATAGACCTCACACTCGTCCGGGAGGGTCATGATCTTGGTATGCAGGTTGTCGTAGAGGGAGGAGGCAAGCTCATCTGCCCGTCCCGGGAAGAGATCGGGCCGCCCGACATCGCCGACAAAGAGCGTGTCACCCGAGAAGAGGGCGACCGGTCCCGGGCCCCGCGCAGTGTCCGTCGCACAGTAACAGATATGCTCGGGAGTATGCCCGGCGGTTTCGAGGACGGAAAACCGGATGTCTTCGAGGACCACCTCGTCCCCTTCGGAGAGAGGGGTATGGGGGAATCCGCAGTCTGCGGACCGGGGCGCATAGATCCCTGCGCCGGTGGCTTCGGCCAGGTCCAGGTGCCCGGAGATGAAGTCCGCGTGCAGATGCGTTTCCAGGATATGGGTGATCCGGAGTCCCAGCTCGCGGGACGCGGCAAGGTACCGTGCAGGATCGCGTTCCGGATCGATAACGGCACAGGTCCTGTCCCCGGCAATAAGATAGGAGCTGTGCGCGATACCGGGTAAGAAAAACTGGTGAATGATCATAGGGGCTTCACCGTTCTATCTGACGAGAAGATAGATGAGTGTTACGGCAATGACAATGAAGATAACCGACATGATGCCCCCGGCTTTCACGTAATCTTTCGGGGTATATCCTCCGGGCCCCATCAGGAGGGCATTGACCTGGTGGGTCGGGAGGAGGAAGGAGTTCATGGCACAGACCGCGACAAGCAGGGCCAGGGCACGGGGGTCTGTGCCGGTCCCGGCACCGAGCAGCATCACCGGCGGGACAAGGAGGACGGTTGCCGCAACGTTGGAGATGATGAGGGAGAGGACCGTTGCGAGGACCGCAACAACAGCCATGATTATGAGCGGGTGGGCCCCGGCAAGGAACCCGGTGAGGGCACCGGAGAGGACTGCAGCTGCCCCGCTCTTCTCCAGGGCGATCCCCATCGGGATGAGACCGGCGATGAGCACGATCGTCTTCCAGTCAACTGACCGGTAGGCATCGTCGAGGGTGAGAACACCGGTGAGGACACAGAGGGCAGCTCCCGTGAGCAGGGCAAGAGAGAGCGGGACACCCGTGATCGCAAGACCGATAGCGGCAGCAAAGACCAGGATGGCCATCCGTCCTTTGGCTGGCCGCACGCTCTCACCTTCGGGATGGGTGATCAGGACAAGATCCTGGTGCCCGGCAAAATGCCGTAAGGTCTCCCAGGAGCCGAAGGCAACGATCGTGTCACCGGCGGCAAGGGGGATCGCTGAGATGCCGGCGCGGGTCTCCGTCTCCCCGTGCTGGTGGATGACCGGTTCGATGGCGTACGTCTGCCGGAACCGGATCTCCCCGGGCGTCCTGCCGATGATCGAGGCTTTCGGGCGGACAACCAGTTCAGCAAGGCCGTACTCTTCACCGGCAAGGGTCTCTGATAGCCTGCTCCGCTCCCGGGGGGGAAGACATCCGGACGCCGCGGTGAACCGCTCAAATCTCTCCTCTGACCCGAGGAAAGCGATCTCCGTGCCGGGTCCGAACCGGGTGGAGCGCGGGGGAGCGATGGTGATTTCCCCGCCTTGTGCCATGGCGATGAGATCGAGCCCGTACTGGCTGCTGAAGGAGATTTCGTCACGCGTCTTCTCCACAAGCGGGGATGAGGCCGGGATGGTGCAGGTCCAGACCTTGTGATCGATCCCCCAGATCTCCGCAAGGGTAGGACCGTACGGGACCTCCTCTTTTTCCGGGAGGATCCGGTCTCCGGCAAGGGCGAAGAGCGCGATCCCGGCAACGAGGAGCGAGATCCCCACCGGGGTGACCGCAAAGAGGGAGAAGGGCTCTGCCCCTGCCTGCCGGAGCAGGTCATTGAGAACGATCAGCGGGCCGGACGCGATCATCGTGACCGTACCGCCAAGAATGGCGGCAAACCCCATCGGCATCATCAGGCGGGAGACGGGAATGCGGGTCTGCCTGCCAATCCTCCGCACTGCAGGCAGGAAGAGAGCGGCGACGCCGACCGTCTGCATCACCGAGGAGAGGAGCCCGACCGTTATGCCGGTGGTGGCGTTGATCCGGCGTTCACCGGTTCCGGCAGAGCGCACGATTCCGTCAGCGAGGCGCGACGTGATACCGGTCCTGTCGATGCCGTATGCAAGGATCATCACGGATGCCATCGCGATGACGGCGTTCGAAGCAAATCCTGAAACCGCCTCCACGGGAGTGATAAGGCCGAGCCACGCGAGAGCCAGGCTTGCGAGGATGGCAACAAGATCAATCCGTACCCGCGAGCTCACCATGAGAAGGATCGTTGCTGCAAGCACGATCCCGACAAGGATGATGGAGGTTTCCATGGGAATAACAGGCAGGTGAGGCTGGCGGGAACAAAAACCTTGTTGTTGGGGAAAATAGGCCCCGGGGTTCCTGCTGCCCTCCCACGACAGCCCGGCATTGAACAGAGTGTTCTTGTCGTGAACCTGTGTCAGCAGGCCGGAGGACCGGGATACCATCCGTGAGCGTGCAGGCCGCGTCCACGAGTTTTCCCGTAGGGTGCTGCTCCCCACTGATGCGGGGGTTACTGCTGCGGAACCTGACGTCTGGTCGCTCCTTTCGACCGGATCGGATTTCATCGAGGCAGTGAGATCTCTCGCGGGAACGATGTTCCCTGCCGGCGAAACGGGTTTGGCATCGCTACCATACGTGCATGATCCCCACACCCGTTTCCTGGATAGGACAAAACGCTGAAAGCACAATTTTTGACGCAAGCGGTGTGCAATGGCAGGCATGCACGGCATTGAGGTGAAGGTCCCGCAGGTATTTCCCCGTTTTTTCCAGGCGCTCCGGTGTCGGGGAGACAAGATGGAGACCCCCGATGATATCCCAAACCCGCCGCTCCCTGCACACGTCCCGGGCATATTCGGTTATGTTACAGATACCTGCATGTGAGCAGCCGGTGATGATGACAAGCCCGTTATCGGAACAAAACGCGAGAGCAGTGTCATCCGGCAGCAGGTCGGGTTCCCGGGTGCCATCCGGGTGGATGATTCTCCGCGTTTTCGGATCCGCCCGTTCAAACGCGAACTGCCGGGGGATCTCTCCCAGGAAGACCAGATCCTCGGTGATCCAGACCGGAGTTCCGGACAGGTTCACCCCGAACTGTTGTCTCGCCTCCGCCTCGCTCATAACCGGGCCGTTTTTTTGCCCTTCCTTCTCCTTAGCCCAGAAGCAGCGGGGGTGGGCAACGAGATCCGGCACCCGGGGGGGCTTCCGATCCGGGGATCCATGCGCCAGGTGCCGGGCGAGCACAGCCAGCCCGCCCGTGTGATCGATATGTCCGTGCGAGAGGACCAGGGAGTCCAGGTCCCGAAGGCCGATACCCATCTTCCTGGCATTGGCAAGGAACAGCCCCGACAAGCCGGTATCAAAGAGGATCTTCTTTCCGGCAGTTTCCAGCAGGAGCGAGAGCCCGGTCTCGCCACAGAAATCATGATCCGTCAGAGTGGTATTATCAACAAGGACGGTGAGGGTGAGCCGGGATGCCATAAGGTTTCTTGTACAGCGGAGAGGATGAGTCTTTTCTTTTCTGAAGTGAGACCGGGACTTGATTTTCGCAACCCTCTTACCCTCGCAGGTGAAACAAAAGGTACCATGAAAAACCCCTTTCACATCATGATCATCCCGACGCTTGGGTGCCCCTCGAAGTGCAAATACTGCTGGAGCTCTGAGGAGGGGTCGCCGGTCATGACCATCGACACCGTGAGGGAGATCGTAGCGTGGCTCAGGGAATTCCGCAAGGACCGGGTGACCTTCACCTTCCATGGCGGGGAGCCGCTCCTTGCCGGCGCGGACTTTTACCGGCAGGCACTGCCCCTCCTCTCCGGTGAACTTGCGGAACTCACCCCCGAGTTCGCGATGCAGACAAACCTCTGGCGGATGACACCGGAGATTGCTGCCGTGCTCGCGCAACATAAAGTCCCCCTCGGTTCGAGCATTGACGGCCCGGAGGAGATCTGCGATTCCCAGAGGGGTGACGGGTATTTTAAGAAGTGCATGAACGGTTACGAGATCGCAAAGGCAGCCGGCCTTTCAGTGCGGTTCATATGTACCTTCACCAACAAATCGGTGAAGCACCGTGAGGAGATTTTTAATTTTTTTAAGGAGAGGGGTTTTGTCTTAAAACTCCACCCGGCCCTCCCCTCGCTCCGCTCGGAGAACCCGAAGGAATGGGCACTGGAGCCGGCTGCATATGGCGATCTCCTGGTGTACCTCCTCGACAAGTCGCTTGAGAACCTCGGGACCATGGAGGTGATGAACATCAACGACCTCTGCCGGTGCGTCTTCACCCGCCGGGGGAGCGTCTGCACGTTCGTCAACTGCATGGGCAACACCTTCGCCATTGGTCCCGATGGGAGCATCTATCCCTGCTACCGCTTTGTCGGGATGCCGGAATGGGTGATGGGTAACGTGCGGGACAAACCGACTATGGACCAGCTGATGCAGTCAGAACCCGGCCGGCGCATGATGGCATTCTCGGAATACGTGGACACGGCATGCAAAGACTGTGCGCACATCCGGTACTGCCGGGGCGGTTGTCCCTACAATGCGATCGCTCCCTCGGGAGGGACCCTGGACGGTGTCGACCCCCACTGCGTTGCCTACAAGCGGATCTTCGATGAGCTCAACGAGCGGATGAACACGGAGATGTTCGAGGAGCCTATGCCGGGAATGGGAGGTTTTGGTGCGCCGGTATCCCAAAAGCCGAAGAAGCCGGGCGTTATGGCCCTGATGCGGTCGGTTGTGAACCGGTAGAACTATGATAATCGGATGAGTCCGGTGTTTCAGGAAGAAACCAGCCGGCTAAACTCATCTCCGGTACCCCAGCGCTCTAATGCTGACGATAACAATATTAAGCCACCAGCGGAATTTCTCTCTTACCTACAGGAGCTACATGAGCATGACAGCCACAAAAACCCCCCTTTATAACCCGGTCAGCCTGAACCGGGAGTTTCTCGCGGGAAAGATGCTGGAGAATCTGGGCAGGACACACGCAAAAATATGGAACAATTTCAGCATAGAACGCAGGGTGGAGGTCCGGGAAGCGTTCCTGGAATCTCTCCGGAGCCTCGAAGAGTCCCTGGCAACCGGCACACCGGTATTTCTTATCGATCAAGCCCTCTGGCAGGAGACCCGCTTCGCTGCCGCACATTTTCCACCAGGTTTTGCGGTATCGTTCTTTAAGATTTACAAAGAGGTCCTGCCGGGAGCTCTGCCACAGGACTACCAGAAAAAGGCCACGGGATTTGCCGCAAAAGCGGTTTCTGCCCTGAAATCCAGATCTGCAGAGAAGAAAACAGCTGCGGACACGAAAACCCTCTCCCCTGCCGCACGGTCATTTCTCAACGCAGCCCTTGCAGGAGACCCGGCGCGGGGAAGGGCTGTCATCGAGAAGGCGCTCGGTGCCGGAATGACGGTCAGCGAGATCTATACCGGTATTTTCCAGCCGGTCCTTTGGGAGACCGGGATGCTCTGGCAGCAGAACAAGGTGACCATCGCGCAGGAGCATTTTATTACCGGTGTGATCCGTCAGGTCATGGATCAGATTCACGACCGGGTCACCGCGACAGGAAAGACGAACCGGCAGAAAAAGAGGGTGGTTGCTGCCTGCGTAGGGGAGGAACTCCACGAGATCGGGATCCGCATGGTAGCCGACTTCTTTGAAATGGACGGCTGGGACGTGTATTCTATAGGGGCAAACACGCCGGCAAAAAGCATCCTTGCGGCAGCGCAGGAGCACAAGGCCGATGTTCTCGCACTCTCGATCACGATGCCCTCCCGTCTTTCCGATCTCTGGTACCTGGTCCGGTCGCTCCGGGCTGACCCAGAAACAGCTCATGTGAAGATCATTGTCGGGGGGTATCCCTTCAGTATCCAGCCGGGGCTCTGGAAACAGGTGGGCGCTGATGCCGTTGCCGCAGGTGCAAAGGAGGCGGTAACCGCCGCCAACCGTCTTACCAGTGGGGGGGAAGAACAAAAATGATCCGGGCACGGGTTCCTGGTACACGGTGTTCCCTGCCGGTCACGGTTCAGAAATACCCCTTATAAAAGGGTTTTCTGGGGTGTATTGAGATGCTTTTTTGCAGCGGACGTGACTTCCCGCCCCTGGGGCGTGCGCTTGATAAACCCGATCTGGATCAGGTACGGTTCATATACGTCCTCGATCGTCCGCACTTCTTCACCAACCGAGATGGCAATGGTCTTTGCCCCGACCGGCCCGCCGTCGAAGTCGTTGGCAATTACTGAGAGAATGCGCCGGTCCAGTTCATCCAGACCCAGCTTGTCGATCTGCAGCATGGCGAGGGCCTGTTCGGCTATCTCCTGCGTTATCGTGCCATCCCCCCGTACAAGGGCAAAATCCCTCACTCTCCGCAGCAGCCGGTTGACAATCCGGGGCGTGCCACGGCTCCGTTTTGCGATCTCTGCTGAACCCTCCGGAGTTACCGGAATCTTCAGGATCGACGCGCTCCGTTCTGCTATCCGCACCAGTTCTGCTGGATTATAGAGATCGAGCCGTGAGGTGATCCCGAATCGGTCCCGGAACGGTGCACCGAGAAGTCCCTGCTTGGTCGTTGCCCCGATAAGGGTAAAATGTTCGAGGTTCAGTTTGATCGAGCGTGCGCTCGGCCCCTCACCGATCATCACGTCGATGAAAAAATCCTCCATGGCAGGATACA
>CAZCZK010000066.1:0-12779 GCA_964503195.1 uncultured Methanoregula sp.
ATTTTTCACTCCGTAAATCTGTGTTCGATTTTGGTGTTAAAATAGCATATAACCCATCGTGAAAATAAAACCGGGACACCCCGGGTGAAGGTGATGGGGGTGTAAATCGTGCAATTTTAATAAAAAGAAGATAAATTCATTGGTGTCTTATGCTGGGGTTTATCGGGTTCCCGTTTGTTATCGGGGCGACACTTTTCGTATCGTATGTCTATGATATTTGTCAGGGCCCGAAATTCCGGCTTCATCTGCCCATGTTCAGTGGATTATTTCTTGCGCTTTTCCTGATGCTTTTCTTTTTGCTGGATCCGTATTACTCCCCGGGCCTTTCTGAATTCACCCTCGGGAACCAGTTCCTTCTCCTGCCATTTGTCATCCTTGCTCCCCTGCCCTATGTCGCGCAATGGACAGGAACCGTTCTTCAAAAAAATTACATTTTTTTCGGGGCCGTTCTGGTAACGGATATTTTTGTGTATTTTTATGGGATCCAGAAAGCCGGCAGGTTTTTGTTTGAACAGTACTGGCAGATCGAGGGTCTGGTCTGGACACTCTGTATGATTGTCCCGGCTTTTTTCATCTTTTTGGTGTTCTGCCACTGCCAGCGGTATTTTTCCCGGAACACGCAGGATACCGCTCCGGTTCCCTCATCCTGGGATGGCCGTGCAATGACTGAAATGGTTAAGTTTATCGTCATTATTGTCATCGGCATTCTGATCTTCTTCGTATCACTCTTTCTGGCCGCTGATCTCTATGATGTATCCTGCGGCGGCTTTGAAATCGCCTTACTCAACGAGTCGCAGGTAGCGAATAATTCGGTCAGGCATCTGAACGAACAGGATTTCCGGGTTTTTCCCCGGATGGCTCCTTTCATCAGGGATAACAGGACGCTTACCTCAAATTGTTATAGCTCACGATTGGAAGGAAACACCTGTATCGGGTCCACCGGATTCAGGTGTAAGGAAGGACCCCAATTTCATCAGTATGATGAACAGATTCTCGAATACAAGGGCAGGTACTATACCATCATGCAATCGTCTATCGCGTAATTTTTTAAGGCGATGCCGGGTCTGGATGCGGGGTGAAGGTGAGGGGTGTCCGAAAAAAGTATAACTGTGTATACACAATGAATCTTTGATGGTGACCAAGACAATCAACATCAAGGAATCTGCGTATCACGCGCTCAAGGCCCGGAAGCGTCCGGGCGAGAGCTATTCCGATGTGATACTCCGCGTCACCAGTGGCGAGGAGAAAAGTGTCTGCGATTTTTTACAGACGATTGATCCCGCGATCCGCAGTGAGATTGCCGAGTCCGTGAAATCGGCGATGTCCGATCTCGATCGCATCAAACCTCGGAAGGTATCGCTTTGACCATCGCGAACACCTGCTTCTTAATCGATCTCATGAAAGGGGATCCGGATGCTGAAGCAGTGATGCGGGACAATCGGCCGCTCCGGACAACTGCCATCTGTACCGCAGAATTCCTGTACGGGGCAAGACGGAGCGGGAAGAAGAAGGTGTACGAGGTTTCGGAAAAATTCCTCCGGTTCTTCCCGGTCCTCCCGTTCGATGCAGAATCCGCAGTCATCTATGCTGGAATTGCAGCATCACTCGCAGGGAGTGGCCGGCACATCTCAACACTGGACGAGCTGATCGCGGCAATCGCGATCCGTCATGATGAACCTCTTCTGACCCGGGACCAGCACTTCTCTGAGGTTGACGGGCTGGAGATTATCGCGTATTGATCCGTTTTTTAAAAAAAACAGGATGAAGATGACTTTTTTTGATACTTCAGGTTTGTACGTGGGTTGAAGGTGAATACAGGATGACAATCCCAATTCAGAACATATGAAATCTCCGTGAGAAATAAAGGGTTGAACCGGGAAGTGCACGGGAGAACTCACAGAATATACCTGAACAATTCAAATCATACGCCTTTAATAAAAACCAGGTGAATTTATTGGTATTGTATGTTCGATATTCAGACACTCTTAACTGCAGTCTGGTTCGCGATCATTACACTCATAATCGCTGAGATTGTTACCCGGGTACCATATCCCCGCATCAGGATCCTGCTGCCGCTGGTGTTCGGGGTGTTGCTGGGATTATTCATTCTTATTGATAATCCATTATTAGAATCCGGATACCGGGGGCAGACGGAGTATCTTGGACCATTCTGTTTCCCGGTCCTTGTTCCTCTCTTCATCAGTGTTCCCCTGATCTTTGTATTGAGGGGAGAGGGAATCATGAAGGGAAAGATTACCGAATTCTCCGGTGCATTTCTCTCATCATTCCTGTTTTTAATCCTCTATCAATCCAGAATTTTTTTTGGTATTTTTCAGGAATTTATAGCCTCCTCCTTCTTATTCGGAAGTGCGTTCGTCATCTCACTGGTCATTTTTTTCATCATTAAAAAAGGCCTGCCGGTTTTTTCAGGTTCACGTGATGGGCAGGAGGTTAACCATGATCAGCAGTCGGCAAAGAAAACACCGCAGGCAGACCTGAAACTGATGGGCCTCCTTGCCATCTGTCTTCTGGTGTCCTTATTGCCACTGTACTTCATTGACCTTGCAACCAACCTTGACCGCTCAACCCGGGGACAATTATCTCTCTCTCTTTATGGCCCGTCCGAAGTTCCCGGGGGGACGGTCATCCACATGACCGATGAAAAATTGCGGGAATATCCCGAGCTTCTCACCCTCATACAAAAAACGCCTGTCAAAGAATCTGGTAATTCCCTGCATCCTGAAAAAAAAGACAGTGCAACTACAACAAGTCCTGGAACAGTGAGCATTTCGTGTAAGACTGAGTCCAGGATGCGTGATGAGGGGCTTTTCAATGGATCGTCCTCTTACAACTATTTCGAGTACGATGGAGACGTGTATACGTTTTATATTTTACATTATGCGGGAGAAGAATGCGTTCAGGTATCTTTCTTTTCCTGATACCGGCAGGTGTGAATGCGGGGTGAAGGTGACGGGGGATCAAATCGTGCAATTTTAATAAAAAGAAGATAAATTCATTTTTATTGTATGTTCGAATTTATTATCCTGTTGTCTGTTATTATTGCAGCCTTCACGACACTTTTTGCCTTTATCCCGGCTCTTTTTGAAAACGGGAAATTCCGGCACCACCTGCCTCTCCTGTGCGGGCTCGTCATTGTTGCTTTTTTTCTTGTGGCGAATCCTCAGCAGGAACCGGGCAGTCTTTACTGGCAGAAAGTATGGTGCCAGTATCTCCTGTTGCCCCTTTTCATGTACGCTCCATTACCGTACCTCGAAAAATGGAAAGGCACTGTTTTGAGTAAATTCTCTGTTTTTTTCGGTGCTGGTGTGACGGCGAATTTTTATTTTGCGTTTCTCATATACGGTAATTATTATCTCGAAGAGTTCTGGCAGGTTGACGGTCTTTTCTGGACGGCAGGAACATTCATCCTGGCCTTTGTGATCTACTATGGATTGTACAGGGGTGAGCTGTTCATATCCCAAACACCAGAAGAAAAACCATCCAAGACCGAACCGGAGAATGAAACCCGGGCTCCTTCTTCGGAAACGAGAAAAAACATTGTACTTATGGTAGGGTTACTGGTTTTCTGTGTCCCCTCACTTTTAATCGTGTCTCTCGGGAATACCGAATCCTGTGGCGGTTTTGAAGTCTACCCGATCGATCAGTCGCAACTATTCCCCAGTACTGTTCTTCACCTGACCGACAATGATTTCCGGAATTTTTCCCGGATGGCCTCCATCATCCGGGATGGCAAAACCATTTCCGGGGGTTGCATGAGTTCCCGGTACGATCCAGATACGTGTGTTGGGAAAAGGTCGTTCCGGTGTAATGAAGAACAGCAATTTGTTCAGTACAAGGAAAAGTATCTCGAATACAAGGGCAGGTACTATATCATCGTGCAATCGTATGTTGTGTAACTTTTAAAGGCGATACCGGGTCTGGATGCGGGAGTGGGACCATCAACAATTATAAAAAAATTTCCGCAATCTCTCCAGAATTTCATGGAAGGATTACCGACTATTGGCGTGACGCACAGGTTTAATGCATAAAAGGACAAAAGGTACATTCAGACCAAAAAGGAGCGGGGCAATGGCAAAGAACACAAATCCTCTTACCGAGAAAGTGCTTGTTTCTACGGAGACCAAGCAGGCCCTGATGTCCATCCGGGAACCCGGGGAGCGTTACGGGGACGTGATCGAGCGGGTGCTGCAGGACCGGAAACGGCACGATTTCATTGCCCACCTGGATGCCATCGCAAAAGAAGGAGAATTCGTCCCGCTCGACAGCGATCCCGAGTACGCCGATCTGAAAAAAGAGATGCGCCGTGAATATAACCATCGAAAAGCGGGCGCTCCAGTACATTAACAGCCTGCGGGAGAAGGACCGGCGGATCATCAAGGAGCACCTGCTGAAGCTTGAAGATCCCTATTCTGCCCCGGATGTGGAGCTTTTACAGAATGGCCACTGCCGGATGCATATCGCTCACACGTATACCGCATTCTTCGATGTCCTGCCCGGGGGCATTGTCACTATTCTTGAACTGATGACGATCGAGGAAGCCCACAAGCGGTACAAGCGGTTCGGGAGATAACCGTATCCTCCGGGAATTTCCGGAGATGCACGGTAGTGACGGCACATGCGTTATTACACGAGGCCAGGGATATGGTATTTACAGCTGCGTCTGAACCATGTTCCCTGTTTTTATGAACCGGTTCCTCTCTTCTAGAGACGACCGCTTGTGTTGTCCGGCACAAGAGGAAAAACAATAAACCGGGAAAACAATATGCGGGGTACTAGGTGCAGTCCATGTTGTCAGTTGATGCTGTTGAACATGTCCAAAAAAAAAATGCCTCCCGATATGCAGCGCAAGGTGTTGAAGTACATCGAGGCCCTTTCAGCACGGACCCATGAGAAGCGTCACGGCACGATGAAATTTGCATGGGCAGGTGCTTGCGCAGATATGAACAATGAATACACTTTTTGTACAACTCCAAAAAAAAAATTCTCGACTGGTGGAAATGAAGTGTATCTCCTTGATACCAATATTTTTCTTGAAGTACTCCTGAACCGGTAATATTCCCTGGTAATCCGGGATACCCTGAATCGGGAGACCGGTACTTCTTTTTTTATGACTGATTTTTCATTGTATTCAAACGGTATCTTCCTGGTTCGCAGGAAACAGTCGGAACAGTACACCTGGCTTCTTGAAGATCTTGAAAACCGGGATATCAGAATCATATCTCTTTCCCCCGATGAACTCCGGCAGGTTCCATCCGTGTGCGCAAAATACGATATGGATTTTGATGATGCGTACCAGTATGTCGCAGCTGACGCAAATTACCTGAAACTTGTCAGCCTTGACCACGATTTTGATCGGATTCCGGCCGGGCGGATTCACCCGAAAGATATCTGAAATGTTTGTCCGGATACATAATCCTGCCCGGATACAGGAACCAAGGGTTCTCCTGGAAGCGAGTTTCCGGATCGGATTGGTAACCCGCGACAAGTCCTCTTGGACCGGGAACACCCTGGACCCGGGAGGGGGTGGAGTCAACGGAGGCGATTTCGGTCTCCGATCACCCGTTTTTCCGGACCGGATGACACTGTTTCGCGAAAATTTGACACCATTATTTGAAGGGGTGGCCATTTCATTCTCCGATTGGCAGGGATCAACCGTTTATCCGGACAGGGTGGCAATAATTCGAGGAAAAGCGGCAACCCCATTTCGGGGAACTGCTATTTCAGCCCCGGATAGGCGATCTGATGCCCTTTTCCTGCCCGGAAAAGTCCCCATTTAGCAACGATACAGCAGCCGATTCCTCAGAAGATGGGCTTGGATAGGCAGAGAAGAAAGGAAGGGCGGTTTTAGGGATCAGGTATAGGTCGGCAAGAGCGGGTTTGACAATCGGAGGAGTCGCAGGAGGGAGACAACCTTCACGACGGTGATCGCCGTGGCGGGGTATTGCCGGGGACTAGTACTCTTGAGGCACCCCGTCTCCGTCGGAGAATCCGTGGCACGATCCCCTCACGGCACTCCCAAATACGGGGAATTCAGAAAAAACGGTACAATGAGGAGATTTTCAAGCCGAATACGGTCTCCGTCTGGATTTTTCACGACGGTGATCAAAATCCGGGCTAACAGACGCTTTTGGACGGCCGATCGTCTTTCAAACGGGCTATGGTGGGCTGAAATGAACGGAAGGGCGGTTTTGGAGGATCGGGTTTTGTGTCGGCAATAGCGGGTTTCACATGGGGAGGAGTCGCATGAGGGGGGCACCCCTAACGACGGTGACCGCCGGACGGGGGACTGCCCGGGACTAGTACTCTGGAGGTACCACGGGTCCTCATTGAGATATTCCTTTTAGAGAAGCTGATTGTAATCGAGAAAGCAAATCATTCTGAGTCTGCCAAGCATTCTCAGCTGAATAAGAAATTTTTAGAACCATTAAACGAGAAGAAATTCATCGAAATCGAAGGCAAGGGGAAAGCAGCCCGCATTAAAATCTCTTCAGACGGAGAGAATATTCTGATGTTTTTACCGAAATAAGTCTCACAAATTCCCTAGGAAATCCATGAGATCCGGCGCCTTCTGGGGAACAATGATGTTATCCATGATATCCGGGTTTGCCTGAATAGCTGCCTTAGTATTGAGATATTTCTTTACCGATTTTGTTTCGCTGATTGTCTTCTTTGTCCGTTCCACTTCGAGATGCATCAGGGTACTGTTCAGGAACTGGTTGATCGAGTTATCTTTCAACAGTGTTGAGCCTGAAATTGGCAGTGACTGAGGATAGTGATCAAGATTCAGGTAATAATAGGAATCGGGGTCGAAGATTCGGTGTTTATGAAGGACGTGGGCTTCAAGATAAGCTTCCTTTGTTGCAAAATTATGTTTGCTTGCCAGTTCCCTCAGGGAATCATCATTGTTCCAGTCGCCCTGTGGCCGCCGCCACGGTTCCCGGTCGGTCCCTATGAAATCCGCCCCATAGAACTGGGTAAGAATATCAGAGGCAGCTGCTCTGTCTTCCTGGATATTGGGAAGAATCTCCTTTTTGATATGAGAGAAATACAAGGTTGCGTTTGAGTTCCCCATGATCTTATCGATAAGGTGAATGATTGTTTTCAAGCGGGATGAATAAGTACCGTGACAAGTCTTGGCATCGAAGTCAATCCAGATATTGGTATAGCCAAGCGTTTTGTAATGAGAGAGAATTGTTTCAAGATTTTTCTTGGACAATTCAATATGCAGGGGAGCAAAAATCGGCCGGTTATTGCGATCCATCAGGATTTTAATGCTCTGATCGACAAAGGAAAGGTATTGGGTTGTATTGATATCCTCTCGTCGCTCAAGACGGACATCAGGGCATAATACAAATGCTTTCGATGCCGAATGCACATAGTCAAGCAGGCATATGTAGCTGTTTTCATCAAGCCCCGGAAATGTTTTTCTTGTCTCTCCGGAGCCCACGGAAAACTCCTTAAAAGGATTTTTCGGGAAGACGAGGGATACCGTTGTTAATGCGGAATTCCACATGCGCTTTTTTATATTGAAAAAAGAGTCGAGACCATGAACCCTGTCAGGACCGGCCTCATTTAGCAGATGGTACAGAGAATTCCAACTGCGGATATCAGTGACAAACTTCTGGTATTCCAGGAATGGCTGTGCTATCATTCCGGAAACCGGAGAGACATCCTCCTCGTTAATCCCATTCCCGGCAAGAACCTTGAACGGTGTCTCGATCTTTCGCCGGAGATGTTCAATCTCAATTTGCTTGATAAAATAATCGCCGTCTTTTGCGTGCGTGATTGGATCAATAGAAATATGAGGATCGAACTCACGCGCTGACATGATAGTTCCTAATATATTCAATCGCAGGCATAAGGATTGTCCTTAAAATCTCGGGATCAATGCTGCACGGGCGCTGTTTTTCCCCGCTTGTGAAAACATTCTCGATTTTAATAAGAAATTCAAGTGCCTGATCCGGGGGAATTTTTTGGTCTTCGCAACAGGCTTCCTGGACAAACCCGATCGTGCCTTTCACACGGGGTGCGAGGTGACTAAAATGTTTTTTTGCAAATTTGTTGGGACGACGGTCATCAAGGATTAGAAAACGGAGTTTGCCTTGTGCGTCCAGCATATATCCTATCCCGATTGCCTCATATTCCCCGTCATGGATATGATGCGGACTCCTGCCGAAAAATGGTTTGATCAGTTGATAATAATCAAAATTGTAAGTTGTGACACGTTGGGTAAAACCACTGTCGTTCGAAAGTGGTTCAGGAAGTTCGCCTAATATTTTATCTCCGAGGAAAAAAGAATACGTTGAAAGGAAACTGAAAAGAATGTCCTTTCGTTTTATGTCGCAAGCGCAACAGCTGTAAAATGTTGAATCTGCGGCGATAGAATCTCTCATTTCAGTTACTCGTCATGAGGTCTTCGTACCGCTCTTCGTCGATATATCCCTTCTTCACAAGATTGTCTGCCAATCGCTTTTTTGATTTCTGGATGCCATCAAAAACATTTGACTTTTTCTGGTATTCGGGATACGTATCATAAATGAGGAGAAGCAATTCTTCCGGAGTGAGCTTATCGTAGAGTTCCCGGACCATCTTCATAGCCGCAAGGATCGGTCCCATCTGGGGATTTGCTGAACTTGCAGTATAGAGTCGCCGGTACTCACTTCTGCCATGTGGCGTCAGCTCTACGTATCCTCCGGTCAGCGTATCATATCGGGTCGGAGGGATGTACGTCCAGCAGTTGATCACGTAGAAGGGATTCCTGATAATCTGTTCAATCTCCTCGGAATAGGGCCCACGGTAATGAGAGATAAATCTCATGAATTTTTTAATATCGGGATGGAAATTCCAGATAAAGAATGCTTCCTTTTCCAGATGGAGGATGGAAATTTTCTGGTCTTCGGTACCCAGCAGTAAAAGGATGAGATGTTCCAGCGCCCGGGACCTCGTATCAGTTGCGTTTCTCTGCTGCATTCTTTTCCATCACGTAATTGCTCGACGAATCCTAGTGAAATGTATCCATATTGGTGTTTAAACAGTTTATCATAAACCCGGTACCGCATGGAGCGAAATTGAATTTTACCGGTTTTACCCGAAGGCCCTTCCCCTTCACCAAAACCTAAGCCCCTCGTCCCATGGAGTCCTCTTCCCCCAATAAGCCCAAGGGCCTAAGAGTGCAGTATAGCAGATTTCATACAGGGTGCAAATGCCAGGAGTGCAACCCGCACCCTTGCCGAACCCATTGTGGATGTTGCGACGTACGAGCACGATCGCCCGGTCGGTCATCACCGGCAATCCCTTTGAGTCGGGCTAATTCCCGGCGAGAGCAGCCTGTACGGACTGCTTCCCCCCAATCCCTATATCCCTCCGCATCCCATTCCTTTTCATGGCAGTCCACCCCATCGAGGAGCGCTACGGCACAAAAGAGATGCGGGCCGTCTGGAGCGAACAGAACCGGTTCTCCTGCATAGTCAGGGCCGAGGTTGCGCTGGCAAAGGCCGAGGCCGTGTGCGGGATGATCCCGCCGACTGCGGCGCTGGAGATCGAGGAGAAAGCCCCGGCTGCATCGCTCGACCGGGCAAAAGAGATCGAGGCCGAGATCAGCCATGACATGATGGCAATCGTGAAAGCGATCGCTGAGGTCTGTGGGGAATCGGGCCGGTGGGTGCACTACGGGGCAACGAGCAACGATATGCTCGACACGGCAACCGGGCTCCAGCTGGGAGAGGCCCTCGACCTGCTCGATAGTAAACTCCGAAAGCTGCTCGCGGTCCTCCTGAAACGTGCGGATGAGACAAAGACGCTGGTATGCATCGGCCGGACGCACGGGCAGCACGGGGTGCCGACAACGTACGGCCTGCGCTTTGCAATCTGGGCAGCCGAGGTTGGCCGGCATATCGAGCGGCTCTCCCAGATCCGGCCCCGCGTCGTGGTGGGGCAGATGACGGGCGCGGTCGGGACGCAGGCAGCGCTCGGGCCAACGGGGATGGAGGTCCAGGCAGGCATGATGGAGCATCTCGGTATCGGTTCGGTGGACGTCTCGAACCAGGTGATTGCCCGTGACCGGTACGCGGAATACTTCATGTTCTGTGCCGGTGTCGCGACAACGCTCGACAAGATCGGCGTTGAGATCCGGAGCCTCCAGCGGACCGAGATCGGGGAGGTCGAGGAGCCCTTCGGGGCGAACCAGGTCGGCTCCTCAACCATGCCCCACAAGCGCAACCCGATCAAGTCCGAGCAGGTCTGCGGGCTTGCCCGCATCATCCGCTCCGCGGTTGAACCCGCCCTCCAGAACAATACCCTCTGGGACGAGCGTGACCTCACCAACTCCTCCTGCGAGCGGGTCATTTTCCCGGAATCCTCCATCCTCACGGACCACTGCCTCCGGATCATGACGGTGGTGCTCGACGGCCTCGTCATCAACCGGGCAGCGATCCGCCGGAACCTCGCCTTCCTCCACGGGATCAACATGGCCGAGTCGGTGATGATCGAGCTGACCAGAAAAGGCATGAGCAGGCAGGACTCCCACGAGCGGGTGAGGATGGCGAGCATGCAGGCCCTTGTTGAGGGAAAAGCGCTGGTCGATGTCCTGGCAACCGATCCGGAAGTGGTCCGGTACTGCTCAAAGACGGACATTGCTGCGCTCCTCAACCCGGACGCATACATTGGCACCGCAGTGCAGCAGGTAGAGCGGCTTATCGCAAAACTATCGCCGCTCTGTGCCTGAAGTCCGCCCCGTTTTTCAGATTCCGCGTTCTCTTTTTTGTTGATGAGGGGAACAATCCTGCCGTTTGACCCTGCCCGCCATTCATTACCGATAAGCAGTCACAGCACCGGTCCCTTCAGGGAAAGGGAGTTCGACAATGTCGCGGCGGTATCAACACGTTCCGGTCATCATCATTACAAGAAAAATATTTCACAATCTATTTATCCCCCGGCACAGCATTTTTCTCAATGAACGCACGCCCGATTTTCCCTGAGAGCCGGAGGAGGCCTCTGCGGATAGCGGTTGCCCTGGTGCTCGCGATGGTGGCGGTGCTGCTTGCGGCGGGGTGTATGTCCCAGCAACAGAATAACGGCTTACCAGCAAATTCGCTGGTACAGACAATGAATGCATCATCTCAGATTCCCACATCTGTTCCTTTCAGCCAGGTATCCGTGGCTAAGACAGTTCCGAAGGATAACATGTTATTTTATGTCACAATAACTGCGAATCCGAGTAAAATCGCTGAAGGAGAAGAAACTGAACTCAACGTCACGGTCGTTTCCGGGCAGGGAATGCCGGTGTCGGGAGCAACGGTAGTTATCTCTGCAGGAGGTGGGACTTTTATCAGTTCCCGTGAGATGACCGTGGCCGGAAAAACAGACAGTTCCGGTATTTTTAGAACAACATGGGGAGCGTACCCGCCATATATTGCAGGTGGTTACATTATAGATGCAAAAGTGTCAAAGGATGGTATGTGGGATGCAGGTGGGCCTAATAGGGTGCACGTGGGGATTGAGTGAACCTGTTTTTTTACCCAATTACCTGAAATATTTCAGGCAGGTACCACGTCAAACGCATCATAGAGATCAATAACGTCATATTCTTGGTAGTATTTCGTGTGGAGAGATCACTGCCTGCTAATAAACCGGTGATAAAATGAAGGGTGAATTTCGGATATAATAATTCAGATATACCGGGCCTTCATCGAAAGCTTGCGGGGAGTATACAGCGGCCGGAACGGCTTGCCCTCAACATCCTTCCGGACCGCAGCAATCAAACCATCCGGAGTCATCTGCTCCTTGAACGGCTTGCCCTGCTGCGACTTCTTCCGGACCGTGACGGTCAGTTTCTTCGAGGCGAACTCCTCGTCGCCGACTACAATGACGTACGGGACCCAGTCCATGCCGGCCTCGCGGACCTTCTTGCCCATGGTCTCGTTCCGGTCGTCGATATCGCACCGGATCTGTGCAGTGTTGATCGTCTTTGCCAGATCTTCGGCAAACGCGATGTGCTTCTCGGTCACCGGCACGACCCGGACCTGCGTGGGAGAGAGCCAGGTCGGAAGGGCCGGGACTTCCTGCGTGGAGATATTCTCCAGGATTGCGCAGATGACCCGCTCGACACTGCCCGTGGGGGAACAGTGGAGAATGGGCGGGTAAACGGGGGTTCCGTCTTCCTTGTGGTATTTTATGTTAAACCGGGTCGAGGACTCGACATCGATCTGGACGGTCGGGTTCTCGATCGGGCGCTTCTGGCCGTCGATTGCTGCAAGGTCGATCTTGGCAACCCAGTAATGGACGCGGTCGGAGAGGATCTCGATGAGCATCGGGCAGTTGGATTCTTTTACGATCTTTTTGACCCAGACCTCGTGCTCCTTGTAGAAGTCCGTGGTGCACCGGAACGCGGCCACGAGTTCTGTCTCGAAGTCTTTGCCGGTCTGCCAGCCCATGGCAAGCTGCTCCTCAAAGCACTTCAGGGCCTGCGGCATGTCGAGGCAGAGGGAGTGCATGTCGGGCATGGTGAACGCACGCAGGCGCTTTAAGCCAATGACCTCTCCCTTCTGCTCGTGCCGGAACGAGTAGGTCGAGAGCTCGTACATCTTCATCGGCAGGTTGTTGGGGGAGATGTGCATGTCCCGCATGATCGAGAACATGCCGAAACAGGCAGCGAACCGGAGCATCATGTCCCGGTTGTTGGACTTGAAGCGGTACTGGCGCTCGCCGAACTTTGCGGCGTGCTCGCAGATCGCCTTGTCGCCAAGGTCGTACATGACCGG
>CAZCZK010000067.1:0-12314 GCA_964503195.1 uncultured Methanoregula sp.
TGAGCAACTGCTGCTATAGTGTAGACCGGCCAATCATGCGAGCCTCTCACGCTCGCGACAGGGGTTCGAATCCCCTTAGCAGCACTTTTTCTCTCATGGTTTTCGTGATTCGGATACCCTGAAACACAACTGTGTTATTACGGTCTTCCGGGAATTTTTCACCATATTTATTGGTTTGTTCATAATAATCGCCCTTTCGTACTGAGCCCTACGGAGTACGGATGGTCGTTTAGGATAGCAACAAGAGCATCCGGCTCACCGCCTGCAACGATACCACTTTTTAATTCCGGGATGTATTCAGGTAAGCTCACCGCTGTTTCCTGCATATGGTGTTAAAAGCACCCGTACATACCCGGGTTATCCCCCGGGATCAGCATGAGGATACCCCGATTCTGTTTTTTGTTGGTACCCCACGTCAAAAGTGCAGACATTCGCGAATCGGGAAAAGAAGAAAGGCGTTGAATTGTCCTTCTGATAGTAATTGAGCGTCTATTTTTCTCTAGGAGGAGTGTAACTGGTTGGTTCGTACGGCCTTGCCAATCACCCCCGGTTCATTTCGCATGTTCATGGTATTTCTCTTGGTCAATTGAGCGTTAAGTGGGATGCGGAAGATCCGATAACTCCAGGGGATCGGGTCTTCCATAAAGGATTATATTTCCTTATTAAGTAATAAAACATTCGATTTGCGATTTTTTTTGAATTAGCAAACTTTATATACAATAACGAGCGAATGATGGAAAACGCACAGGATTCGGTAAGGAGTTCTGGGATTCCTGCTGTGTACCGCTTATTAATTAAGAATCCCCGTCATCTCCATAAGCAGTTCTGTGGAAATCCTGTTTTTTCATGGGAAAATGAGATGAAGTAACCGTTTCATCCGTACCGAAAAAAAGAGAATAAGCTCAGTATCAGCAGCTTCCTGCAGAAGCCACGGCCTGGGATGAGAGGTTCACGGAGCATTCAGCCGGCGCGGTCTCGAACCGGGCACATATGCCCTGCTTGTAGGC
Source organism: uncultured Methanoregula sp. (assembly GCA_964503195.1). GTDB lineage: Archaea > Halobacteriota > Methanomicrobia > Methanomicrobiales > Methanospirillaceae > Methanoregula. The sequence continues at coordinate 1,008 of CAZCZK010000067.1, forward strand.
GTCCGCAGTTCTCTGGCCGGTATATTTCTGCCCGTTCATGAAGAGCGTTGGCGACCCGGTGACCTTGAGATTTTTCGTGATCGTTTCGTCAGCCCTGAGCAGGGCGATCCCCTCAATGCCGCTTGCGCACGTCTCGATCTTCCGGGTGTCCATCCCCATCGTCGTCGTCACATTATTCTGGCATGATTCCAGTTGTGTGGCATTCCGGAGTATTGGATAGCACTGGGCATTGAAATCCTGCAGGTACGGCCAGACTTGCTCCGGGTAATACCTGGCGATGCAGAGCTGGCGGATGTCCTCTTCTGCCTCGGCCAGGCCGTGAAGGGACTTGACCGTGGCAACGGTATTTCCGTTGACCGTTGCTATGTAACGGAGTCTGATGTCCGCGGTTGTCCCGAGGAGGTCAACGACCGGCTTCATTGCGCTCTCGGCCTGGACCCCGTAGGGACAGAACGACATTACGAAGAGTTCGACGGATGGGCGTGCCGATTTCACGGGGAGAACGACTGCAGTGGGTGGGGGAGAGGCGGCAGGCGTGCGGGGGGTACCGACCGGTTCCCCCGCAAATCCTGTGAAATAGAGAACCCCGATCAGGAGGAGAATCGCAGCAATGAAGATGATTCCAACAAGGATCCCCCTATCTCCGAAAGCCGGGGAGGGGGTGGCTTTTTCTTTCTTGCCCATAGGAATACGTTCCTCTCCTGTCAAAAAGATACTTTCGGCATGCCGTGGGAAAAGAATATCCCGGAAGGTTCCCGCGGCATCACAATCTCAGGAATGCCTCCCGGCAGGGTAAACGGCGGACAGACAAAACGGCGTGTTCCCGTACCGCATGCACTCCATAAACCCGCCCCTGATCGTTTATCAAACCGGAACATCAGTTCCCTTCGGGTGAATCCGGTCGTTTCCCTTCTTTTGGCTGCCTGTCCGTTCTGACAGCGTTCCGGATTGCTTCCAGCGGGGCTTCCGTCTTGATCCCGTAGCCGGAGAAGTGTGTCCTGGTAGCAGGATATCCCGATGCCCGTATCCGTTCAAGGACAACATCGATGTTTGGCGGGGAGCACCCCAGGAGTTTTGCGATATGGTGGTAGTCGTAGAAGCTTGATGTGGGTAATTCCGACCTGCAGGCAGAAAGCAGCCGGACCAGGTCTTTCTCTGTGCCGAGTTCCCTGCCACTGACTGCTTCCTGCATCAGTCCGACCATATCCTCATTCCGGATACTTCCCAGCCAGAGCGGACCGATAGGCTGGAGCATCTCACCGCAGTGCGGACAGGTCCGGTCATGGACCTGCAGGCCTTGCTGCTCCTCACGGTAAGGACATTTTCTGCACTGGTGGATAAATCCGAGCCGTTTGAGCGTATCGTCTGCGGCCTGTGCTCCACGGAGCAACCGGAGGTGGAGCCGGACGAAATGCTCCCGGGCATAACAGAAGAGCGGTTCGATGCCCCGGTCGTACTTCACGGTTTCCCGGACAATAAACCCGAGAAGGATCCGGAGGCCTACCTCACTATGGTATTCGGTATTCATCGGTATGGCCCCGTACCGCCGGATACCTGCCTTCAGGTGTGCACCGCAGAGAGGAGCGGTATCAGTAGCCGTTACGAAGAGATACCGGCGGCATCCCCGGATCGCTGCATCGATCACCCCGGCCGGTGTCCCGAACGGGTCGAGGTCAACGGCATCAAAGGATTGCTCAGAAAGCAGGGCATTGACATCCCTTTCCAGAATCGTAACGGGAAGCCGGGTATGATTTTTATTCTGTGATATCAGGCCGATCGCGGTCGGGTCACGGTCACAGACCGTCACCGGAATACCACATTCACCGGCAATCCTCATACCCCTGATGCCGGTAGCCCCCATTGCATCGAGATAATCGGAGGGTTTCAGGAGAGAGAGGAGGACAACGGTCGCGTCCCGGTTCAGTTCCATGCGGCGGTTGAAAAAAATCTGAACGGAACCCGGCGGGAACTGAGCCGTGGCATCCTGTACCGGGACGAGCACTGATGTTGAACCTTCCCTGACCTCCGTAAGATGCATTGCGCACATCTGTTGCAGCGCGCAAAACTTATACATATTCCCCCGCAATGGATATGGGCAGGGCGAGTGGCTTAGCCCGGACATAGCGTCAGCCTCCTAAGCTGAATGCCGGGGGTTCAAATCCCCCCTCGCCCGTTTGACAGCTTTTTCCCTGTGTTTCCCTGCAGGTTAATAATCCATGAGCGTGAGAGTCTATCAATGAGCCTTGCAGGCCTGTTTGCCATCACCCGGCCCCTGAATGCAGTCACCGCCGGTCTTGCAGCCATTGTTGCCTACCTGATCGCTACCGGTACGGTCCAGCCGGAAGCCCTGCTGCTCTTTTGTGTTGTTACCCTGGTTACTGCTGCGGGAAACGTCATCAATGATTATTTTGATGTGGAGATCGACAGGGTCAACCGGCCGGACCGGCCGATCCCCTCGGGGCAGGTCAGCCTTCCTGCCGCCCGGGCATATGCCGTCACGCTCTTCCTTGCCGGAATCCTTATCTCTCTCTTCACCAGCAAATTGTGCACCCTGATCGCGGTCTTCAACTCGCTCCTCCTCCTCATCTATGCTGCGAGGCTGAAACGCACCCCGCTCTTTGGGAATCTTACCGTCGCCTACCTTGCCGCGAGCATGTTCCTGTTCGGGGGAGCTCCTGGCGGCCTTTCGGGGCTTCTCCATGTCATGCCATTCGCTCTTATGACCTTCTTTGCGATGCTGGCGAGGGAGCTTATCAAGGATGGCGAGGATGTTGAAGGGGACCAGGCCAGCGGGGCGGTCACCATACCCCTCCGGTACGGGATGAAGGCAACAATGTTTCTTGCCCTTTTCTGTGCTGTGCTGGGTGTGGCGGCCAGTTTTATCCCGTTTCCGTGGTGGGGACCCTGGTACGTGTATGGTATACTCATCGTTGATGGCATCATCCTGTTCTCCTGTCTCAAAGCAATCGGGTGCACCACACCCCGGGCGTTAATCGCCTCCAGGGCATCCACGTATCTCAAGGCCGGTATGTTTGCTTCACTTGTCATCTTCGCCCTGTCGTCCCTCTTCCTGTGAATCCCGATTTCCTCTGCCTGTTGTCGATTCTGCCCAAATCGATGAGCAACAGGTTTATCCCCGAATCATGCCACATCTCACTGAGGAGACATGCCGACCGTCTTACAGAAAGGCAATACCTTTTATGCACAGAAAGGGTCCTATTTCGAGGGGAATGTGAAGATAGACGGTGATTTTATTGTTCCTGCCCATACGCATTTCTGGGGACGGCTGATGGTTACGGGATCCCTTGAGCTGGGCCCGCGGTCGAGTGTTGCCCTTGATATCAACTGCTGGAATGCGGTTATCGGGAGCCAGTGCCGGGTCAAAGGACCGATCGTTGCCCACGGGGATGTCACCATCCTCGACCATGCAGTTGTGCAGTCGGTCGATGCCGGGGGTAATGTGATCCTTCGTTCCGGCGTCACTGTTGGCGATGTCAGGAGCGGGGATGCCATCATCGTCCATGGCAAGATCAAGAGCGGAAACCTAGTCGGTAAGAGTATGAAGGTCCTCGGGGACTGATGCCGGGTCAATCCCGAGTATTGCCGTCTCATAGATCTCCTGCCAGTTGGCAATCGTCTCCACGCATCCTTCCTTTAACGTCACTGCTCCCATTACGATAAGACCCATCTTGTCGGCCATGTCGATACCCTCCTTCACCTCTGCAAGGCAGCCGACCCCGATAATCGCTTTTGGCCGGTATTTTTTCACCATCCGCTTGATAAAGGATGATCCCGGAACGATGAACACCTTATAGCCCATCTTCTCCAGGAGAAGCCGGGCCTCACCCACATCGCACTGGCCACAGTTTTTGCATTTCAGACCTTCGGGTGTCAGGTGTGCTGGGCATTTGGACGACCGCAGGCACTGCGGTATAAATATTGCTCGTGCCGCTACGGGGATTTTGGCGAATTCCGCGGTATTCATGGAATTCATCAGCTTGATCATGAACGTATAGAGCTCACGATCTTCAAGGCCGAAGAAGCGGAACATCCCCTTCATCAGGCCCTCAAGGAATACCAGTCCGGACTTAATCAGTCTCGGGAAATATAACCGTTTTTTCCTGATGGAGTACAGGGAAATGATGACAAGGACAAAGGCGGTGATGAGCGCCCCCAGTACGAGGAGGATGGTGAGTTCACCGATCAGGTATATCAGGTGGTTCCAGGTAAGAAAATCCAGGTCCATTCTTCCCTCGTGTTTGGGGTGCCGGATTATTTAGTCCTTCCCCGCTTAAGGTCGGTTATCGCAAAGGGGGGACGGATGATGCCCTTCTCGGTAATGATGGCACTCACCAGCTCCAGCGGCGTTGCATCGAATGCCGGGTTCTGTACCGGTACGGCGGGTGGAACAAAGGTACGGTTTCCGATCCTGGTGATCTCGCTTCTCCCACGTTCCTCGATCACGACATCGCGTGCCTTTCGTTGCATATCGAATGTCGAGAGCGGTGCAGCGACGTAGAACGGGATACCATGATATCGGGCAAGGACTGCGTGCATGTATGTCCCGATCTTGTTGAAGACTGCATCCCCCGTGATCCGGTCCGCCCCTACGATCACGGCATCGATCCCACCCGTCCGCATGAGGCGGGCGGCCATAGAATCGGTAATGACCGTGACCGGGATGCGATCCCGTGAGAGCTCCCATGCCGTGAGGCGAGCTCCCTGCAGGAGCGGCCGGGTCTCGCATGCGATCACCGTTACTTGTTTGCCTGCCTCTACTGCGGATCTGATGACACCGAGTGCAGTCCCCCAGGAAGAGCAGGCAAGGGCCCCGGCATTGCAGTGAGTGAGGACCGTGCAGGAGTCGGGCAGCAGCAGGGCACCCTGGTCTCCCAGAGCATGGCAGCACGCAGTATCCTCAAGGAAAATGCCCGCTGCCTCGAGAAGAGCCAGCTCCCGAGCAGTTGTCACATCCGGTGCATCCCGGATCGCATCCAGCACCCGGTCGATCCCCCACCCGAGGTTAACGGCGGTCGGACGGGCAGACCTCAGCACCTCTGCCTCGCCTTCTACGGAACCAAGAAACGGTGTGATCGTCTTTTTCCTGCAGCACGATGCAGCCAGGGCGATTCCGAAGGCACCCGCAACCCCCAGCGCCGGTGCTCCCCGGATCTCGAGCCGCCGGATGGCCTTTACCAGTCGCCGTACGCTCCGGCACTCTCCGATCCGCTCCTCATTCGGGAGAACGGTCTGATCGATGTACCGGATGCTTCCGGTCGTTTGATCCCACCAGAGCGTCGAGGTGGTATTCACGCCGATCGCAACCTGACTGCATCACGATATGCCCGCATTGCTGCTGACTCTCCCGAAGCTACGCTGTCCGGAATGTCCTTGGGAGATACTGCCGTACCAGCCACATAGATTCCCGGACGGAGCGTTGCCGTGGTATCCAGTGCATCATGCAGGGTTCGTACAAACCCCGTCTCTTCAAGTGCAATACCGAATTTCCTTGCGAGATCAGCCATGGATCCTGCCGGCCCCATGCCGACAGAGAGTACCACCATCTCCGGGTGCAACACCACCACTTCTGAAGTCTCGGAGTTCTCGACCTGCAGGCTCAGGCCGCCCCTGTCGGCAAGGATATCGGATGGCATGCCCCGGAGGAACCGGATGCCCATCCCTTTTGCCCGCTCGTAGTATTCCTCGTATCCCTTGCCGTAGGACCGGATGTCCATGTAACAGATCGTCACATCGATTGCGGGATGCTTCTCCTTGATCAGGATCGCGTTCTTGATCGCCTGCATGCAGCAGACACAGGAGCAGTATGGCCGGCCGATGGTCATATCCCGTGACCCCACGCACTGGATGAAAACAACGCTTTTCGGGATTTCCCCATTACTGAGCCGCCGGATTTTACCTCCTGTCGGACCGCTTGCATTGATAATCCGCTCCAGTTCGAGACTTGTAATGACATCGGGAAGCAGCAGGTGGTTGAACTGCGGTTTTTTTCCGGCATCAAAGACTGAATATCCCGTCGTAAGCACGATACTTGCCGCATCGAGGACAATTTCCTGCTCGGTATCCTCTCGTTTTACCGATCCCGGACCGCAGATATCATAGCAGAGCCCGCATTCAATGCAGTGGTCCGGGTCTTTTATGACAATATCCGGCATTGCCTGTGCATGCGGTTTGTAAATCGCCTTACGGACACCGATCCCCGCATCGAACCGGTTGTAAACTTCCACCGGGCAGACAAGGACGCAATCCCCGCAACCGGTGCAGGTCGATTCATCAATGTACCGGGGGTATTTTTTTATCGTGACGCGGAAATGGCCGATATCCCCTTCGATCTTCTCGACCGTAGAGCAGGTATGGACCGTGATGTTGGGGTGGCGTGCCACATCCACCATCTTTGGCGAGAGGATACACATCGAGCAGTCATTCGTGGGAAAGGTCTTGTCCAGCTGTGCCATGTGGCCTCCGATGGTCGGTTCGCGTTCAATAAGGTGGACATGGATACCGTGCGCGGCAATATCAAGAGCAGCCTGGATGCCTGCAACACCGGCACCGACCACAATCACGTCACTCATGGTGCGCATACTCCCCTGCAAGCTGGACATAGGATGCAGCGTTATTCAGGATATGCTGCTGCTGGACCGCGTCAGCCTGCTTAATCACCTTTCCCGGGACCCCCACAACAACGGAACCTTCCGGTATGTCAGATCCTTCGCGGAGAACGGCGCCTGCCCCTATCACCGATCCTTTCCCGACCTGGGCACCATTGAGCACGATTGCACCCATGCCAACAAGCACCTGATCAGCAATGGTGCACCCATGCAGGATTGCACCGTGACCGACAGAGACATCCGAACCAAGAATGACCGGAAAACCCTTACTGGTATGCACAACGCAGTTGTCCTGGATATTTGACCGGTCTCCGATGACGATCCGGTCCTTGTCAGCCCGCACAACAGCCCCGAACCAGATCCCGACCTGCTTTCCTATCGTGACATTGCCGGTAACGGTTGCATTACCTGCTATGAAGAGTGCCTCACCGGTGACTTTTCCATCCATACGCATAATAACATAGGAAATTAAGAATCAAAGAGCATGAAGGTTATGGTAGGGGGTACATTCGATCCCCTTCACGACGGTCACAAGCGTTTGCTCGACCGCTCATGTGCTCTGGCCGGTCCTGGGGGGCATGTCGTGATTGGCCTCACGACGGACACCTTTGCCCAGAAGAAGAACCACCCTATCCGCCCTTTTGTTGTAAGAAAAGAGGAACTTGAACACTATCTCTCCTACAGCTGTCGTACGGTATCCTGCCGGATAGAACCGCTGAATGACCGTTTTGGTTCTGCCCTTGATGCGGATTTCGATGCAATCGTGGTATCGGAGGAGACCCTGCCCGTTGCTGTTGAGATCAATACGCTCAGGAAAGAGAAAAAACGAAAAAAAGTGGATATCCACCAGATCAGCTGTGTTCTTGCTGAAGACGGTCGCTGGATCTCCAGTACCCGGATCTACCGCGGCGAGATCGATGTGCACGGACACATGATCTAGGAGACTGCATTTTTTAAAGGGCAGGGAGAACCTTCCAGGAACCGTTTTTGTCCCCGTTGGTGTCCCGAACCACACCGGACCCTTTAAAAAAAACCTGCTCTGTTGAAATCATTTGATATTAATTATGACGCTCTCGGGGGCTCTGCCCCGGCGCTATGGCATCCCCCGGTTGCGATTGGGCCGTAGGAAGGAACACTGTTTTCGCCGGGGCAAAAAGCAGAAGAACAAGAGGTGTAATGCGACCTGCCGGTGAAATCATATTGTACGTAAAAAGAGCGGACCAGACCGGCTGTCGTCAAGATCGGATCAGATAATGTGCCCGGTAATATCCCGTGTGATAACCCAGTCGCAATAACAGCAGTGCAGCCCCTCAGGCAGTACCCTGAACCTGCTCCGGATAGGTTCATTGGTGTTGGAGATACACCCCGGGTTCGGGCAGCGGACCAGCCCTTCGATCAGGGTTGGGATCTCCACGCCTTTCTTCTCGCAGACTTTGAAGTTCCTGACAATGTTGATGCTGGCACGGGGGGAGATGAGGGCAATTCGGTCAACTTCCTCCTTGGAAAGTTCCCGGTTTGTGAGCTTGACGATATCCTTGCGTCCCATCTTCCGGCTGAGGACATTGGTTGCTATCGAGAGAGCCTCCTGGGTTGAACCGGTAATCCCCAGGATCTTCACCACATTGAGGGCTTCGCCTCCGTCAATATGGTCGATAACGGTCCCGTTCTTAATCCGCCGGACCAAAAGGCCTTCGTTCTCGGTGGATTCCGTCGTCGTCATTGGAGCACCTGCATGAGCATCGCCATCCGTACCGGTACCCCGTTTCTTGACTGCTGGAAATACCGGGCATGCGGGGAGGCGTCCACCCGCGCATCGATCTCGTCAACCCTGGGTAAGGGGTGGAGGACGATCAGGTGTTTTTTTGCCCCGGCTAAAAGTTCCGGGGTGATACGATAACTCGATGCCACATTGAAGTACGAAGCCGAGTCCGGGAAGCGTTCCCGCTGGATCCTCGTGACGTACAGTACATCCACGCTATCGATCACATCCTGTATGTCCTCGTGCTCGATGATCTCCATCCCCTTCTTCGCAAGGCCGGCAGCCATCGTGGCAGGCAGTTCGAGACCCATGGGGGAGATCGTATGGAGGCGTACGTTATAGAGCGAGAGAGCGGAAGCAAGGGAATGTGCGGTACGGCCATACCGCAAATCACCGATCAGGGCTATATCGATCCCTTCGATGGGCATGCTCTGGCGTATCGTGTAGAGGTCGAGCAGGGTCTGGGAGGGGTGCTGGCCGGCACCGTCACCGGCGTTGATGACCGGCACCGTGGCGAATTCAGCAGCGAGCCGGGCGGCCCCCTCCTTCGGGTGACGGATAACGATCGCATCCGCATACCCGCTCACAACGCGGATGGTATCGGCAAGGGTCTCCCCTTTTGCCATGGAACAGGCTTCGACACTGCCAACCGAGAGTGATGTGCCCCCAAGCCGTGCTATGGCGGATTCAAAGGACAGGCGTGTGCGGGTACTGGGTTCAAAGAAGAGGACGGCAAGGATTTTGCCGGAGAGAGCATGGTCATCGAACTTTTTCTTATCGAATTGTGCCGCATGGTCAAGAAGGCGGTCGATCTCCTTCCGGTCAAAGTCTCCGATGGATATGATATGTCGCGTTGCCACCCCTCCACAACAGGTACAATCACGTTTCGCGTTCCTGCCCTAATTATCTATCTTAGGTTCGCCTTGCCATGACTCAACGTGGAGACCGGAGACAGGATGGGCACCTGTCCGTTCAGGAATAACATATTATCCGATCACTGCCAATTTTTTATCCAGTTGATGGAGTTTTTTGGAGGGAACCTGATTTGGATTTTATACCAGTCGCACGACCTGCTGTCGGTCAGGATGAAATTTCAGCGGTAACATCCGTCCTTGAATCCGGTATGCTGGCTTCTGGAGAACGGGTCGTTGAATTCGAGAAGAAATTTGCTGATTTCTGCGGGTCAACCTATGCGGTTGCCATCAATAACGGCACTGCCGCGCTGCATGCAGCGCTGCTTGCCGCGGATATCGGGCACGGAGACGAAGTGATCGTACCGGCATTTACGTTCGTCGCTACTGCATCTGCCGTTGCAATGTGCGGTGCAAAACCTGTCTTTGCCGATGTTGATGAGAGGACTTTCAACCTCCTTCCTCAACAGGTCGAAGAGCGGGTTACGCAAAAAACCCGGGCCGTGATCGGGGTCCACCTCTTTGGCCAGCCGTTCGATGTGCAGGCAGTGCAGGAATGTTGCGAGTCCCACCACCTCACATTCATTGAGGATGCAGCACAGGCCCATGGCGCAGTGTACAAGGGGCAGAAAGTTGGCAGCTTCGGGCATTTCGGGTGCTTCTCCTTCTATGCAACGAAGAATATGATCACCGGAGAGGGTGGCATGGTTACCACCAGCGAGAAAGCGTATAACGAACGGCTCCGCCTTCTCATCAACCACGGGCAGAGCGAGAAATACCTCCACACCAGTCTCGGGTACAATTACCGCCTGACCGATATGGGGGCAGCGCTCGGGATTGTCCAGCTCAAAAAGCTGGAGAAGTTCAACCTGCGCCGCCGGAAAAATGCCGAATATTACCATGCAAACCTGTCTGTCAAAGGGCTGGTTACCCCCACCACCGCAGCCGGCGTCAGCCACGTGTACCACCAGTATGTGGTCAGGCTGACGGAAGATTTCCCGATGACCCGTGCAGCTTTCATGGACTATCTGAAATCCAAGGGTATCGGTTCTGCGGTCCACTATCCCATCCCCCTCCACCGCCAGCCTCTCTTCAACCTCGATAACAACCCGGATCCCTGCCCCGTCTCGACGCGCCTTGCAGGGTCTGTCCTGAGCCTGCCGGTGCACCCCCTTCTCGACCAGAAGGAACTGGCCTATATCTGTGATACCATAAACCGGGTGAAATAAATGGACGTTGGTGTTATTGGTGTCGGGACGATGGGGAGGAACCATGTCCGTATTTATTCAGAATTAAAAAGTGTGGATTCCCTCGGTATCTATGATGTGAATGCCGGGGCAGCAAAAGCCCTTGGCGAGAAGCATGGTGCCACGGTGTATAGCTCGATCAGTGAGCTGCTTGATAATGCAGATGCTGTCAGCGTTGTTGTCCCCACGCAGTTCCACTCTCAGGTAGTAGGAGAGGTTTTCAAAAAGAAGAGATCCGTACTCATTGAAAAACCAATCTGTGCGACATCGGCCGAAGCTAAACAGCTGATGAAAACAGCTCCCGGGGGAATTACCATAGGTATCGGACATATCGAGCGGTTCAACCCCATCGTTGCCGAGATCAAAAAAATCGTGAAAAATCCCCTCTATTTCGAGATGAAGCGGCATAACCCCACCTCGTCAAGGATAACCGGGAGCTCCGTTGTGGAGGACCTGATGATTCATGATATCGATATCCTCCTCAATGAGTTCTTTGCAGACCCCCACGACGTGCACAGCATTGGCAACGATGATGTGATGAGTGTTCTGATGAATTGTAATTCTATTCCGGTTGTACTGTCCGCAAGCCGGAAGGCATCCAAGAAGATACGGATATTCTATATTGAAGACGAGGACTTCACCATTGAAGGGGATTTCATGACCCAGGAGGTCACCATCCACCGCAAACCCGGCCAGTACCAGATGGATGCGCACCGGTATGTGCAGGAAAATATCATTGAGAAAGTGATGGTGGGGAAGGTCGA
>CAZCZK010000068.1:0-12303 GCA_964503195.1 uncultured Methanoregula sp.
GCGGGGGCTGAACCACCGTGACTGCTGACCCCATGGCAGGAGTGGATTTTATCATGAACCTGCCTCCCACATGTGAATAATGCCGGAAGCCATAGCGTGAGTGATTATGAACGACTTACAACGGATTTACCCTCTCGTGATTTCTGTGTTCCTGATTATCGTCTTCGGACTTCTTGCCGGGTGCACCAGTACGTCACCTTCGGAAAGCCCGGCATTACCGGATGCGTCCTCCACAAGCAGTTCCAACACTATCGAGCGCGTCGAGGTGATCCATTTTCACGGCAACCGCCAGTGTTCCTCGTGTATTATTGTAGGAGATCTCGCCGAAAAGACCGTGAACGCCAGTTTCAGAAACGACCTTGTCCTGGGCCGGCTCGTTTTTGCGCACGTGAATTATGAACTCCCCGAAAACGTGGCCCTCACGACGAAATACGGCGTGACCGGGTCATCGCTCTGGATAGGAGTGTCCGATTCGGACGGATTTCACAAGGAGCAGGATCTCAGGGTCTGGTCGCTGATCAGCGATGAAGAAGCCTACAGCAGGTATCTCACGGACCTCATCGCAAAACGCCTGAACGGGGACCTCTCCTGACAGGAGGTTCCTGCCATTCCTCAAAAAGTCGGGCGAGGGTCCGCACCCTCTTCCTGGAGGAATCTTGTCGCACAGGGGACCAGGGAACTGATAATTCAAAATAATTTTAAATGATGGGGGTATACAACTATGATAGAGAAGAAAGGATTTCTGGAAAAGAGCTTCGGAAAAAAAGGATCGGACTGTTGATGCGGCCCGAAGATCCTGCCAATAGCTGATGCAGCGAAGAATACGGAAGAGAAGATGGATTCGCAGGAATAATGCGCGATCATCCCGGGATTACAGCAATTGCAGTGTCATCGCACCAGGTTCTCTGCCTCCATCCCGTTTATTTTCCAGCATTCTAAAGGTTAATTGAGAGTGATTATGAAAGACCTTCAACAGATTTACCCGGTAGTGATTTTTGCAATGCTGATCCTCGTATGCGGATTTGTGGCCGGGTGCACGAGTTCATCACCGCCGGCTGTATCAACCCCGGCGGTCACGGCATCACCCTCACCGCTCCCCACAAGCAGTTCCAGCACTGTCGAGCGTGTCGAGGTGTTCCATTTCCATGGCACCAACCAGTGTTATTCCTGTATTACTGTCGGCGACCTCGCAGAACTGACGGTGAATACCAGTTTCAGGAATGAACTCGCTTCGGGCCGGCTCGTTTTTGCGCACGTGAACTACGATCTCCCGGAAAACGCTGCCCTGAAAACAAAATATGGCGTGACCGGGTCCTCGCTCTGGATTGGGGTGTACGATGCGGACGGTTTCCACAAGAAACAGGACATCCGGGTCTGGTCCCTGATCTCAAACAAGGAGTCCTATGCTGCCTATCTGTCAGAGGTTATTGACAAACGCCTGAACGGGGACCTCTCCTGAAATGGATCTCCTGCAGTTCCTCGGGACCATGGGAGAAAATCCCGTCCCTCTTGTTGCCGCGTTCTTCATCGGGCTGATGACCGCCATCAGCCCCTGCCCGCTCGCAACCAACATCACTGCCATTGCCTTCATCTCGAAGAAAATTGACAACAGCCGGCACACGCTCCTCGCCGGCTTCGTGTATACACTCGGCCGGATGGCGGCGTACATCGCGGTCGCATCTGTCATCGTTTTCTTCGGGATGAACATCCAGATCATCGCACTTACCCTCCAGCGCTACGGGGAACTCCTCCTCGGGCCGTTCCTCGTACTCTGTGGTATTTATCTCCTGGATATCTTTCATTTCGACCGGTTGCCCGGCGGGGATTGGATCGCCGGCTTCACGTCCGGTATTTCCGGTAGACTGGCCGACCGGGGATACCTGGGCGCATTCCTGCTCGGGGTGATCTTTGCTCTGAGTTTCTGCCCGTTCTCCGCCGTGCTCTTCTTTGCCATGCTCATCCCGCTCGCCCTTGCGTCAGGAGATCCGGTGATCATTCCTGCGGTTTTCGCGATTGCCACGGGTCTGCCGGTCATCGTGATCTCGTACCTGCTTGTGAAGGGTGCGGGGAAGTGCAGCGGAATCGTGCAGAAAGTCGGGGCTGCGGAGGTCTGGATACGAAGGGCAGTGGCTGTGGTTTTCATCGTGGTGGGGGTTTACTCTATCGTTAAAATTTACCTGCCAGGGACGTTGCCGTTCTGAGCATCACTCCCAAATAACCAGTGATTCACCGTTTCTTTCTGGCAGCCGTTTTCTGGCAAACCCCGGGTTTATTTTCTCCAGACCTCAACCATCGACTGGGCACTGTGGTATCCGATAAATTCCTGCAGGACGTTGAGCCGGGTCTTTCTTTTCCGGCGCCTGGTGTCAGAGGGATCGTGAAAGTACAGGAATTTGTCATCGATGCCCGTCACGACAATCCAGTGAGGCAGGTCTTCTGTGCTGAAGAACCAGGTACTTGTCACGATCAGCGGAACATGGTTTGAAATGAGAATTTTGCGAAGAGTTTCGCCGGTTATAGTTTCCTGTCGTTCCCGGACACCCCGTTTTCTGCACCGGGTTCTCCGTTCATAAAACAGGTCCCTGAGCAGCTGCATGTCAGGTTCGCTGAGATGTGGATCGAACATATCCACAAAATCAAGTCCACCGGTATTACTGGTAACCCGGGCAGAAAAACCACGGACCGCCGCTGCATATGCCAGACCAACCCTGCTCGTTCCCAGGACAGCAACGAGGTTTGCTTCCCTCCAGATGTCGATCTCCAGATCCCTTCCGGGATGCAGGGTATGATCAAGATATTCCATGGCCATCATCAGGCACGCCGGGCCGCACGTGAATTCATAATGCTGCCGGTAAAAGGGAATATCCAGATGGATCGACGCTCCGTGCTTGTCCTGCATACCTGACCTCATGGTTCGTGTGATATGATGGCTACAATCAGGAAAGGACATACTATCTTAAAATCATATCCCGGAAGAAATCCTTTAACGTCGCCGATCCTCTGAAAAGAGGAGCACATCTCGTAAAAATGCAAATTCCGGCAAGTTATTTATAGAACATGAGATGATAATCGCATATGGCAAATTCAGAAAAAGTTGAAATACCAAAGGGAGTCTGGGACTTCCACGGGCACATCTGTCCGTTCATGCCGATTGGATACCGGATGGGACAGATTGCCATGCGGGAACTGGGCGTTTCGCATATCGGGGACCACGGGGCGTTCGGCCTCTCGGAGATGGGTGTCGGGCACCCGCAGACCTGCATGATTGATGGGTTTATGGCCGTCACCGGTTGCACGTACGGGAAGCTCATGATGGAGCGGCTCAACTACGGGAAGGTCGCCTGCCTTCTCGTAGTCCCAGGAAAGGGTGCTGTTCGCGTGTACCTGAGATCGGAGTTCCAGGACGAACTCGGTAAACAGGAGTTCTTCGTCTATCGGAAGAAGGGCATCGAGCCCTCGCAGGTCCCGGCTGACGTGGTAAAGAAAGTGGTGGACATGGTCCTGACAGCAACCGAGGTCGAGATGTTCACGGTGACAAAACTGCCTGACTTCACCTTCAGCCGCCCGAAAGGATCGTTTAATAAGATGATGTGCAGCAAATGCGGCGAATACGTCTTCGAGCGCTACGTACGGATGGTGGATGGCAAGCCTGAATGTATTCCCTGTTCGGGATATGATCAGACCTGGATAAACGTCCTGAAGGGCCAACAGTAATCCGGTGAACCATGGACAGTACCGTCCTGATCGCCATAGCTGCAGTCTTCATAGTCTCGATTATTTTTTCGATGTTCGGACAGGGTGGCGGATCGCTCTACACCCCGATTCTCTTCCTGCTGGGCTACGCGACGCTGACCTCAATATCCACCTCGCTTGTACTCAATCTCGTCACAGCGCTGTCCGCATCGATCGTTTATTATCGGTCAGATCTGGTGGATGTACGGTTCGCACTCTGGTTTGTCCCGGGCATCTGCCTCGGTGCGTTTCTCGGAGGGGTGATGGCCGGATACATTAACCCCGTCATCCTGATGTGGCTGTTCGTCATCTTCCTCATCGGTGCGGGGGGGCGGATGGTCTACACATACTGGGAGAAATCATCGCCGGAGGGTGCCTGCCCTGTGCACTATTCCAAAGGGATGTATGCCCTCATCGTTGTCTTCAGTTTTTTTGTCGGCATCGTCTCCGGACTTCTTGGGGTTGGTGGCGGGATCCTTATCGTGCCGTTCCTGATATTCCTCTGTCGTTACCCGACGAAAAATTCTGCCGGAGTGGTCAGTTTCATCGTGATCTTCTCGTCCCTGTTCGGTGTCTTCGGGCACCTGACAAGCGGCGGTTTTGATATTCCCCTGATCGTCGGCTGTTCGATTGCCGTCTTTGTCGGGGCAACGATCGGTGCGCGAAGCATGGTGAAGATCCCCGGCGGGTATATTAAGGCGGGTTTCGGGGTAGTCCTCTGGGTATTTGCGATCCAGCTGATCTTCAAGCTGATGCATATTTTTTAAAATATCTACATTGGACAATCGTCTGCTTTTTTTGTATCAGGCTTAAGACACTTCCGGATATTCCTGAAATACATCCAGTGGAGGATCAGATGGATGATAAGCAGGGCGGAGAATGCGAGGCTCCAGTAATTGTGCATATTCAGCCACTGGTCGCGGGCAAGACCAAGATAGGTAGCCCAGTTTCCGCCCCTTCCGCCACCAGATGGAAGGAAGAAGAACAATACCAGCCCGGAGATGAACGATGGTATGAACGTTATCAGGCATCCGATATCGATTAAGGCGTTGATAGTGATGCGTCTCATGAAAAACCCCTATGATTCTCTGAAGTTGTCTGGATTAATAAACACGATGGGAATACCTGGTGTGATTCATGCGACCGTTTTCCTGCGGAAAAAGAACCACGTTCCGCCAATTGCAAGCCCGATACAACCGATGATCCATGAATCCGGGCTGAGAAATGCGATGAGCCCGACACAGCTCAGCGCTCCAATAACCGGCACCCACGCAGGATATTTCCCGTGGTCCCGGGGCAGCCGGAGTGCGGCAATGTTGGCGATCAAATAGTAGAGGAGCATGGCAAACGTGCTGACCGAGACGACCAGCGCAAGGTCCGCGAGAAGGAGGGCAGCGATCATGCCGGCACCCGTGATCACTATCGCGTAGTGAGGCGTACTGAACCGGGGATGAATCCTGCCAAACAGCGGGGGGAGATCCTGGCTGCGGGCCATAGAGTAAACAATCCGGGATATTCCCATAATGGTGGTCAGCAGCACGCTTGCCGTTGCGATCATCGCTCCCAGCGATATCACCAGGACAGCTCCTGGACTTCCGGTTATCCCGATTGCATCGGCAAGGGGAGAGCCGGAGTGTGCGAGAGCCGGTGCCCCGGCAAGGCCGACAGCAACAATGCTCACGAACAGATAGATTATCGTCGAGATCCCGAGCGCGAGGAAAATGGAACGGGGAATCGTTATTTCCGGATTCTTTACTTCCTCCGCCATGATGGTAACCCGGGCAAATCCTGTGTAGGCAAAAAAGATGAGGGCTGCACCGCTCAGCATACCGGCCGAACCTTCCGGCGCAAAGGGAATAAAGGTTCCCGGCCTTACAAATCCCAGACCGAACGCGATGAAGAACAGGAGGATCAGGATCTTTGCCATGACAAGGAGGTTGTTGAAAAGGACCGATCCTTTCAGCCCCAGGTAATTGATGATGATGAAAATGAGGCAGATCACGACAGCAATGACTTTAACCGGTACTGACGGGAATATCGTGACGAAATAATGGGCAAAGCCCAGCGAGACCGCCGCCCCGACAAAGATGTTGGAGATGATCCAGATCCACCCGGCGATGAATCCAGCGAAAGGAGAGAT
Source organism: uncultured Methanoregula sp. (assembly GCA_964503195.1). Lineage (GTDB taxonomy): Archaea > Halobacteriota > Methanomicrobia > Methanomicrobiales > Methanospirillaceae > Methanoregula. The sequence goes on from CAZCZK010000068.1 coordinate 5,873, forward strand.
GAGTTTCTGAGCATAGGCATAGGTCCCGCCCTCTTCCGGAAGATATGCCCCCAGTTCGGCCACGCTCATTGCCGAGAAAACCGCAATAATCCCGGCAATAATAATGGAGAGGACCATCGCCGGCCCGGCAATCCCGGCCACTATGCCGGTGACAACGAAAATGCCGGAACCGATGATTGCCCCGATACCGAGTGCCGTAGCATCGAAGAGGCCGATCTCGCGTTTCAGATGGCTGCTGCCCGGTACATCTGACTTCATAATCCAGATACCGGATCATCCATTCCGCAGAATATAGATATTTTCCGTGACCTGCGTGTCTCCAGTACCCGAGAGAGAATGAGAAAAAAACTGCAGTATTTGAGGAAAAGATATTTACCTGCATTCGGGAAAGGGGAATGACTGAGGAGAATAGCTACATACCCTCGTTTTTTTGTTGAAGGCATATGGACTTGAACAACAACAATTCATTTTAGATCCAAGAGCGCAATCTGAACCTTCCAATCCGCTGTTTTGAGAACCATTCTAAAGCGGTTACTGCACGGGATGAACCTTCTGAACGGTGACGAGATTGAACAGGTTATACGAGAAACAGGCGAAGAGATTTTTTTACATGAACCCGAAGATGAGTAGTGACCCGTATGTGACCTGAACGGAACACTCGTTTGATGACGGCGAACGGGCGTTCAACCAAAGATCTGACACGACTGATAGCCCGGTTTCTTCGTTTATCTTTCGTGGAGATTGGATGACCCCGCACCGATCGCTTCATGGTTTTATCCATTGATGTGAAGGGGACAGAGCCGAAATATCCTTTGTCCCGGTACACTGTTTCTCCCTTCTGCGAGAGATCGACCTGGCTGTCATGCACCGATGCGGTTGAAGTATCGAACCGACGGATGAACTGGTTTTCCTTGTCGACGATTGTGTGAAGCTTGAATCCGAATTCCGTTTTCGTACCTTTCTTGGCCCACGTTCCGTCCCGGCTGCGGCTGGGATAAGGAAGGGACGCCGACACCGGAAAAGCGCAAGGAACTGGGGATTTAATACCATGGCAGAGAGTGCAGCAAAAACTCATGGGCTCTGGCACGGAATCCCCCGCAATGAGATCGACTGGCATCCGGTTGTGAACGAAGAGGACTGCATCGGGTGCGGATTCTGTTTCCTCACCTGCGGCAAAGGGGTATACCAGTTTGACTGGGACCGGAAAAAATCGGTTGTCATCCATCCGGAGAGCTGCGTGGTGGGATGCCAGACATGCGCCAACCTCTGCCCTGCTGAAGCAATACGGTTCGCCGAGGAAGGAGATATCCCAAGGGCAAAATCCCAGCGGCTGATCAAGGAGCGGAAAGTACTTCCTGCGGTTAAGAAAGAACTGAACATGATGCAGAGCTGACACTCGTATAATATGGCTGCACTTCCGGATCACATCACCATCACCGTCAAATCCTTCGCAACCTTACGGGAGGTCATGGATGCGCAGATCCGTATGGATCTCCCGAAGGGTGCAACCATACGTTTCCTTCTCACAGAGCTCACGGGGCGGTATGAAGGACTGTATGATTTGATCTTTACCGCTCCCGAAACCCTCCGGGATTTTGTCAATATCCTCAAAAACGGCAGGAATGTGGAATTTCTCGGCAGGCTGGACACACCGCTGGACGATGGGGATCTGATTGCACTGTTTCCCTCGGCTGCAGGGGGGTGAAACCTTGCCCGGAGGTATGGGAACGAGGATTGTGGAGCCGTAGGTAATTAACTTGCCGATTTTCAATATGATCGATATCGCGACGGATGATCAAAATTGGTAATGAACAACTCTGCCCTATTAAGGGAAAAGCCATCCATCTTATGCGTGAAATCTTAACTGGGGAGACGAATAAGGATGCTGTTGTTATTGGCGGGGAAAAATGATAACCGGATTTACCCATTTTTCATTGGCAGCACGACCGCACAATTCTTGCATTCATTGCATTCAAACTCAAGGGTCGAATGCCAGACATGATACTTCCCCAGCCGGCGCTTGATCTCCTGTTTGATAATCTCCTGGTCAGCAACCCGTTCCATGCAGGTGTAGACGTGGGCGTCGAGGACGTTCGTGTGCGAACAGAGACTCCAGAGATGGACATTATGAACTCCCTCAACGCCAGGTACTGATTCGAGATCGGCGACAAGCACGGACAGGTCAACGTCGCGGGGGGTAAACTGGAGGATGATTGAGCCGCTCTCCCGCAGGAGAGGGATGGCCGAAGCGATGATGAAGATCGAGATCAGGGCAGAGAGGACCGGATCGACCCGCATGTCGCCGGTAACCATCATCCAGATGCCGGCAGCAATGACGGCACCGGAGGAGAGGGAATCGGTCAGGACATGGAGGTATGCACTTTTCACCGAAAGGTCGTGGCTCCCGTGCAGGCGGAACGCGATATACAGGTTGATGACAAGCCCGGCGATGGCAACCGGCAGCATGACAGATACCTGCACGGTTGGCGGCGAGAAATATCGCTGGAATGCTTCCCACAGGATCCAAGCGCCGGTCAGGATCAGGAGCAGCGCATTGATGAGCGCGGCACCGGTCTCGACCCGGTGATAGCCGAACGTCCGCTCCGTTGTCGGCGGTTTCTGTGCAAGCCGCAGCGCCCCGTAGGTAAGAAGGAGGGCCGAAAGGTCGCTGAGCATATGGGTGGCATCGGAAAAGAGGGCGAGTGAACCGGAAAGATATCCCCCAACCGCCTCGATCACAAAAAAGGTGAAGGTAAGGATGACCGCCTGGCTTACGAGCGACGTATCGTCACGGTGTGGTTCTCTGTTGCCGGGTTGCGGCAGATGGTCGAGATCAGGCATCAGTATCGTTTCATTCCGTAGTACACATGGATAAATAAAGCAGATGTCCCCCATCGGGTCACAGCGATTCGCAGGATCCGCCGGCCTGTTCACCCTCAATCTGTTTTTTAAGAGCGGCAAGCGCGTGTTTGCCCCGGGACTGCGGGAGCGCTTTCTTGTTCAGGTATTCGAGGTGGGTGACGATCGCTGGGAGTTCAACAGCCGGAAACCCGACAAGAGCCTCCCCGGGGCCGAGATCCGTTGCGTCCCGGCACCCGTAGCACCCGAAGTTGAAGTTCAGCCGGTGTTCCAGATAGGGGATGATGGTCGCATCCACGCAGGTCGCCTGGAGCACGGCTGTGGACCCGCACACTCTCTCACCGCCATGGCTGTGCATCGATGCGAGCACGATCCACATCAGCTTCTCCACCTCGTCCTCGACTATCACGACATCCGGCTCCTTCCGGGCTTCTTCAAGGGGAAATACCTCGATCCGTTCAAGGTTTTTCTCTTCAAAGACGGTCATCCCTTCAAACATCTTTTTCCCGACATCCTCCTTTGCCGTGATGCCGAACCCGACAAGCCCCTTTCCGTTTTGCAGTGGTTCGGGGAGCGGCCTGAACCCGAATGCACGGGCTGCTGCCGGACAGACCAGGTTCTCCTCACAAATCACCGTTCGTGTCCCGTGCCGGGCCAGCATCAGCGCCTGGCAGAACCGCAGGTGCTCTTTTGTGCAGGGTTCGGCGGAAAATGTTTTCGCGCCTTTCCTGATGAAACGGACCCCGATGGGCGACCCGCGGAGGCCGAGGATCTCTTTCATACGGACACCGGAATTCTGTATCTCTTCGATGGACTCCATGACGTTCTTCCTCCTTCACTGCTTCAAACTTTATTGAAACATCATGGACCATGGGATGTTAAATAGTTTGGCGTTTCATGTAAATTTGAAATAGCCGGTACCGGATAGCCGGCCCGGGTCCTGGGAGAGACGACGCATGCAACAAATGATCGATACAGGCACCAGGACAAAGATCCTGGCAACATGGCGGAGGCAGGTCACGTTCTCCGCGATATCAGGCACGCTGCAATCCTCTTCATTCATGGTCCGAAAACCGGGTAAACCAGATGATCGTTCTTTACGTATGCAGACCCGGTTTTTCCTGCTCGGAACTTTTCTTCTCCTCCTGGTCCTCCTGATCGCACCGGTTACCGCCCAGGACCCCTGCCCTGCGCTCACTCCCTGTGCTGATGATAACGTCACGATCGGGACGATTGGCGGGACGACACCACCGATATGCCTCTACTTCTTCTATGGACTGGGATGCCCGCATTGCGAAAGGACAAAACCAGTCATCGAAGCGCTTGTAAAAAAATACCCGCAGGTACAGGTCAGGGCGTTTGAGATCTATTTCAACACAACCAACCAGGCCATGTTCAAGGAATTCAACACACGGTATGGGGTAAAGGAAGGTCTTATCCCCACGGTCTTCATCGGAGACCGGGCACTGGTTGGTGAAAATGCGGTCCGGACAGGCATTGAGGAACGGATCATCTGGTATACCACCACCCCGGCGATCTGTCCGGCATTTTATTCCATCAGCGGCGGCCTTCCGCAGGATGGCTCTCCTGCACCAGTGGGGAACCTGAACGCACAACCGGGCAACATGACCCCACAGCCGGGCAACATGACGCCACAACCAGCGAATCTGACCCCGCAGCCGGGTCAGACTCCGGATGTGGTGAACCTTACCCCCCCGGGTCCCGATGGCCTGACCATCCCTGCCATCGTTATTGCAGCGGCCATTGACAGTATCAACCCGTGTGCCTTTGCTGTCCTGATCTTCCTGCTTGCGTACCTCACCTCGCTGGGGGAGCGGCGGCGGGTACTCATGGTCGGGATCACGTACATCGCAACAGTCTTTGTCGTGTACTTCATTGCCGGGCTGGGGCTCCTGACCGTTGTCCAGCAGCTGGGCCTGACCGGGATCGTCTTCACGGTTGCCGCAGTCATCGCCATCATAGCGGGGCTCATCAACATCGCGGAAGTGCTCCTCAGACGCGAGATCTTCACGCTCGCGATCCCCGTTTCGCAGAAAGCGGCTATCGACGAATATGTGAAACGGGCATCCGTCCCGTCGGCCATCGTTCTCGGGGCCCTCGTCAGCATGGTGGAACTGCCCTGCACCGGCGGCGTGTACCTTGCGATCCTCGGGCTTATCGGTAACCGGATGACGCTAGCGGAGGGGATCCCGTACCTGCTGTTCTACAACCTGATCTTCGTCCTCCCGCTTGTCCTGATCCTTCTTCTCGTTTACTGGGGCGGGACACCGGAGCGGTTGGAGGCGTTCCGGACGGGGAGCAGTCGCTGGGTGCGGCTTGTCATGGGGATTGTCATGGTCGCTCTCGGGGCAGCGATGCTTCTTGGCGTGATTTAGGTGACTTGTGAGAGCAGGATCGAACCCGAGGTGATCGGTGTTTGGTTTATCAATGAGAGCACCGGACCGGTTGAATGTATGTGAGGATATTTCATATATGCAGTAAACTACCCTGTTGAAGCAGTCTGGTGTTAAGAATGGATTTATGCAAACTGGCAGAATTCTCTGCATCCGGCCCGGTCAAAAAAGACCTGATGAAAACCGCAGGTTCGAACATCGTGATCGTTGGCCTTGAGACCGGGCAGGTCATTCCGCCCCACCCGGAGCCGTACGCTGTGGTGTTCGTGGTCCTGCAGGGCGAGGGTGTCATCACCGCAGGGGAGACAGAGCATCCCGTGAAACTCCATCATCTCGTATCGGTGATAAAGGACGAGAACCGGGGGATCCGGTGTAATCAGAGGATGGTCCTCCTCGGTATCCGCGAAGATGTATGAGGATACGAGAACCCCATGACCCCCATAATCCAGGCTTCGAACCTGACGAAAATCTTTGGGAGCAGCACTGCTGTAGACCATATCTCGTTCGATGTCCGGCAGGGCGAGATCTTCGGCTTCCTCGGCCCGAATGGTGCGGGTAAGACAACAACTACCCGTATGCTGACCGGTGTTATCCCTCCCGATGCCGGGACCGCCATGATCCTCGGCCATGATATCCGGTCCGAGCCGGTCCTGGCGAAACAGGGATTTGGCGTTGTGCCGGAGACCTCGAATGCCTATACGGACCTCACCGCATGGCAGAACCTGATGCTGATGGGTGAGCTGTACGGGCTCCCGCGTGCCCGGGCAGAGCAGCGTTCGTCCGACCTGCTCGGCATGGTGGGACTCCTTGAGAAGAAAGACCAGAAGGTGCAGGCGTACTCCAAAGGCATGAAGCAGCGGCTCATCCTCGCAATGGCTCTGATCCACGAACCGGAACTCCTCTTTCTCGATGAACCCACAAGCGGTCTGGACGTGCAGAGCACCCAGATGATCCTCTCCCTGCTCCGAGACCTGAACACAAAAGGAACCACCATCTTTCTCACCACGCACAACATGGAGGAGGCCAACCGGCTCTGTCACCGGGTCGGCATCATTTTAGCAGGAAAGATGGTGGCCATCGATGCGCCGGAGAAACTCAAAGCCGCCATCGACCGGGTCCACAAGATCGAAGTGAGTTTTGACCGCGAGGTGCCCGCCG
>CAZCZK010000069.1:0-12171 GCA_964503195.1 uncultured Methanoregula sp.
CTTTGTTCCCTATGTGGATGAGTGCCGGGCAAAAAAGATCGGTCATGTCGATGACGTTGGCATGCAGGCACGTGCCGGGCCGGTTAGTCTGAAACCAAAAACCATTGTCATCATGGGCGGGCTCTCGATGCCCAATGTGCCGGTAAAAGCAGAGCAGGTAGTGTCAGTTATTGACAAGCATCCCGGCGCTGCGGTTATTGGCGTCTGCTTCATGAACATGTTCGAGAAGGCCGGGTGGCTTTCAACGGTTTCATTCGATTGCATGATCGATGCGAATATCGATCCCGTGGAAGTTACCACAAAAAAGTAATTTTTGAAAGATTATCGCATAATACTGCAACAAGAGCAATTATCCCTGTTCTCGTGCTGGTTATTCAAACCGGTACTTCTCTTTCAGCACCAGGATCCCGAAGCGGGCGCCTTTGCCGTGAACCCCCGACTCTTTCATGAAGAGATCGGAGATGGCGAGGAGCTCCCCGCGAAAAAATCAGAATATGACCGGTGCGTTTTCCGGATCTTCACGGAAATTCCGGCGAATGGACTTCGCATTTATGGGAGATAGTTCCCGCAAGAGACCTGACAGCATGCATGAAATCCGACTCGGTCATAAGGAGCGGGGTGACCTCGGGTTCCGCAGCAATTACCCCGGAATCAAAAGAGAGCAGCAGCACCCGGGAAAATTCGTCGAGATGTCCTGCCCGCTCACGTGCTTTATCCTTATCCTCCGGTTTATTGACACGGTTCACGACAAGAATTATCTGTTCGATCCCCAGTTGCCGCGCGAGAGCAGCCGACTCCCGTGCTACCGAGAGGGCGTTGTAAGATGGATCTGCAACAACAACCGCACAGGTAAACCCATCAGCTACAGCCCTCCCGAAATGCTCAAGACCGGCCGGGGTATCCAGGAGGATCACATCGTCTTTGAGGAGCCGCAGGTGCCGGAGGATTGCAGTAAGAAGGGTATATTCGGCACAGAGGCAGCCGCAACCCGCCTCTTTAATTCCCCCCATGACAAGGAGCCGCAGGTTTTGGGCAACAGGGATGGCGAACCTGTCCACCACGTCACTCACATCGGGATTGATGGTGAGCAAACCTCCCGGGGATAATCCGGGTCCGGCACCTGTTTTTCCCGCAGGTATTCAATGCTTTCAGATACCGGAATAATCAGTTCAGCTTCTGGGGGCGGAACACCCAGGGTCACCGCGAGATTCCGCTGGGGGTCGCCGTCAATGGCAAGTACCCGGAACCCCGCTTGCGCAAACAGGTGGGCGAGAAGGGCAGTGATGGTGGTCTTGCCGACCCCGCCTTTCCCTGTGATAACAATACGGATACCGTTCTTTGAAGTCCCAAACGTTTCCCGCTGGATCGTGGCAGACGTACCAGGATTTTTTTCCCGCCCGGCCGGTGTATCAGACATTCTTACCTGCACCACCGGTCCTCGCGCGGATCTCTTCTCTTGCGATCAGTTTCCCCCGGCACGCCGGGCAGAGCGTGGCAATCTCTTCATTCAGGGAGGGGGTGACCCGTGCCATGGTGGCTACTGCGAGTCCTTTCGGTGCATAGTACGTTCCACAACAGCTGCACTGCACTAGCGGGACTTTTGTGATACTCCAGGATTTCATGACCCGCACATCCCCGATATCCTCCATCTCAACAGCATTCGTGGGGCAGACCTTCACGCAGGCACCGCACCCGTAGCAGTCCTTTGTTGGTTCGAAATACGGCGTATTGACTACCGTGTACGGGCCCCGGTTGATAAAGCCGATCGCACCGGCACCCATGATCTCGTTGCATGCCCGCACGCAGAGCCCGCAGAGGACACACTTGTTGCCCAGCGAATCCGTGATATCGAGTTTCTTCAAGAACCGGGTCTTCGTCACCCCGTACTGTGCCGCCATCGCTTTGATAACCCCCGATTTGGGTGCCTCCGCAAGATAGAGCTCGAAGAGGATGGAACGGTGTTTCACGATCTCCGGCGTATCGGTGATAACCTCCAGCCCCTCTGCTGCCCGCAAGGTGCAGGACGTTGTCATCTCCCGCTTCCCGTGTTTTACCACCTCAACCATGCAGAGCCGGCACGCACCGTACGGGTCAAGGGACGGCTCATAGCAGAGGTGCGGGATCGCGATTGCATTCCTTACCGCAACTCCAAGAAGGATCTCCCCCTCATCGGCCGGGTATTTTTTGCCGTTGATCGTTACCGTGACCTGTTTCTTTGGCGCACCTGCACCGCCAACCTCTTCGTGCGTCATGGTTTCACCAGCGCTTCGTACTCTTCCCGGAAATACGCTAACGTTGTCAGCACCGGGTTGGGCGCCGTCTGGCCAAGGCCGCAGAGTGACGTTGCCACAATAGTGTCTGATAACAGGGCAAGAGTCTCGAGATCTTTTTTCGTGCCCTTCTTTGCCAGGATCCGGTTGAGGAGGAGGAGCGAGTGCTTGAGCCCCTCGCGGCAGGGGACGCATTTCCCGCAGGACTCACCGGTGGCGAAGTTGATGAAGTAACGGGCGATGTCCACCATGTCCGTATCCTCGTCCATGACCACGATGCCCCCGGAGCCCATGATCGAACCGGCCTTGTTGAGGTTCTCGAAGTCCACCGGAGTATCGAACAGCCGGGCCGGGATGCAGCCTCCCGACGGCCCGCCAGTCTGGACGGCCTTGACTTTCCTGCCGTTGGCCCCGCCATTGCCGATATCCGACACGATCGTATGAAGCGTCGTCCCGAGCGGCACTTCCACGAGGCCGACCCGGTCGACTTTCCCGACAAGGGAGAACACCTTGGTGCCGGTATTATCCTTTGCCCCAATCCGGGCGTACCATTCGCTGCCGTTCATGATGATCACCGGCACATTGCACCAGGTCTCGACATTGTTGAGGTCGGTGGGGTATCCGAAGAGCCCTCCCCCGATATCGGTCAGCCGCGGCGGGCGGGGGTGAGGCCGGCCGGTCCTCCCCTTGATGGAAGCGATAAGTGCCGTTGATTCACCACAGACAAATGCACCGGCGCCGGTTGCAATCGCGATATCGAATGAAAACCCCGTACCGAGGATGTTCTCCCCAAGGAGCCCGTAATCCCGGGCCTGCCCGATGGCGAGTTTTAGCCGTTTGATTGCGAGCGGGTATTCCGCCCGGATATAGATGAGGCCAACGGCCGCACCCATGGCAAACGCTCCGATGATCATGCCCTCGATGAGCATGTGCGGGTCGCTCTCCATCTCGTTCCGGTTCATATACGCGCCGGGGTCTCCCTCATCGGCATTGCAGATGATATATTTTTTATCAGCCTTCGCGTCCCGGGTGATCCGCCACTTGAGGCCGGTGGGAAAACCGGCACCGCCCCGGCCCCGGAGCCCGGACTTCTCCACTTCCTTAATGACAGCCTCCGGATCCATTACGGTCAGGGCTTTCATGGCTGCCGCGTAGCCGCCCACTGCGATATATTCGTCGATATCTTCCGGATTAATCAGGCCGGCGTCCCGCAGGATTACTTTCTTCTGGCCTTTGAAGAACGGGACTTTTCCATAGAGAGGAATTTTTGTGAACCCTTTGCCGTACTCAATTTTACAGCCCGTGATGTGGTCCCATGAGGGAACCCGACACAGGGCCTTGTCAGCCGGCACTTTCCCCTTACTGACCTGTTTAATGATCTCCTCAGCATCGTCCCCGGTGACCTTGTACAGGATCACGAGCGGTTTCCCCAGAATGGTGATATTCACGAGCGGCTCTTCCTTACAATAGCCGATGCACCCGGTTTTCGTCAGGACTATATCCAGTTTTTCCTTTTCGATGATCTCCCGGAGTCGTTCGTATACCCGGTTGCCACCCACCGCGATCCCGCAGGTGGCGAGGCCAACCGCGATCCGTGGTTTTCCGGGCAGGATCTTCTGCAGCCCGGCCTTCCGTGCAGTTTCCAGGTCAGCTGCCGATGTGATCTTCATGGTTCCCACCCGTACTCTGCAAGGATCTTCGGGAGGTCTTCTTTTGTTGCATACCCGTACAGGTTTCCGTCAACCCGCAGGACGGGCGCCATGCTGCAGGCGCCGAAGCACCGGGCGATCTCCAGCGTGAATTTTTTGTCCTCCGTGGTGATCGAGAATTTGCCGTCCTCTGAGGTGTCGCTTGCGATCTTCAGCATATCCTCAAGGGCCTGCAGGATCGCCGGGGCGCCTTTGACATGGCAGGCGGTCCCCATACAGACCGTGATGACATGATCCCCGACCGGCGTCAGGCTGAAATAGGAGTAGAAGGTGGTAAGGCTGTAGAGCTCCGAGAGGCGCACATCCAGTTTTTCCGCGAGCATTTCCAGCGATTCACGGGGAATGTACCCTTCTGTATCCTGAATCTCCCCCAGGATCCCAAGCAGCCTGCCGGGCGGGGCTTCATATCGGGCAATAATTGCATCGAGCGTTGGTTCGTCCATGGTGTCCTCACAAAAAAATGAGCTGGTCCCGTGGACTCTGATTATATCCCGAGCGCCTTTCTCTTCCGGTTGATCTCCGTTTCGAGCAGGTCTGCGGCCTTGACCGGATCGGGTTCAACGGCAAACGACGCATTGACAATCCCGCCAAGCTGGGCGGCGAGGAGTTTTGTCACATTCGCGCTGCCGAAGATCTTGGGCGGGATACCAAGGACCGTGTACACGCCGGACGAGACAAAGTAAGTGCCAATAGAGATGGCTTTCTGGGAATACCATTCGGGAGCAGCGCCGCCAAGGGGCAGCTGGTCGATTCCCACACCCAGCTCGTTTGCCACGTGCGCTGCCATCACGAGAATGCGAGAGCAGTCCACGCAGGAGCCCATGTGGAGGACCGGGGGGATCCCGAGCGCTTTGCAGACAGACTTGAGCCCTTCTCCTGCCATGTCCGCTGCCTCCGGGAGGAGCAGTCCTGCCTTTCCGCTGGCAATTGCGGCGCACCCGGTCTCGACAACAAGGATGTCCCGCTTGATCAGCTCTTTTCCGAGCGTGATGTGCCCGTAATCCTGTTTGATCTTCGGGTTATTGCAGCCGACAATACCTACGACCCCCTTGATCTTGCCGGCAACAATCGCATCAATCAGCGGCTTGTAGGTGCCGCCAAGTGCCTTTCGTATCGCTTCCTCCGAGAAGCCCGCCATCATGTCGATGGGTTTTTCCGGGATCCTGACCCGGTCAGGGTTCCGGTTCGGGAAGTTGTCGATTGCTATACTGACAATCTCTTTTGCGGTATCGAGCGCCGTCTCCGGCCTGAACTCCTTGTAGGTGGCTCCCGGGACTTTTGCCTTCTCGCTTGTACTGACAATCTTTGTATGGTAGCAGGCGGCAGTCTGCGGGATGGACGGGAAGATGCACTGGTAATCGATCACCATCACTTCAACAGACCCGGTTGCAATGGCGAGTTCCTGGTCGAGGAAGGAACCTGCAATGGGGATGCCGTGCCGCATCAGCAGTTCGTTGCCGGTACAGCACATGCCGACAAGATTGATACCCTTTGCACCTTTCTCCGTTGCAAGTTTTTTGAGTTTTGCATCTTCTGCGGCTTTCACGATCATCTCGGAGAGGATCGGGTTGTGCCCATGGAGGACGATATTCACCTTGTCCCTGCTGAGCGTTGCAAGGTTCGTGCGGGAGCGCAGCGGGGTGGGGGTGCCGAACAGGATATCGGACCCTTCCGTTGCCATCATCGACCCGCCCCAGCCATCCGAGAGCGACGTCCTCATCGCATGCAGGAGGATATTGGTGTAGTCGGCACCGACACCCATGTGGATCCGGTGCATGGACTCCACGATCTCCCGGTCAACGCCCCGGGGGACGATGCCCAGTTTCTTCCAGATATCCTTTGTCTTTTTTGGGGCCCGTTCTGCCATCTGGATATGGTTCTTGACCGTCCCGTACTCTTCCAGCATTGCCAGGGCAAGGTCTTTTGCAATCTCCTCTTTTTTCCGCTTGTCGGTTTTGATGCCATACTCTGATGCGACCGCCTTTAATTTCACTTCATCAACGATCTGGTAGCCCTGTGATTTTCCTTCTGCGGTCTCAAGGAGGACTTCCAGCACTTCCCTCCCGTGGTCCGAATGGGCCGCCGCCCCCGTGCTGAGATCGTCGAGCAGGTTCCGCGCCACGATGGTGTCGGCATTTGCCCCGCACACGCCCCGTACCGGTTTCTTGCCGAACGGTTCAATACGGCAGGGACCCATGGAACAGCGGTTGCAGCAGACGCCAAGCTGCCCGAAGCCACACTGCGGCTGCTGGTCTGCGAGCCGGTCCCACGCGGTCTCGATGCCGTCCTCCATGGCTTTTACGATAATTTCCTGATCTGTTTTGTCAAGCGCTCTCGCTTCAGCAATTTTCTTTCCTGCAGATGAATCGTACATATTTCTCTTCCCCCCTCAGTTCTCCTCTTTTAATTCAGCCAGCTCTGCCATGATTGCCCGGTACGCCCGGATATTTGCCGGCATCTTCGGGACTTCCACACCAGTCTCTGCGGATTTGATCATCCGCAGAGTAAAGTCCTTCCTGCTTGAACGGACCAGCTCGTCCGCGTTCCCGAACTCCAGTGCGCCGGTCTTGCATGCCTCAGCACAGGCAGGGATTGTCCCGGCCTTCTGCCGCTCGATGCAGTTGTCGCATTTTGCATTGACCTCGCGGTCCGTGTCCAGCTGGTGGACGCTGTTGAACCGGATGATGCCGAACGGGCAGGCCATGGCGCAGACTGCGCACCCGATGCACCGGTCGTACCGGACGAGCACGGAAGCCGTGGCATCGTCCCGCACCAGTGCTTCGGTCGGGCAGACCTGCATGCAGGGTGCCGGATCACAGTGCCGGCACCGGTTGGGAAAGGTCAGGTAATGCATTCCCGTTTCCACGTAAATCCGTGGCTGCGACCGTTTCTCTTCCAAAACAGCATCGAATAATGTTTTGCTCTTCGCGTGCTCGATCGCACACGCGACCTCGCAATGCCTGCACCCGATACACAGTTCAGGTGTTACAAAAACCGTTTTCATGCATGTTGCCTCCTCATCCTCTGGTCAAGCGTCTGGTATCGCTCAACACATCTCGCTTACACCATTCTGTTGGATAGTTGCTAATCCATTATCGCACTATATATTTCTTGCCACATATGAGCAGGTGCCACATCGGGACAGGATAAATACATAATGGTTCCTGTCGATAATCCATGATGAGACAATCCTATGAAATTGGGCCAGTTTAATATCGGGATCCTGGAACGGATTATCCGGATGCTTCTTGGCGGCCTTATGATAATCGTAGCATTAACCTCAATTTCCAGTCCCTGGTCGGTATGGGCTGCTGTTCTCCTCCTCCTTGGGAGTGCAGTCGCACTAACCGGATCAATCGGCACCTGCCCGGTCTACACGCTTTTAAAGATGAATACTTCGGAAAAGTTGTAACTTTTTTCCGGGAGTACTCTTTACGATATCTGTGTTTCAGCTGGCCGGTAAACTGTTACATTTTTGCCGGTTCGTGGTATTGATTTTCGGGAGTATCGGATCTCCTGAAAAGTCCTACGATATACACCACGGTTTTTTGCCTGAATGTATTTAATAATGGGATGCGCCAAAGGTTGCCTTACAGGCACCCCCACTGATGCCGGTGCCGGGAGTTGCAGCATCATGCAGGAAGTAATCAAGAAGATGATCACGGAGGCGATGGCTGCCCAGCACGCCGACGTGAACCAGGTAAAAAAGAAACGCGGGGAGAAATTCGTCATCGATGACACGAAAGTCTATGTCGATGCAGTCAAAGGAATGAAACCCATCGGGGGCCAGAGCAAGGCGGTCTTTGCCCTGCACACCGATTCGGTCAGTGCCCATTACACAATTCTTAAAAGCCTGACGAACACCATCCGTCCCGAGGACGACCCGTTTGTCGAGCACTATCAGACGCCGGTCATCATGGAGATGCTCTACGATGCAGACCCGAAGTTCAGAAAGAGCGTGGACGCGTTCATCAAGGCGGTCGGCAAGGCCGAGGCCGTGATCGGCAAGGAATCCGCACGGAGATACGCGGGTTTCTACGGCCCCACGTGCGTAGTGGACTTTGCTCTGATCCCCGGCAGCAGCAGCAATATCGTCAACCAGATCCTCAAGACCACGGACATCCCGGTTGCGCACAAACAGGCAATCCTTGCCGCGAAGTCGTGGGGCATGAACACCTCGTACGGCATCGGGGATGTCTTTGCCCATGCGGTCGAAGGCGGGGCAACCCTTGCCGATGCGGTGAAGAAGGAAGTTGCGATGATCCAGTCCATCTACGATACACCGGTCGACGCACAGGTAAAACTGATGGACAGCGTTGGCCAGAACTCGTTCGATTGCCGGAAGTACATGAAGGAGTACCGCACGAAGATGCAGGGGGCGGTCAAAGCCTCGCTCAATGAGGGCGTGCACTATGGGAACATCGTGACCGTGCCGGCATACTGTGTCGGCGATGTCGCGCACCACATTGCCCAGTCCACGTACAACATGTGCAAGGACGACGTGATCATGGCAGTCATCGAGGCCGTTACCGAAGTCATGGACAAGACTCTGAAAGCGGCGGCACCGAAGATGAAGACCCCGCAGGAAGCGCTGTCGGTTGCAACCGGTTCCTCGGCAAGTGCCGCGGAATATATCCTGGAACTTGACGGGTTCAACGCGATCATGGTCGTGGACATGCTGACGAAACGTTACCACAACTATGTCCAACTCTACCCGAAGCGGAGTGCGGCCATCGAACTCCACAACTGCGACTTCATGGACATGATCTACCGGGGCTGGAAGATGGTGGACAAGGCCCGGAGGATGCAGGCTGCCGGGCCGGGTATCGTAAAGCCCAAAGTTGGCGGGTTCGATGTCGATCTATCACCCATCCTCAAAAACGAGGTGCTCGCAAACCCGCAGCGGTACGCGTACCCCGCGTGTGCGATGACCGTCCGGTTCTCGGCTATGATGCGCCTCTCGGATTACCCGTGCCTCTTAACAAGCGAACCGGTCACGGCAACCCTGATGACCAATATCATTGCCTTAAGCAAGGACGTCCCGGCTGCACCGGCACGGATCTGTAAGGACTGTGCATCGGCGGCCCTGATGGATTTCCGGCACTGCTCCTGCCAGTGGAAGGAAGCGGTCTGACTCAAGCCGGGATGAGGTGAAACTATGAAATGTTATGTCTGTGCAAAAGATGGAAAAGACAGTGACGCCGTGGCGGTATGCGTTGCCTGCGGTATGGGAACCTGTATGAAGCATACGATCCGGAAAGAGGTTGATGTCTGGGAGGGCGGGTACCCGCTTCCCTCCCGAAAACTGCCCAAGAAGATGCCCCGGATGCTCTGTCCGGACTGCAATGCAGCATACGGGGAGGGGAAGTAATGGCATCGCTTGCCAGCCGGAGCATAGCTGAAGGTGTAGGGACGGCACTCCTGGTGTACTTCGGTGCCGGGGCAGCGGCGATCACGCTGATGATCGCGAACGGGACCAAACCGGCAACCCCGTTTAACATCGGGATTGGCCAGCTTGGCGGGCTCGGTGACTGGTTTGCGATTGGGATCACGTTCGGCATTGTTATCGCTGCGGTCATCTACACTCTCGGCCGGGTCTCGGGGGCCCACATCAATCCGGCCGTGACCATCGCGCTCTGCGCAACGAAACGGTTCCCGGCCAGCGATGCGGTCGCATATATCGTTGCGCAATGTATCGGGGCAGCGATCGGGAGCCTCCTCTTCTTCCTCACCGTAGGGATGGATGCGGTCACGATTGGCGGGCTCGGGGCGACGGCACCGTTCCCCGGAATCGGGTACGGGCAGGCTATCCTTGTCGAAGCGATCGCGACCTTCGTGCTGATGCTCGTCATCATGGGTGTCGCGGTTGACGAACGTGCCCCGCCAGGATTTGCCGGGCTCATCATCGGTCTGACCGTGGCCGGTATGATCACGATGGCCGGTAATATCTCCGGCGCATCGCTCAACCCGGCCCGGACATTCGGGCCGTACGTGATGGACTTCCTGCTCGGTGGCTCGAACCTCTGGGCGTTCTTCCCAATCTATATCATAGGACCGGTCATCGGGGCGGTTGGTGCTGCCCTGTTCTACGACTGGATAACTGCGGAGTGATTATTCCGCAATCTTCTTTTTTTCCTACCGGCAGGATATCCACTTGATCTACGTAAAGAGGAACTGACGGAAAACGCAGGGATAAGTAGCGACAGCCCCGGTATCAGTCACCATGGTGATTCACAAGCCGGACGATCTTATCCCCGATCTTCCGGGCTTTCTCGATTGCTTCCGTATCAGCGAGCACTTCGCCCTCATGATACCCGTTACCCTTGACTGAGCCCAGCGATGAGAATTCGTGGGTACTCATGAACCCTTCCAGCGTCTGGATGGTCCGGCTTGCACCTTTATGCGCCTGCACCGCCACCGCAACGCCCTTCCTGCCAGCCAGCCTGCGGTCATGGTAGAGGGAATACGTGCGGTCGATGAAATTCTTGAGATGGCCGCACACATCGTAATAATACGTGGGCGACCCGATCACGAGCACATCACAGTCAAGCACTTTATTGATTATTTTTTCCCAGTCATCGTTCTCGATGATGCAGGACTTCTTTTCCTTGCATTTCTCGCAACCCAGGCAGGGATGGATCTTCTTGCCCGCAAGCGAGACAAATTCAGTCTTGATTCCCGCAACCTGGCAGCGTTCGAGAATGACATTGACCAGATCTGCGGTATTGCCTTCCTTACGCATGCTTCCTGATATGCCCAGCACCTTCATAGGTAATGCTCAGCGCCCGGGTTCATGATAGTTGCGATAGAGGGTTTACCCTGATGAACCGGAATGCAGCGGGAATTTTCAATACAAAGTCATAATGACGGGAATCCGGTACGACAGGTAACCGCTGTACCCCTGTAAAGGAATACCGGTATCGTCCGACCCTGCCCATCTCAACGAGACCTTGATCGTGTCAACCCTGAAGAAGTACGGACAAGGCACGGGGGGTTCCCTGAACTCTCCCGTAAATCGAGTACGTCAGCCGTTCGGAAAATGCCCGTAAATCGTCCTGCCCGGCATTATCCTCCGGTTACTTTCTCATCAATATTTTTTTCCATATCTTCAGAAAATGATTTCACCCGTGCACCTACTTCTGGAGATACGGCACTGACAGCACGTACCAGTTCCCGTGCATGGAGCAGTCCTGCTATTTCCATGTCACAGGTTCTGCCAAACCGTGGCGCCCGGCAGAAGTGACAGATGCGCAGGCCGTAATGCTGGATCTTTTCAACACTCATCTGCGTCCCGTGCAGTTCTGCACTTGCTGCAACGGTCGAACCGCAGGGAGAACCTCGGATTACACGAACGCCCTCAATGGTGCCGTCTTCCTGTATTTTCACGTCAAGAACAGGTTTTCCGAATACTTTTGCGTACTCATTGATTGCCGGTACCCAGGTTGTATCTTCAAGCGAGCACATGGTCGGAGGCGCAACGATATCCTCATTGATTGCCCTGGCCTGCCGGAGAAAACCGGGCCCGAAACTGACCCCGAGAATGACCGGTTTCTGTTTCCTGATGATCGCGAGTGCAACATCCGGGTGGCGGACGAAGGAGATATAGAGATCGCATTCCGGGAGCGTCAGTTCGATGTCGTCTGCAATGGGGCACTGGATAAACGGAGCCATGATCCATTCCGTCGGGAACCGTTCCCCTATCACCTCATAGGCCCGGTCGCCGAATTTTCCGTCACTTACAATGCCGATCTTCATCTGTTTTCTCCCAGGGATTCATGACTTTTGGGGGTCCCGATACCTGCACAATCCATTTTCCCGTTAAACACGAAAAACCCCCGCCCCTCTCAAGGTGATACCTAATGGGAAAAAATGCACTCTCACGAATCCCGATTCATACTCATCCGCATCTTTTGTATCCACGTTACGACGCTTCCCGGAATTCCGGAAAACTTCGCGTGCGGGATCAGATCAATACATTAAAAAATAGTGCGTTTCTGAATAACACCTTGCAATGGACATCACCTTTTGCGCTCATTACCCGGGAGATGCACTGCCCCCGACGAACCGGCACTGCCGGGACTGCCCCCATGCAAAGGAGGCATGCAATCCGTTATGGGAACGGGTCGTTGCATTGTCGCAATCCAACGGCGGCGATGCGGTCCGGCTGCCCGGGACCCGGGCCGTGATGTACC
>CAZCZK010000070.1:0-12008 GCA_964503195.1 uncultured Methanoregula sp.
ACCGGACTATTCCATCAGCAGAAAAAAGAATGATTGTTCCATAAGGTGTTTTTCCCGGCTCCGAACGATTTGAACTCAGTGTGATACTAATATCAGGGATAACTGGTTGCATCGAATTATTGAGAATGAGATGAGGTATGTCCAACTTATCCCAATCTATATATCTTTTTGATTTTTCTGTAATATTCCCGGCGGATCCAGAAGTTGGTAAAATCCTAAACAATTCCGAGCAAGTTGCTACATGGAGAACAGAATCTTCAGTAACAATATACTCATCCGGTTTTAATGGGGTAGAATTATATAATGTGGAAGAATTAACATTGAATAAAATCGTATTAATTCCGCTTCTACCCTGAATAACCAAGACGGTACCGGTTGCACCATAGAATTCTCTTGATTGCATTTTTGGACCCGGAAAAAATGTTGATGGATATACCTGAACGAGGATTTCATCACCGGCGGAGAGGTTTGTAGTAGAGGTTATGGTGAAATTTTCTTCTGTATATTTGTCACTTATTGGATCCATCTTGATCCAGTAGTAGCCCTCCTCGGGAACAATCGGAGATTCAATCTGCTTCAGACTCGGGATTGATGTAACAAGAACCGTGGAAGGTACGTTTCCCATGTTTTTCCCCTCCCCGGTCTGCCCAGTAACACACCCAGCCGCTAGCAGCACCGTCCCTATTACCAGCACCAGGGCAAGCGTAACGCGAAGGGAGTCATTGGACGCTCCCCTCATAACATAACGCAGATACTGGATATCCTGTCCCCCTGTCAAGGCATTTCCTCCCTGACACGAACAATAAAAGTGGCTGCATCCCACAGGTTGTCGTCTGCCGTGCGGTTTCTGCCGGAGACGCTCACAGAAAACGCATTGAAGTCGCTAAAAACGCTGTTCACCGTAGTCATGCCTATCAGGTTCGGGGTCGTGTTAACGAGGAGAGACCAGGTGTTGATCCCGCAGGGACCTTCCCTCACAACAATACTACTCTCATAATTTTCCGCCCCGCAGCAGCCAATCCTGCTTGAGGTGAGAGTTTTCTGGCAGGGCAGGGTGCATAACGACATCATGGAGATGTTCAGCTGCTCACCCGGCGGCAGGCTGGTAGTCCCGTTCACAAAGAAATTCCCGGTATAGGTATTTCGCAGGGTTATGGGGATTTCCTTGTCCGGAAGAGGATCCATATGGATCCAGTCATTTTTTACCGTGGCGTTGAGGTCCGTTTTATTCTGGACAATCAGAAGGTCGAAACAATCCGTCCCGGTTGGATACTGTATGCAGATATGATCGTAGGGACTGGTCTGACGACCGGAATAATTGTATCCGTGATTTTCCCAATCCAGTTTTGTCCGGTCTTTATCCACAAAAATAGAGAATGAACCGTTCCCGTTAACCGGTTCAGATTCCGGGAATGGCGGAACTTGTTCAGAATAGATTGCAACATTCACAGCCTGACCGGCATAACCGGGAGATATTCCCTGGTACGTGAACGATTCTCCCTGGACGACCCGGTACTCCCGTTGTTCCGTTGGGGGACATGCTCCAGGTGACCCCGCGAGCGAAAGAGAATTATCCGGTGTGGCTGGTGGGGGAATCCCGGCATTATTATCCGTACCGAAACGGGTCCCTTGGCTACACCCCGCCGCCAGAAGCATCGCCACTATCACCAGAACCAAGGCAAGCGTAACGCGGAGGGGGATCGTGGAGCGGTCACCTCGCTATCAGTTCTGTTCAGCATCCGCAAGCAGCCGGCTCACTTCACAGGTAAGGACCGGCAGGTTAGTCTCAAGAACTCCCCAGACCACCTCATCGGAAACGGTAGCGTAACCATGAATGAGCCGGTGACGGAACGCGATAATCCTGCCCGCGTTGCTGATCGAAGTGCCCAGCGCAGGATCCTGCTGGAGCATCTGGTTCAGCGCCTCACCAATGATCTCAAACTGGCGCTCGAATGCGGACCGGAGCATGCGGTCGGCATGAAAACCATTGTAAGTTTTCCCTGCAGTGAACTCTGTAATGAGTCCGCACGCTTCCCGGATATCGAAAAGGTATTTCCGGATCTCAAGCGGCAGCATAGAGCACGACCTGCGACTGTTCGAGGGATTCGCGGAAGAACGGGTTGGTGATGGGGCCCGGTTCTACCAGATCGATCGGACAGCCAAGCAGCCGCTCAAGATCCTCGATCAGCCCGAAGTACTGCTCAGCATGCTCTGCCGGGGTCATCTTCGTAAACTCAACCAGCAGATCAAGATCGCTGCGCCCAGGCTCGAACCGGCCATCTGCAGCGGAACCAAACAATGCAAGTCGTTCCACATTCCGGTTCCTGCAGGTGCGGATAATTTCATTCAAATGCTTTTCGATGATATGGTGCATAGAATAGCTCCGGGCATTATTTTGTTAATAAGTGGTGAGCGTTCATCATGATAGTGCTTGCTATGACACCCCGCCGCCAGCAGCATCGCCACTATCACCAGAACCAAGGAAGGCGTAACGCGAAAGGAAGTCATGGGGCGGTCACCGTGCATAGAGAATGACCTGATTCAGAAAAGTCAGCAGTATCACATAAATATATTGTGAAATATTTTTCCGGGGGCCTGAAGAGAGAATCAGTACCCGATAACCTTCAGTCCCGGAATCTTTTCAAAGTGCCGGTCGCGGGTGATGATCTCCCCATCGTAGCAGAGGGATATTGCTGCAATGGCTTCATCGAAGTCCCCGAGGGGATTACCGGTCAGACACAGTCCCGCCGCGACCCTGCCAAATGCCTGGTAAACCGTTTCATCGAGTGGAAGCAGGGAGAACAAGTCAAGAATTCTTTCGGCTTTCTCAATATTCCTGCGGTTCAAAGAGGTGTATGCGCCCTTGTATAACTCCATGGCGGTAATAGCCGTAGTGGCGAGCGCAATACCCTGCCGTTCATACTCTTCATATATGCTGAGTGCGGCCGGGTTTCGCCTCATCATATCGATAAGGAACGAAGTGTCGGCAACCGGCATTTAGAACCTGACCTCACGAAGCTTCGCTTTCCGCATCTCCTTTGAGACCTTTTCCACCGAATCTGCAAGTTCGGTACAGTCCCCGAGATCGGCAAGCACATCCGACAACCTCCGCTTTACCGGATAGTATTTCACAATCACCTCAGAGAAACTCGTCTTCTCATCTTTCTTGAGGTTCTTCAGCCGCTCGTACGCCTCCTCCGTGATACTGATGGTTTTTGTGGACATAATCAGCTCTGTGTATGTATGTGTATTTAATGATAATTCCCCTGATCCCTCTCCATACTATAGCGAGTAATCTAACTGGTTTCCTGCACTACCCAAACCAATAATACCGCATGATGTAAGACATATCTTACTGATAGTCATGGATGTCGCCATCACAAAAATGAGTTCAAAGGGACAGGTTGTTATCCCGGCCTCGATGCGGACCAACCTTCCGGAAGGAGAAAAACTCCTTGTCATCTGCGACGGGGAACGCATCATACTCAAGCCGCTCTTGGTGATCGAGCCGGCCGTGCGGGAGGACATCATCTTCGCGGAGAAGACCGAGCAGGCACTTGAGGAATATTCAAAGGGCACATTCACGAAGAAAAAAGCAGGTGACTTCATCAAAGAGATGGACGCATGGTAACCGTTGCTTACCACCAGCACTTTGAAAAGACCGTTCGGAAAATCAAGGATACCCGGCTCAAGGAGCGGGTAAAGCAACAGATCGTTAAGATCATCAATGATCCTTTGGCGGGAAAACCGATGCGGTATTGCCGCAAACAGTCACGTGAAGTCTACATCCCGCCGTTCCGGTTATCGTATTGGTTTGATAAGCGGAACGATACGCTTGTTTTCCTCGCGCTCTATCACAAAGATGCGCAGTAAATTCCCCATTCAACCGTAGTAAAACCCGTGAATATTTTTTAATGATTTACACGGACTGGCTCAACCACCCGACCCGCCGCAGGGACGCCCCGCCATGGGCTGCGGATTTGCTGCCGCGAATCCAAGTCTTCCCTCCTCCAGCCATAGATACCGGACGCCCGGCGTCTCGCTCTCGACAATATGGATTGTCTTTCCACGGTTCCCGCCACTTTCATGGACCGCCGCAATCACGTCGTCTGCAACGCCCTGCCGGGATAACCGCGTCGCCACCCTATAGAACGCCATGTCGAGCATCGCCACTTTCTTGATCGCAGGAAGCTCGGTATGGTAAATACCCTGCCGCCACAGGTCGCTCATGATGCGGTTACCGGCATTCACTTCCTGCGGTACTTTTGAAATAAAGGCCGGTATTATGTTAGAACTTCCCAGGTATGCCCGCATGGGTCCGAGGAATCCCGTTGAATCCAGAACAACAGCAACCGGGTCCCCGAGCAACACATCAGCAGTGAAGTCCCGGGTAAGGGTTATTTCGGGGAACAGGACGTTGCATGCAATCTGACCAACCATGTATGCGGTTGATTCCGTCACGTCATCGTTGATCGCCCTGTTCCAGCCGGGTATCGCTGAGTGGACACTGTCGAGATACCCGCCCTTCTTGCCGGCCTGTCCGAGAACGCAGCCGGCTACAGCCTGATATTTGATAATTGTGGAAAAAAGAGATTATCTGACGTTTAATACATCCAGTCTGCCTGTAAACGAAATGCAATCCCCTTCACGGAAAACTGAAAAATCTCCCTTATGATCTTTATATAATTCGATCAATATTTGTCCGATACCCACATCGAGAGCTGCATACCTCATATAAGGGCGAAATTTTTCTTCCGGGGGTTCAACTATTTTCCTGATGATTCCTCTGATTTTCGGTGAATTCCTCGGGTTGGGTGGATCGAGAGAGATCCCGATTTCCGGATTATCGCTATTGCATTTTTCAATAATACTGTGAAATGCGGTTATCATCTGGATCCTTTTTTTCCTTGCCGATATCTTCCAATTTACATCCCAAATCGTTATCTGAAAGTGGGATAGTGATCCCGTTCTCTAATTGGAAATCGATATCTTGTTCCCAAATAACACCGGTGTCGTGATCGTAGGTTACAGGCTCAACGTTAATCACCCGGCCCTTGAAAAAACTCAAATGAAATTGGGATAGGAAATCACTCTCTGCCTTCGTCATAGTGCCCCTATTTTTTCTGGATACGCTGTATCAATTCTTCCACTCTTATCAATTCCTACCCGTAATTTTCGCCCAGTACCCTTCCAAACTTTCGGTGTGATAATTTTCTATTGATTTTACTCTTTTCAATGGTACATGGATAAAGATTATTTTTTTGATTTTTTCGTATCTGTCTTGTTCATAATTTTACACGGAATGGTTCCAGGAGGCTGATTTTGGGAAGTAGTTATACTGCCTCCATGCCGAAGTCGCATGGGAGTACCCGGACACCAGATGGGGGTCGGGCGGTATACTTCCGGCCCGCAGGAAGCCGGAGTTCTGAGGTAATCCACGCCGTAATTTTCTGGTATCGATACGCTTCAACAGCCAGCGTCCGCATAAAGCACACCAACCGACCCCTCTCACCCCTCTTTCATTTGTCCGTAAAAAAAGGCAGTTTTACGAAGTACATTTTCGGCTGACTGGAAACCTTACGGGTGGGGGGTCAAAGGGGAAAAAACGTACGTTCGGTTTCCCATAAACGATACAATCACGGAAGGGAAAATCCGCGGAAACGCGTTCACGGGATGGGTTTTGACAAGGGTTCCTGTTCGGATCCCGGTTTATTGTGTCGCTGTTCGCGGACCACTTCAAGCAGCACGGGCACGGCAGCACACTGCATGATGAACATGAAAACGGCGGCATAGAGGACATTGACCGTATAGAGCACCCCGATGACCACACTTCCGGCAAACCATGCACCACCGTAGATAGTGTTGAAGATACCGTAGGCGAATCCCCGCCCTCCGGGAGGAGTGAAATCGGCAACGGCAGCACGGAGGATTGCCTCCTGCATGCCCATCGATGCTCCCCAGAGGATGGACCCGGCAAGAGCGGCACTGTACGAAGGCGAGAACGCGACAACCGGGATGACGAGACCGATCACCGGCATAAGAACGAGCACTCCGGGGCCATACCGGTCATATGCCCTGCCCGTCACGAGCGCTGCCAGCGCGTCAACGGCCATGGCAACCGCGTAGAATGCAGGAATTTCTGCATCGGGAACGATGGAGAAGGCCTTGAAATGGTATGCGAGAAGGGGGAAGACGATGAATCCCGCCATGGTCAGCGCGGTGAACGCCCCGTACATCCACAGCTGCTTCCGGCTGGTCTCCTGCCCGGGTTCTGAGGTTCCCCGTTGAAATTTTTCTTCAAACCCGGCGGGATCCGGCATGCTCCGCCACGCGATGATAAGGACGAGGATGAGGAGAGCGAAGGGGATCGCAAGAAGCGCAAATCCACCGCGGTACGTCCCTCCGGCGGCCAGAGCGAGGACGAAGAGGAGCGGCCCGAGAATTGCCCCGATCTGGTCGAGCGCCTCGTGGAGACCGAAGCCCCAGCCCCTCCCGATAGCCGAGGTGACGTGCGAGAGCATGGCGTCCTTTGCCGGTGAACGGATGGCCTTGCCGATCCGCTCAAAGATGAGAAGGAGGGCCGCGATCTCCCAGCTACCGGCGAGGACGAGGAGCGGGATCGCGCCGATCATCATGTAGCCGGCGATAACAAACATCCAGTACTGGCGGGACCGGTCGGCAAGGTAGCCGGTCGCAATCCGGATCGCATACCCAAGGAACTCCCCGAACCCGGCAATAAACGCGACCATGAACGCGGAAGCACCTAAGGTAAAGAGAAACGGACCGGCAACGCTCCTGCCCCCCTCATACACCATATCCCCGATCATTGCAATGATCCCGAAGAGGATGACGAGCCGGTACGCGAGTCTGCGTTTTTCCGGGTCGGCGGTGTCGGGAGACCTTGGGGGGGGTATCGAATCACGGGGAGACATTGTGTGCAGCACCGGAGTATCGCCATTTTCGGCGATAAAAGCTCGCAAGGGAACTCTCGTGCAGACCTGACAGGATGTGAAGGGAACCTGAAAAAAAGGGGTGAAGCTAGAGTGCGTTCACGAGCGAGGCGCGGGTGACCATGCCGGCGAGCTTGCCCTTGTCCATGACCGGCACCGAGGAGATGTTCTTCCTGAGCATCAGGTCGACAACATCGGACACTTTTGTGGTCCGCTCAACGGAGAGGAGCGGGGCACTCATGATATCCTTGACCAGCAGGGTGCGGATCCGGCGATCCTGGTGGTTGCCTTCGACCGACTCGCGGAACTTCCGCAGCGCGATGGCCACATCGGTTTCCGTGACGATCCCGGTATACTTTTCATGCTCGGACACGATGAACCGGGTGATATTGTCATCCAGCATCCGCCGGCGGAGGTGGACCACACGTTCTTCCGCTTCGATGGTGACGGCCTTCTCGATTGCAGCGTCAAGGCTTCCTTCCGGCTGGTACTTCTTCAGCAGGTTGCCGCGGCTCACCTGCCCGATCAGCTTATGGTCGCTGTCGTAGACCACAACCAGCTTATAGTGCTGGAGCAGCGGGACGAGGATATTGACATTCTCATCGGGATAGACGCTGGTGAACTCTTCCTCAACCACGCTGGCCACATGGATCGCTGTCGGGGTAAGACCTGAGTTCTGCTTGCTGCCCAGTTTCTCCGCTATCGCTTTCCGGGATACCGTCCCGACGACAGAATTATTATTGACCGCAATGAGCGGGTCGATGCCGAACTCGAGCATCTTATCGAGCGCTTCGGTGATCTTTGCAGATTTAGCGATTGTTGTTGGCTTTACCATTACGTCTTTGATAAAAACTTCTTTTGTCATTTCGCCACTTCCTTTATGATATCATCGCGTTTTATGATCCCGGTAACTGTCCCGTTCTCCATGACAACAAGGCTGTTGACATGGTGTTTCTCCATCAGTACAAGGGCATCGGGGACCGGTGTCGCAGGGGATACCGTAATAACGGGGCTGGTCATCACGTCCCCGGCGGTCACGGATGCAACCGCCATGAGAGCGGGTTCCCGCATCCCGTCTGCCGTTTCCCGTCGTCGTATGGTTACATCTTTTCCCACCATACCCGATATGTTCGGCTCATCTTCATAAAATGCAAGGTTGGTCTCGCTGATAATGCCTGCAGGACTGCCATCATCCTCGGTCACGAGCACTTTGTCATTGCGTTCGCGCATCACACTGATCACATGGTTGAGCGAGTGGTAGCGGCTTACGGTCGGTACATCTTCCATCACGTCCCCGACCGGCCAGGTGATCTGCCGGACGAGCGCGGACTTCATCAGATCCGTCTTTGTAATGATACCGCTCATTGCACCCTGGTCCACCACCGGGACGCTGCTGAAATTGTTCCTGACGAATATCCGTGCGATTTCTCTGACCCCGGTATCGGGTTGGACCACGACAGGGTGTTCTGTCATGAGGGCTCCCACCGGGATCTGGTCGAGCGGGCGCCGGCGCCAGGCCGGCTCTCCTTTCCGCATACGGTAGGCGATATCTTTTTTTGTGAGGATTCCTACAAGGACCCCGTTTTCGATGACAGGGAGACGGGAGATATGGTGGCGGACCATCAGGTTGCGGGCATGGGCAACGGTTGCATTCGGGAACACAACCTGGACCGGTGCATGCATAATGTCGCGGGCGAACACCGTATTCACCCCTTAGCAAATGCCCGTACAAGGTCGAACTCGGTCACGAGCCCGACCAGCCGGGAGTCCTCGATGACGGGAAGCGCCCCGATGTTTTTCTTCAGCATCTCGCGGGCTGCCTCATTGATGCTCCGCTCAGGCGTCGTGGTGATGAGCCCGCCGGCAACCAGGGTGCGGACCGGAAGCCCGGTCACCTCTGCGATATTACCGGTGGTGAGACGGGCAAAAACCTCCCGGCTCCCGAGATACCGCATGATATCGGTTGCAGTGATGATCCCGTAGAGCACATCGTCACTCACGACCGGCAGCCGCCGGAAACGGCAGGCTGTCATGTCCCGGGTGACCTTCGCGATCGGGCAGTCCGGCGCAGTGACGCGGAGGGATGTTGTCATAATATCTTCTACGGCGAGAGGGCTCCGCTCGGCACCGAGAATACGGAGAACATCGCGCTCGGTGACTATTCCGGCAAGCGCCCCGTCGCGGCCGATGATCGGGAGCCCGCCGATCTTCTTTTCCGTGATGATAGCAACCGCGTCGCGGATCCGGGCGTCGTGCCCGAGCGTTACGGGTTGCTGGGTCATGACAGCCCGGACATTCTCATTCAGGGCGGCGATCAGGTTGCCGTTATGCCGGACCTCTACAAGGCGGTACTTGTCACCCCCGCCCATGAAATTGATGATGTCCCCCGAGGTGACGATCCCCCGCAGTTTCTTTGTGCCCGCATCGGTAACGGGAAGGCGGCGGAACCCGCACATCGTCATCTGCTCAACAGCACCGATGATACTTTTCGTTGGCGGGATGGAAACGACATCCGTAGTCGCGATCGCCATCACTTCGCCTTCCTGCTCTACGATATGGGACTTGAACTCAACCGGACCCCGGTCGAGTTTGCCCTGCATTTTCAGGAGCCGGTCGCCACCTTTGGCGACACCGCCATTCTGGTGCATGATCACCCTCCGACTGGACTTTCGTACCCGTAGTATGATCCCGCAGGACCGACCACAGGTTTCAATGGTATTTTCTCGTTTCTGTTCTGGGAGTATTTTTCGCTTACGCAAGTGACGCAAGGACGTCGTGACGGTCGATGACCCCGACAAGGAGGTCGCCGTCAAGGACCGGCAGCCGGCTCACATCGTGTTTCACGAGCAGTTCCGCGGCTGTACTGACCGGCTCCCCCGGTGAGATAGTGACAACATCCGTTGTCATGACGCTCTCGACTGGTGTCCTCGCATGATCGGCAATGATTGCCCGCATCCGCCGGGAGCTGATCAGGTCCCGCCGGGAGATGATCCCGACGAGACGCTTCTTTTTCAGTACCGGGAAGGCGGAAAAGCCGCTCTCAACGATCAGGGAGTAAACCTTCTGGATCTCATCCTCCGGTGCCATGACTACCACGTTCCGGCTCATCCGGGCTCCAACGGTCCCGTGCAGCTCGTTCCGGGAGACGATCACCGGGAAGAGATCCGAGATGAGAACGCCCCCCGCCAGACGGGGTTTTGGATCCACCACTGCGGCACTGTCGGTGCGGTAGCTCCGCATCGCCCGTGCCGCCACCTCAATGGAATCCGCGGGATGTACCATCGGCGCTTCTTTGATGAACCCTTCGATCGTCACATTCGATTTCGTTGCGGTTACCCGCAGGCCGTCCGTGATGTCGATATACCCGAGCAGGTGTTTTTTTGCATCGACAACATAAACCTCACGGAACCGGTCATCTCTCAAAATCTGCCGTGCCTTGGTTATCTGGTCGCCGGGTTTCAGCACAGGGATCTCAAGGATGAAATCCTGTGCTGTTTTCATGTGATAGTATCCTCCTCGCGGCAACCGGGACAGAGCGTAGCGCCATCCACCCGCTTGAGATCATCAGACATCTGGCTGCAGCGGCTGCACATTCCCGGCTCCAACGTTTCCTCGCGGTTGATCTCGATAAGATCCATGAGAAGATCGTTCTGCTCGTTGGACACGGCAAGAAGATCCCGTACGGTTACAATACCGATGACCTTGTTGTGCTCATCGATAACCGGCAGTCTCCGTACCGTGTGCTTCACCATCATCCTGGCAGCATCGCCTACAGTCTTGTCCGCACTCACCGTAATGAGTGGCGTACTCATGATATCGTTCACGTGAACTTTACTTGGCTTGAGATCATGTGCAACCACCTTGCATGCAATGTCCTCCTCGGTCACGATACCGATGGGCTTGTTGTGGTCGAGGATGATGACGCTGCCAACCTCGTCATGGCACATGGCTTTTGCCGCTTTTGCGACCGTAGCTTCGATGCCAATCGTTGTCAGCTTGCGGTTCATCACGTCACTTAAGGGAACACGGGTCTCAAACCGGATAGCGTTTGAAGTCTTTTTCATGAGTCACCTCCTTGAAGTGCTGTACCTGATGATTACAATTACCATACTCCCTTTCCCTTGTATAAATACAATTTGGCAGGGGAAAAGGCATATGAACAGGAGTAATACCTCACTGCGGGAAAATACGGTTGCTGGCTCTTATCCAAGGGCGGTGAGGCAGCAGGGGTTATAAGAAACATAATAAAGAGCGGTTTCTATACATTATTAGCAAACAAGAGTGACTGCCAGTACCTTTGTAGACCTGCGCAGCCAATGAGGTGGAGTTTGAAGATATTTTATCAGACCATGGGCAGGATGAAAAAGAAATTTTCCGGTCTCCTCGCCCGCTTTTTTAAGAAGAAACGGACCCGTATCGGTATTTACGGGCCGCCGAATGCCGGGAAAACCACCCTTGCAAACCGCATAGCCCGGGACTGGACCGGGGACGCTGTCGGGCCGGTCAGCGAGATCCCCCACGAGACCCGCAGGGCACGGAAAAAGGAGGATATCATCATCTCCGGTGCTAACGGCAGCACGGTGACCATCGATATCGTGGACACGCCGGGTGTCACCACGAAGGTAGATTACCACGAGTTCCTCGAGTTCGGCATGGAAAAGGAGGAGGCGATCATCCGGGCCCGGGAAGCAACAGAGGGTGTTGCCGAGGCGATGCACTGGCTCCGCGAGGATATCAACGGGGTCATCTACATGCTCGACTCGACGCTTGACCCCTTCATGCAGGTCAATATCATGATGATCGGTATCATCGAGGCCCGCAACCTGCCCGTGATCATCGTTGCCAACAAGATCGACCTTCCCGATGCTGCGCCGGGCAGGATCCGCAGTGCGTTCCCGCAGCACCCGGTTGTTGCGATCTCCGGGCTTGAAGGCCGCAATGTGGAAGATCTCTACGAGACCATGCTCGAGTACTTCGGGTGAGAGCAATGCCGCACAAGTGTACAAAATGCGGGCGGGAATACAGGGACGGGTCAACCGAGATCCTGAAAGGGTGCGC
>CAZCZK010000071.1:0-11872 GCA_964503195.1 uncultured Methanoregula sp.
CAGACCGATCCTGCTGCCCTGTCGGCAGCAATGAAATACCTTCTCCAGGGCGTCATGGGCACCCTGACGGCACTGCTCGGCGTGGCCCTCCTGTACCTGGCAGGTCACACCCTGAGCATATCCCTGCTTCCTGCTGCCCTTGCGAGTGCAGACCAGGGCATCGTCCTGTTCGCGGCCCTCCTCATCCTGCTCGGGTATGGCGTGAAACTCGGGATCGTACCGATCCATACCTGGCTGCCGGATGTGTATGCCCGGGCGCCAGTGGGTGTCACCGCGATCATGGTAGGGCCGACAAAGATCGGTGTCCTGATTGCAATGGTCCTGTCACTCTCTGCCCTCCCGGCCGAAGGAACGCTCCCACGGACCCTTGGCATTGTCGTTACATTTTTTGCCATCGTAACGATGACTGCCGGTAATCTTCTTGCGCTAAACCAGACAGATCTCCGGTATATCCTCTCCTACTCGAGCATTGCCCAGATGGGATATATCCTGCTGGGGTTCGGGATCGGCCTCATCTACAACCTGCCCCTCGGGTTTACTGCAGGTCTCTACTATGCCATTGCCTATGCCATGATGAAATCCGGGGCGTTTTTCGCAACGGACGCCTTTGCCCGGGAATCAGGATCCTTCAGGGTAGCCGGGATGGGGGGGCTCGGTGCACGGCACCCGCTCCTGGGATTGTCCATGATCGTATTCATCTTCGGTCTTATCGGGGTCCCCTTCACGTCCGGGTTTCTCGGCAAGCTGCTCCTCGAACAGGCAGGGATGTCAACCTCCATGATGAGCGGGGTTGTCCTCGCGCTGATCCTTGCCCTGAACAGCGCTGTTTCTCTCGGGTACTATATCCCCGTTGTATCAACGCTCCTGTTCTGTGGCACGGACAAGGATACCTGCCCTGTACAACCAAAACCCCTGCCCCTGACAGTCGTTTCAGCGGTGGTTTTTCTCGCGCTCGTTACGGTCTATCTCGGCCTGTTCCCGGAATCGTTTGAATGGATAACGCACGCAGCCCGGCAGATCTTCATCGGGGGGGTGCTGTAAATGGTATCGTGGGATCTCCTCGCCTCCCCGGTCGTCATCATGGCGTTTGCCCTCCTTATCGGCTGCCTGATCTATGCCTGGTCCCGTTCCGTTGCACCCGCGTTTACCCAATCTGTCAATAAAACCATGCCCTATGTCGGCGGCGAAGGTGCGGAGGCGCAGGTCTGGCAGCCGGGGTACCAGTTCTTCTACGTTGCCCTGTTCTTCACGGTGGTCCACGTTGCTGCACTGGTGGTTGCAACCGCTCCTCCTGATGCCCCGCTCTGGGGCCCCCTCGGGTACCTGGCCATTATAGCGGTTGCTGTTATGGTCCTGAGGTGGGAGCAATGAGGCGGCGCATGTGCAGGTCTGCGGTGGTCCCCATTTGGCAGTTCCGGAGCCGGGGATCCGTATCATGGTATGGCGGGGGTAGTGTGACGATCAATGGTTTATTATCCGTGAATGGAGGTGACGATTAACTATGGCTGACCCGGATAGTGGGATAAGCCAGCGCCTGGTGAACTGGGCGCGGGCCAAATCGCCGTGGGTTACCGTCTACAACAGCGGGGGCTGTAATGCCTGTGATATTGAGATCATCGCATGCCTGATGCCCCGCTTTGATGTCGAGCGTTTCGGGATCCTTGCCAAAGGCTCGCCCCGTCATGCAGATATCCTGATTGTTACCGGCCACGTTACCCTGAAGCAGGCATCCCGCCTGCGCCGGGTCTGGGAACAGATGCCGGAACCGAAATACGTCATCGCCATGGGTGCCTGTGGTGCGTCCGGGGGAGTATTCCATGGCCTGTACCATATGATGGAGAGCGTTGACCACGTTGTCCCGGTCGATATCTATGTGGCCGGGTGCCCGCCGCGCCCGGACGAGATCATCAACGCAGTCGTGGCCTGCCTGAACCTGCTTCGTGAGGACGCAGCTCATGGCGGGAAGGAATGGCGGGCGAAAAAGCCACTGGCGGGCATGGCTCCGGTGGAAAAAAGCCCCGCGGAGGTATCATGACCCGTCCGGTCTCAATGGAAGCGATAACAGAAACGATGAAGGTGTTCGGGACAGTTGATCAGGTCCGGAAAAACCGCATAAGGATCAAAACCACTCCGGGCAAGCTCCACGACGCGATAACAACCTCGCAGGCGATACTGGGATTTGACCGCCTTATCACTATCAGTACCGTCGATAATGGCGGGACGTTTGAACTGTTGTACCACCTGTTCGGACCTCACCGCATCATCATCTCCTGGAGCATCGATATCCCGCGCGATCAGCCGGTGACTCCTACCGTATCTGACCTGCTGCCCCCTGCCGGGATATATGAGCGGCAGATCCATGATCTGTTCGGCATCACGTTCGACGGACATCCAGACCTGAAAAAGATCATCCTGAATGAGGACTGGCCCGCGAACGAATTTCCGCTGCGCAAGGACTGGAAGCCAAACACCGATATCTTCTACGGCGGAATCAAAGGGGAGAGGATGTAGATGCCCGATGTTATCGTACCCATCGGCCCCCAGCACCCCGCCCTCAAGGAACCGGTCAATTTCCGGGTTATTGCCGACGGGGAAAAGATCGTCCGCCTGGAACTCAACCTCTCGTATAACCACCGGGGGATTGAAAAGGCGGCTGAACAGCGGAATTTTATCCGGGTCCTCCCGCTCCTTGAGCGGGTCTGCGGTATCTGTTCCCACTCCCACTCTACGGTCTTTGCCAAGGGAATTGAGGAGATCATGGGCCTTGCGATCCCCCCGCGTGCCCGGTATATCCGCACCATCATCGCCGAGCTTGAACGGATGCACAGTCATCTCCTCTGGCTGGGCGTTGCAGCTCATGAGATCGGTTTTAACACACTCTTCATGTGGACCTGGCGCGACCGGGAGGCCGTGCAGGACACGCTTGAGGAGATGAGCGGGAACCGGGTTCACTATGGTATGAATGAGATTGGCGGTGTCCGGCGGGACCTGACCCCGGTCCAGGTAGAAACAGCCCTGAAGCGGCTCCCCAATCTTGAAGACCGGATTAAAAAATACGTGGAGATGGTGAACAGCGAGGAAACCATGCTGATCCGGTTCCGGGGTGTTGGCACGATGAGTAAGGAAGAGGCGCTGAAGTACGGGGCCGTCGGGCCGACCGCCCGGGCGAGCGGTGTGGATTATGACGTTCGCCGGGACGACCCGTACCTCGCGTATGCCGAGGTTCCGTGGAATGTTATTACAGATACCCGCGGTGACGTGTATGGCCGCACGCGTGTCCGTGTCGGGGAACTGTGGGAAAGTGCACAGATTGTTCGCGCCTGTCTTGAGAATCTCCCGGCAGGACCGATCCGCGTCGAGGCACCGAAAAATGCGCCAAAAGGCGAGATCCTGTCGCGATACGAAGCCCCGCGGGGGGAACTGGCTCACTTCATCAGGACGAACGGGACGGACAAAGTCGAACGGGTTGACATCCGCTCACCCACGCTCGCGAACTGGACCTCGGTGGCGATGTGCCTTGTTAACCAGAACCTGGCGGATATACCGGTGATTGTTGCGGCTATCGATCCCTGCCTCTCGTGCACCTGTCGCATGGTCGTGCTCAACCAGAAAAGCGGGACCACGGGACCAGATACAACGAATCCAGGTTTTGCCGGTGATCACGGGAACCGGCGGACCAGGGGGAGACCATGATCGATCCCTTGTTTATCCTCCTGTCCATCTTCGTGTTCCCGGGATTTTTGTTTCTGTTTGCGTATGCCCTCTTCCTCTCGTACCTTGACCGGAAGATCGCTGCGCGTATGCAGCAGCGGGTCGGGCCGCCATTGTACCAGCCGTTTGCTGACCTGATCAAAATGCTGGGTAAGGAAGTGATCAATCCCCGCGGGGTGGACTGGCGGATTTTTGATGCGATCCCCGTTGTTGCCCTTGCAGCGGTCATGACGGCGTTTATGTATGTGCCGGTGACCGGTGCGAGCCCGCTGGCCTTTTCCGGAGACCTCATTGTCGTCCTCTACCTCATGACCCTCCCGACCATAGCGCTCTTCCTGCTGGGCTGGCTCTCCCGCAACATTTTTTCCGCGATCGGCGGGATACGGGCGGTGACCCAGCTCTTCATTTACGAGGTCCCTTTTTTCCTCGCGCTCCTTACGCCCGCCATTATGGCCGGGAGCTGGTCGATCTCGGAGATCGTCCTCTGGCAGCAGCACAACCTCTGGCTCGTGTTCCTCCAGCCGATCGGTTTCATCGTTGCCCTGATCGGGCTCCAGGCAAAACTGGAGAGGACCCCTTTTGATATACCCGAGGCAGAGACCGAGGTCGTTGCCGGGCCCTGGACAGAGCTGACCGGCCGCAGGCTTGCCCTTATGCACCTGACCACACAGGTATCGCTGGTGGTCGGCAGCACCCTGATCGCTGCGCTGTTCCTTGGCGGGCCCCTGCTCCCGTGGACCCTCTCGCCAGCGTGGCTGAACGGGGCTGTTGGCTTTGGCCTCTTCCTGATAAAGACCCTCGCCGTTCTCCTTGTCCTCTCCTCCATCACGGCAGCGACCGGCCGTCTCCGCATCGACCAGCTCAACGATATCGGCTGGAAATACCTTGCCAGCGCGGCGCTGGTTCAGGTCGGAATCGTGCTCGTCATCAACTACCTGTGGGTGACCCCATGAGTGTACTCCGTGAAATGATCGAGAACCTGTTTTCACGTCCGGTCACGATCCGGTATCCGTGGATAAAAGTGCCCATCCCGGATACCTTCCGCGGGAGGGTGGCGAACACCGATGAGCTCTGCATCGGGTGCTCGAAATGCTCTCTTGTCTGCCCGGCGCAGGTCATTACTATGATTGACGGGCCCCGGGACGTTGAATTCAAGGGAAAAACGCTGGCCCGGAAGAAACGCCCGCAGGTAGCCCTCTACAAATGCATCCGCTGCGGTCTCTGCGAGCGGCATTGTCCCACCGGGTCGATGCACCTGGAGCATGTACAGGGGGTCACCGGCACCGACCGGGATCTCGTGGTAACCTGATGCAGGACGCAGATCCGGTCTTTGATACCCTCCGGCGCAGGATAACGAACTCCCGGCGGCTGGCCATTGTCGGAATCGGGGACGAACGCATCCCCCCCGACCGCCTTGGCATGTACACGGCACGGGAGATCAAACAGCAGGACATTTCCGGCGTTGAAGTTTTTCTGGCCGGGACCGTCCCGGAGCGTATCACCGGCCCCCTCCGCAGGTACCGGCCAGACCACGTGCTCTTCTTTGACGCGGCTGACATGGGTGCAAGACCGGGTACTGTTGCGGTTATCGAACCGGAACATGTCCATACCAGCCTTGTTACGACGCACGACCTCCCGCTCCCGGTTGTCATGGACTATGTTGAACAGGAGACCGCTGCGGGTATCACTTTGCTGGGTATCCAGCCAAATCTTACCGGGGCTGATAAAGACCTGTCAGATGAGGATATGGTGTATCTGGCCAGGAATCTGCGGCGGCTGTCCCAGATCCTTCGGGACCGGATGGCATAATATGGCGTTTAAACAGATCCGTATCCTCCGGTGCTCCCGCACGCGTCGTATGTACCTGAGAGATGAAGGCGAAGGAGAAGACGAAGCGGGAGGACTCATAAGCAGAGAACAGCAGGATATTGCGGGATAGGGCGGTATGTAGTACCTGTTTTGGTTGTGGTTTTAACAAGAAAACCTGCCCCGGCTTGTCCCTGGCTGCCCGCGATGATAGCTGGAAGGTATCACACGGACTCAGGACCGGGCGACCATTCACTTTTGTGATCCCGGAAACAATAACGAGGAATCTCTTTTTTTATCTTAACATGCCTCTTTATTTTAGAGAAATACGTACCGGGCCGGTCGATAGCAGGTAATTGTCAATGAAGGGAAAAAAGAGTGTCCAGAGAAAAAGCACACCTGTTACGGATAGCACCCCGGCATTTCTGGATCGGTTGAGGAATCTCGCCATGAGATTTGATTATCTGATCCTTTTTCTTCTCATTTATATCGTGTACAATACCGTTTCCCGGATGACGATGAGCGGGGATACCAACCCGGCGGCATTTCTCCCGCTTTCCCTCCTCCTGCATCAGACGGTTTTTTTTGATGCCTTTATCGGGGCAGGGCTTGGTCCCAGCGTGGCATATGCCTTCCCGCTGGTGAACGGCCATTACGTTTCGCTGTTCCCCATCGTCACACCCATCCTGATCACCCCGGTGTATTTCGTCTCCTACCTGCTCTTTACGATTTTTGGGGTACCCTTTGACAACATGAGCATCCTGATTCTTGCAAAAACATCTGCAACGATCATTGCGGCTCTCTCCTGTGTGTTCATGTACCTTGCGGGAAAGGAATTGTTCCCGCAAAAAATAGCTCTTGCTGCCGCGCTTGTCTATGCCTTTGCAACCAGTACCTGGTCGGTGAGCAGCCAGGCGCTCTGGCAGCACGGGACCGTCGAATTACTGCTCATCCTGATGATCTACCTCGTGATCAGGAACGAACGGGATCGATCGCGGAATACTATCATGTTCTTAGGGCTGCTCACCGGCCTGTTCCTGTTCAACCGTCCCCCCGATGCGGTCCTCCTTATCCCAATACTCGGGTATGTTGTGTGGTATGAACGGCAAAACCTGCCAATATACGCGACAGCTGCTGCGGCCACCGGACTGCCATTTCTGGTGTACAACCTGTCTGTCTTCGGTAACGTATTTGGGGGATACCGGCAAAACCTTGCATTATTCTCCTTTGGTTTTGACAGCATAGGGAATTTTTTCGGATTATTGCTCTCTCCCAACGTTGGACTGCTCGTTTTTTCTCCGGTTCTGATTCTGTCGGTTTTCGGGTATCTGAACCTGCAGAACGTGTCCGGTGAGCGAGTCCGGCAGGTGCTGAAGGTTTTTGGCCCGGTAATCGTTCTGCAAATCCTGGTATACAGTTTTTTTGGATTGTGGGAATCGTCGGTGGCGTATTCCTATGGGCAGCGGTTCCTGACCGGTTTTATTCCCGTCCTTGCGATCTTTATGGGGATTGCCTTCAATGATTTTTTTATCGTGAAGCCGAAAACGTCAGGAACGCGGATTATCCAGGTGGTCATCGGAGTGCTTCTTCTCACGTCAGTCATCATCCAGGTAATCGGGGTTTTCCTGTTTCCCCTCTGTCCTGACCGGAGCTCGGGTTCTGAAAATCCATGGGACATGAGTCACAGCATTGTCATCGAGAGCTACCAGTGCGGGATTTCCCAAATTGATTCGATCACCACGTACTCCTTTCCTCCCCTGCCCCCGCTGCTTCATCTGCAGTTGGGAAATAAAACGGCTGCTCCACCTTCAACCTGATACCACTTCAGTCAGCAGCGGAACTCCCAAAACTGCTCTTGAGAAAACTGTTTTCCCATGACGTGAAGATCCCTCTCCCGCCACCGGTGCAGCGCCATCGGAAGATAAGCGCAGGAGTGAACTGGTCAGGATTACCGGGAAATCACGGGATTTCTCTGTGAATAATCCGTCACCGGTGGATCGCGGGTTTTCCCGGCGGCGCAGGGCTGCCGGCATCCTCCCGGGATTGTCCGGGTCTTCTGAATGATTTCACTGGCAAAAAAGGGAGAGAGTCCGCCATCCTTATCGGCAAGTCTCTGGTATGCCGGAGTATCTTTCTGCGACCCTCATCTTAAAAAAAAGCAAAACGGTCCCGATACCTGCCGTGCAGGTGTTCCTCACACCACACGTGAGGTTGTCGAAGCTTCGATACCATTGTCCGTAATCAGGAACGGGAGGAGGCGCTGGGGGGCCGCAGAGTCCTTGATCTTCTGGACGGCCATCGTCCGCTCAATCTCGGCCTGGTGGATCTCGGTCTTATACTCGATGACAATATCAGCAGCCCGCATGATCCTCGTCATCTCTATTGGGAGGTGAATGCCGGTATATACAACAAAGAGCATGTTCGCGTTGCGCTTTCTGATCTCTTCCCGGGCATTGCGGAGGAACTTGAGGGCCTCGTCGATACCGTATTTCACGATAAGGATGGAGAGCGAATCGATCACGATCCTTCTCCCCTTCATCTGGGCAAGGTAGGCGTCCGGGTGCATCTCGGTAGCATCTATCATGCCGGCATCCACATCACCGTCATTGATAAGGTAGGTGCCCTCCTCGCCCCCTTCTGCCTTCCAGAACTGGTATGCTGCAAGATCCACTCCAGCAACCGGTGTCCCGTATATCAGAATGAGGGTTCCTTCGGGAAATCCCCCGTCAAGGAGCAGATTGAGCCCGACAATGCCGGTGGTCCGCCGTTTTGCCCGGACGGTGACCGGTACATCCTGGACATGACTTTTAGCATCGACCATGGTTACTCTGATAGATACTCTATTCTGAGCTCATTAAAGGTTTTTGCGAATGCCGCATACTTTTTCACAGAATATCTGCCGAACGGCTTATTTTTGGGAATTACTGAACTTCTCCCTCAGTTCCCGGCGGAGGAGTTTCCAGCCATGGACCCGGGGCAGGGAGTCGGTGACCATCAGTTTCCGCGGGATCTTGTACCCTGCCATAGAGGCACGGCAGTACGCCCCGAGCTCTTCTTCGTCCAGCGTCATCCCGGGCCGGAAAACGACAGCCGCAACCGGGACTTCGCCCCTGCGTTCATCCGGGACCCCGAACACAGCAACGTCAGCAACCTTCGGGTGCTGGATGATGATGTTCTCTACCTCGGTCGGGTAAATTTTCCATCCCGACATGATGATCATGTCTTTTTTCCGGTCCGTGATGCAGAGAATACCTTCAGGGTCAAGATACCCGATATCGCCGGTCAGGAACCAGCCATCCGGCCGGAAGACCTCGCCTGTCGCCTCCGGCAGGTTCCAGTACCCTGTTGCCACGGCCGGCCCGCGGAGGGCGACTTCCCCGCATTCGCCAGAGGGGAGTTCCCGTTCCGGGTCGCCGGAATCAACGATCCGGATCTCGGTATACCCGACGGCCACCCCGACACTCTGGTACTCCTTTGTCAGGTGGGGATATTCAGGGAGGGTGGTTGTGCCGGAACCAATCACTATGGTTTCCGAGAGCCCGTACGAGTTCGCGACCGGGATATGGTAGCGCATATCAAAGGCTTTCCAGACCACCGGCAGCAGCTGGCCCCCCCCGGATATGATAACCCGGGCAGTCCTGAGCAGATCTTCTGTCCCGGGCGGGGCGTGGACAAGGGCATGGATGACCGGGGGCATACCGGCAAGCACCGTGACCCTGTACTGCCTGGCAAGCTCAAGATACCGGTTGAGGTCGAACCGCTCCATCATGACGTAGGTACCCCCGGCGCGGATAACCGAGAGTCCCCACGAGAGCCCGACATGGCCCATGGGATAAATCCCGAGATAGACGTCAACGGGACGGAGACGGAGGGCGTCGCGTTCGGTATCGAGCGCGGTCATCCAGTTGCCATGGGTAAGCATGGCCCCCTTGGGCTTGCCGGTGGTACCGGCCGTATACTGGATATGGCAGAGATCTTCGGTCGAGCAGTTCACTGCCCGCGTGGTCTCCGGTGCCGGCGGGAACGAGTCCCAGGCAACGGACCCGTTGACCGGCCCCCCCGTGCAGATGATATGGTTGATCGCAGGGGCGTCCATTCGGATGGTCCCGATTATTTCGGCTCCCTGCATGTCGGTAATAACCGTGCAGGCACCGGCATCGTTGAGGACATGGAGGAGTTCCCTGCCGCGGTACACGATGTTGGTTGGTACTGCCACGGCACCGATCCGCCAGATAGCGAAATAACTGATCAGGTACTCGGGCGAGCTGTCAAGGTAGATGCACACCCGGTCACCCTTCTTAACGCCGATTGACTGGAGACCGAGCCCCACCCGGTTCATCTCGTCCCTGATCCGTTTGTAAGAATAGGTTTCATTTCGTGAAGGACAGATGAGCGCCGCCTTGGCTTCCGGAACGCTTTTTGCATCGAGGAGTGTGGTAACATTGGACATGGGGCACCAGATTGTTTGGTTGTAATTAATTGGACGCTGATGTATATAGGTGTTCATTTTTGCGTGTGGCGGGGACCTGCCTGCCCGGGAGCATTTGGAGTCTGTGGACAAGAAGACGGACCTTTTCCCTTTTAAGAAAAAACATGCCAGGAAAGGACGGAATGCTTTTTATGGTTCCTGCCCCGAATAATCAGTCGGACAGTTATGGCAG
Organism: uncultured Methanoregula sp.; assembly: GCA_964503195.1. Classification (GTDB taxonomy): domain Archaea; phylum Halobacteriota; class Methanomicrobia; order Methanomicrobiales; family Methanospirillaceae; genus Methanoregula. The sequence continues at coordinate 10,179 of CAZCZK010000071.1, forward strand.
AAGAAAATCCGCAGCAGGGAGATCCCGGAGACAGGCCGGCGCCGGCACCACAACAACAGACCGGGCAGCAGCCCCGGACCCAGCAGGGCCAGGGTTCCGGGCAGCGGAGGAACGACAGGAGGGACCGCTCCCGTCACTATGGCGGCCGCAAGGATTATCACCGGCGCGAACCGCAGGCTTCTCCACGAGAAGCAGCGCCGGAAAAACCCGCGGAAACAACCGGAAACGCCGAGGATATTGATGCCGAGGAAGAGACCGAGAACGACCGGTCATCCGCGCAGGGCCGGCGTCACTCCCGTGGTGGTCGGCCACCCAAGAAGATTATTGAGGAATGGGCAAACGACCCGTACTGCGAGTAAGGGGCCGGTCAGACCCGGGTTTCCTGTTTTTTTAGTTCTTAAAAAAATTCCTGGGATCTGCAACAACCTTTTCAAAGGATCCGGTCCTTCCGGGCACGATTGCCTCTTTATAAAATAATTACGCATAAATATGTTAAAATAAGAAATAACTGGTGAGTACTCATGATAACCGACAATCATCACGTCTTATTACCCGTCGTGATCCTTATCTGCCTTGCCGTCCTGGCCACAGCCGCAGGATGTCTGAAGGACAGCTCAGTTGCCGTCACCAGTATCACGGTCGGTGCCGAGGAAGTGACCGGGGCTGAAGTTACCCTGAACGTAACAACCGAAGTGCAGAACGCGTACGGGGTCTCCTCCGGGATCGCCCGCGTCCAGCTCAAGGCGTATGACACAACGAGCGGCCTCGTGGTCACAGAGAAGACCAGCGATGCCGGGTATCTCGGCATCCGCGGGTCCGGGTCGGTTTCCCAGACCATTGTCCTTCCCCGGAAAGGTTCCTACCGTCTGGTAAGTACCGTCTTTGAGAATGGCCAGCGCAAGGGGCAGGGAGAGTTGACCGCGTATAATCTCGAACGGCTGACACCCGATATCCAGGAGACCGGCCTGTCCATCACCGACATTGATTTTCTGGTCAAAAAGGTTGCGGCAGACCGGGCAACTATCCAGACTGACATCTATTTCACCAACGATAACCGCGTCCCGAGCGGTGCGTTTGACATCGAAGTGAAGGCAAAAGAAGAGGATGCGAAGCTCCTTGCCGACAAGCAGCGTGCCCACGTTGAGAGTATCCAGCCGGATGCAACGCGGGTCTCCAGCATAGTCCTCTCGGTCCCGGACCAGTACAACTATGTTGTCGAGGTTCTGGTCTGGAAAAATGATACCATTGTCAAACGGGGTGAGGGGAATGTCCGGCTCCGGCCCGGCATGCAGGTTGCCAAGGACACCCAGTTCGTGACCAAACAGATCGAAACCTCGAAGTTTATCGGGGAGTCCGGGTACACGGCCCCGAGCATGGCCCCGTATCCTTATACGACAAAATCCCCCGGCTTTGGTGCGCCCCTGGTCCTTATTTCTCTCGGGGCTCTCGCGGTGCTCGTTCACACCAGGAGGCAAAAATCATGACCGATGAAACCACCTCTCCGAATAATGGGGAAAACCCGTACTACATTCTGCCGACAGCGGGACCCGGGGCAAAGCCTCTGAAAACGCCCGATAAAAAACCCGGAAACGACTGGCTCGCCGTGGTGTATTTCATTATCGGGACCTTTGTCCTGATAGCAGCGTTCCAGTTGTATTTCGTTCTCCAGGACCTGATCAGGACCTGGATCTCCG
>CAZCZK010000072.1:0-11843 GCA_964503195.1 uncultured Methanoregula sp.
CAAACATCAATACCTAATATGTCATCCATGCTATAGGATTACTGCTATGTTTATCGGGATCGATCACGGCACGACCGCAATGCGGTTCGCCGGAGTGTCTGGCGAGTTTAAACTCCCGCGGGTGGCGGCAAAGGAGTTTTGTATCGCCGATCTCTCCCGGCTCTGTCCCCCCGGGGAGATCGAAGGGATCGCCATCACGTACTCCATGGGGGACAATATCAGTGCGATTACCACTATCAGCAGGGTTCAGAACCGGGGGATCGTGAGCCGCGAGGGTGCCGGCAAGCATATCGGCGGTGGCACGCGGGTGTTCGATGAGGTGGCAGCAAGCGGGATTCCGGCGGTCGTCATGCCCGGCCTGCACCGCGGGTCCCCTACCGATCCTCGTTTCAAGGCCTACTCCCACCAGACCAGTCCCGAGAAGATCGGCATTGCGTACGAGATATGCAGTTCGCTTGGAGACGATGTGATAGTCTCGGACGTCAGCTCGAATACCGTTTCACTCCTTGTCTCCGGAGGCAGACTGGTAGGTGCATTCGATGCCTGCATCTTTGCACCTGGCACCCTGCACGGTGCGCTTGATGTGGACGCGATCCGTGACGTGGATGCCGGCAGGCTGACTGCAAACGAGGCATTCCAGCACGCGGGAGTGAACTTCTCGCTGCCCGAAGGTGAACGGATGCGGGCAGTGGCAATGTTTGCTGCCATGGAATGCGCTGCGCTCCGTCTTCTCAATCCCGGGGCCCGGGTCGCGCTTGCCGGCAGTCTGGCCCCTGTTATTGCGGAGGACGTGCGGGGGTTGCTCCGCTGCGATGTTGCAGTGTATGACGAGTGGTGCGCATCAAGGGGCCTTTCGCGGATCGCCCGCGACGTTTTTTCGGGAAAACAGGAGATCCTCGGGCTCAACGTGGATCTCTAGATTTATATTGATTTATCATGTAAGATTATTGGGGATTTTTCTTGAGAGAACTACGCATACACGGCAGGGGGGGGCAGGGGTCTGTCACTGCTGCCGAACTGATTGCAGTCGCCGCGTTTGAGGGCGGTGTCTTTTCACAGGCATTCCCGGCGTTTGGTGTCGAACGCCGCGGGGCGCCGGTCCAGGCCTTTGTCCGGTTTGATGATAAAAAAATCCGGTTGCGCAGCCAGGTGTACGAACCGGATTATATCATTGTGCAGGACAGCACGCTGATCAAGGACGTTAATGTCTTTCTCGGGGTTAAGAATGGGGGCATCGTGATCGTGAACACAGAGAAAAAACCTGATTATCAGGTCCCGGACGGTGTGAAGCTCATCACCATCGATGCAACATCTATCGCCCTGAAGGTGCTCGGACTGCCCATCACCAACACCACCCTGATGGGAGCGTTCGCCGCTGCAACCGGTGAGATCCGGTTTGAGGCGCTCGGGAACGCACTGAATCACCGGTTCAAAGGCGATCTCGCGAGCAAGAACATCGCTGCGGCCAAGATGGCATTCGATACCATCAGGGGGGTCACGTAATGGCTCTTGCCGTTGGCTGCCGGGCACGGCCCGGGAAATCGCGGGACAACAGGACCGGTTCCTGGCGAGTCTTCAAACCGGTGTTCGACCATGAAAATTGCTCGAAGTGCGGGACGTGCCAGACCCTCTGTCCCGAGGGCTGCGTCCATGAGGATGCTGAGGGGTTCTTCGACCCGGACTATACCTATTGCAAGGGCTGCGGGATCTGCGCAGCCGAATGCCCCAAGGATGCGATTGCCATGAAACAGGAGGAGAAGTAGATGATGGAGATAACCGAGGGTTCACACGCGGTGGCAGAAGCGGTCCGGCTCTGCCGGCCGCAGGTGGTCTCCGCGTATCCGATCACCCCCCAGACCCATATTGTGGAAGACCTGGCGGATTTTGTTGCCAACGGGAGGCTCGATGCAGAATACATAACGGTTGAGAACGAGTTCTCTGCCCTGTCAGCCTGTATCGGTGCATGCGCGGCGGGTTCACGGTCCTACTCGGCGACAACGTCCCAGGGCCTTGCCCTTATGTTCGAAGTGTGTTTCAATGCTGCCGGTATGCGCCTCCCCATCGTGATGTCGATTGCCAACCGGGCACTGGGTGCACCCCTCTCGATCTGGAACGACATGCAGGACTCGATCTCACTCCGTGATGCCGGCTGGCTCCAGTTCTATGCCGAGGACAACCAGGAGGCAACCGATCTCCACTTCATTGCCTATAAAGTAGCAGAAGACATCAGCATCCAGCTCCCCGCGTTCGTCTGCTTTGACGGGTTCATCCTCTCGCATACCTACGAGCCGATCGATATGCTCACGCAGGAACAGGTTGACCAATACCTCCCTGCATTTAACCCGGCAGAGAAACTGGATGCAAAAGACCCCATCAGTTTCGGTATGTATGCAACACCAGACTACTACATGGAATTCCGGTACGAGATGGACCGGGCACAGAAGCGGGCAAAAGACGTGATCGCAAAGGCCGGTAAGGAGTTCGGCACGATCTTCGGCAGGGACTACAGCGCCCTTGTGGAAGGCTATATGCTCGATGATGCGGAGACGGCAATAGTTGCCATGGGATCGATATGCGGTACCACCAAAGACGCCATTGATGAGATGCGGGCAGCAGGCAGTAAAGTCGGGCTCCTCAAGATCCGAATCTTCCGTCCGTTCCCGTCAGAAGAGATTGCCCAGGCACTTTCGAAGGTGAAGCGGGTCGCGGTGCTCGACAAGAACATATCTCTCGGTTCTACGGGAGGTGCGACCGCTCTTGAGGTCCGCGATGCGATGTACGGCTCCACCATTCCGGTAAAAGGGTACGTCCTCGGGCTTGGCGGCCGCGATATACGTAAGAAGGATATCAAGGAGATCGTCTCGCTCTGCGAGAAAGGGATCGGCGACCAGTTCTATGGACTCAGAAAGGAGTTGATCTGAAATGGCAGAAACAAAAAAGACCTGTGAACTGTTCGACTGCGGCCACCGGGCCTGCGGAGGCTGCGGGGCAGCGCTTGCCGCCCGCCTTGTCACGCAGGCAGCCGGGACCGAGACAATCGTGGTCAATTCCACGGGATGCATGGAGGTATTCTCCACGCCCTATCCGGAGACCGCGTGGAAAGTCCCGTGGATCCACTCGCTCTTCGAGAATGCATCGGCAGTTGCCTCGGGTATCGATGCAGCCTTAAAGAAACAGGGCCGGAAGGAAAAGATCGTGATCATGGCCGGTGATGGTGCAACGTTTGACATTGGTATGATCTGCATCAGCGGTGCCTTCGAACGTGGCCACGACTTCACCTACATCTGCTATGACAACGAGGCCTACATGAATACCGGTATCCAGCGGTCCGGTGCAACACCCTATGATGCGAGCACAACGACAAGCCCGGCCGGCTCGCGCTCCTTCGGGAACAAGCGGCCCAAGAAGGACATGCCAGCGATCCTCGCAGCCCATGGGGCACCATATGTCGCAACGGCATCCATAGCCTATCCTGCGGACCTGAAACAGAAGGTCGGGAGGGCGATCAACACCCCGGGCCCCTGCTACGTGCAGGTTCATGCCCCGTGCTGCACCGGCTGGGGCTTTGAAGGCGAACAGACCATAGCCATAGCAAAACTCGCGATCGAGACCGGCCTGTGGGTGAACTTCGAGATGGTGGACGGCAAAGTCACGAAGGCAAAAAAGGTGGTCCGGAAACCGGTCGAGGAATATCTCAAGACCCAGAAGCGGTTCCGTCACCTCTTCAAACCGAAAAGGCAGGAGGCGGAGCTTGCTGCAATCCAGGCAATCGCTGACAGGAACGCAGAAAAGTTCAGCATCGACATCACGTTGAAAAAAAATACTGCTGAAAATCCCGTTTGACGAAGATTTTTCCTTTTTTTTAATTTTTATCAATAATGCGAGTATTTTTCAAAAAGAGATAAAATTAAATACTACAATTAGTAAATACGTAATGCGTAATCCCATGACGAGCTCTTTTGACGGTTCCGGCAGATCCGAGACCTGCCTGCAGGCTTCGGATACTGGTATCAGCGGGTACGTGAGCAGCGCCTACCCGCCGCTGCACGGGAGCGGGCGCATCCTTGTCATGGATGATGAAGAGGCTATCCTTGATCTGGCCGCTGCCCTGCTCTCCCATTTCGGGTACCGTTCCGAGGTTGCACGGGACGGAGAGGAGGCAATCGCCCTCTATAAGGAGGCCGCTGCACGGCATGATCCTTTTGCCGTGGTAATCATGGACCTGACCGTTCCCGGAGGGCTTGGGGGAAGGGAAACGATTGCCCGGCTTCACGAGTATGATCCGTCTGTTGTGGCTGTTGTGTCGAGCGGTCACGCCGAAGATCCCGTTGTGGCACATTTCCGGCAGTACGGATTTGCCGGGATCCTGACCAAACCGTACACAGCAAAGGAGATGTGCGGTATCATCAAAAAGGTCATGTCCCAAGAAAAGGAAACGACCTGACTCTGGTTTCGGATATCAGCTGATACCCGGGATTCAGATCGTTATGTTTATTTTTCCAGACGGGTTCTTCATGTAGTATGAGAGTTCTGCATGTAACCTGCTTCGGCCTGCTTCTCCTGGCCATTCTCGTAACCGGCTGTACGAGCCAGCCTGCACAGACCCCGGCAACACCGTCCGCCGCTGCCACACCGGTCCAGACCGCGACGGTCAGCCTGGTGGTTTCACCAGCAACCCTTACCAGCACCACCTGGAACCTGGCATGGTTTGATGATACGAAAGGTGCCTGGTCCAAGGTGGCTGAAGGGAGCACCATCACGGCAACATTCCTGAATGAGGGAAGTGTCACGGGTTCCGGAGGCTGCAACGGGTACTCTTCGGAATACCAGCTCGGCAATGTATCACGGATCTTTATCCGGCGCCCCGTGGTCCCGGATGAACACCTCTGCCAGACACCCAACGGTGTGATGAGCCAGGAATCTGTCTATTTCACGAATCTCCAGTCGGCTGAGACCTATACAATAACCAATAACCAGCTGGTGTTCTATAACAAGGAGAACAAGAAGATCCTCCAGTTCGATCCCTTGTAAGGCAGGGATCCGGGCTCCCTTACTCCCCGTTCACCGGGAAGGAAGAATCCCCTGCCGTTTTTCCGGTCCGGCAGGAAGCTGTCAACATTTTTAATAGTATACGGGCTGACATTAGTAGGAGTCTCGGGCTCGTGGTCTAGTTGGTTATGACGTCGCCCTTACACGGCGGAGGTCGCCGGTTCGAATCCGGCCGGGCCCATATTTTGGCAAACACGTATCCGGAAGAGTATCGTTTGACCGCACTGCCGGGTCCCTGTTCCTGTGTATATTGTTCCGTTCCGGAGCCTATGGTTTTGTGATATCCTGCTCTGCAGGAGGCCTGTGAGGTATACTGAGGCCCATCCGGCCCTGCAGGCATGCCACCGCCGCTCGGTCATCCTGCGGGTGCGATAGCGAGGTATCTACGGCTATGGATGAGATACACATCAGGATCGCGCAATCGCAGTCCTGCGGTCTCCTGGCGGTTGACGAGTGGCGCAGGGATCGGGAGGACCCCGGTTTCCGAACTCATGGAGTTCACCAGAACCAAAAATCAGCTAGTCTCCATGAGAAAAAAGTGCTTTATTTATTAAAACCGACGAACCGGATGGTGAACGTGAGATCCTGGCCGGCAAGCATGTGGTTTTCATCGAGCGTCACGGTGGTATTGGTGACATTGAGGACCAGCACACGGACAACAGCATCGTCAGCAGACCTCGTAAGGGAATAATAATTGCCAGCCAATGGTTCCAGATCCGCGGGCAGGCTCGTCCGGTTCACGACGTGGACAAGGCTGTTCAGGCGCGGGCCGTATGCTTTCTCTGCAGGGATCTGCACGGTATTTGTTGAATTGACGGACATCCCGATAACCGCTTCTTCAAACCCCGGAATCATGTTCCCGTTCCCTATGGTGAAGGTGAGTGGTTCCCGTTCGAGATTGGAATCAAAGACAGTCCCGTTCTCATAGGTCCCGGTATAAAAGACCATGACCGTATCTCCCTTCTTCGCTACGGTCGGGTTGGACAGGAACAATACGGCAAGCACCAGGATGACAATGACCGCGCCTGCTATAACGGCATACCCGGTGTACTGTTTTTTCCGGGTTGCCACTGCAGCTTTTCCTTTCAGTTTTTCGGACTTCTTCATGGTATCATCCCATACTGTTTTTCCTGCACTCTTAAACAGTTGTCCCTCACCATCCGTGAGGTTTGGGATGTGTGTACTCTGTGACTGGCACGATTGAACTCTATTTATAGGTACAAAGCGCATCCGGTAGTGTTGAATATGGCCGATCAGGTACGCGTTGCAGAGGTTCAGGGTAAAAGGGTCCAGTGGGATGCCGCCCAGATGCGGAAGATCCAGGAACATCCCTGTTTTTCAGAAAAAGCATGCCACAATTTTGGCCGGTGTCATATACCGGTCGCCCCAAAGTGCAATATCCAGTGCAATTACTGCATCCGGGACTTTGACTGCGTGAACGAGAGCCGCCCCGGCGTTACGACACGCGTCCTCAACCCGGATGATTCCATGGAGATGGTAAAAAAGGTTGTGGAGAAGTACGACTACATCAAGGTCGTCGGGATTGCCGGTCCGGGAGAACCGCTTGCAAACGAGGAGACCTTTGAGACCCTGAAACGGCTTCACGAGAAGTATCCGGGCGTCATCAAGTGCATCAGTACCAACGGCCTGCTGCTACCGGATAAGATTGATCTCCTCCAGAAATACGATGTCGGGAATATCACGGTGACCCTCAATGCCATCGACCCGGAGATAGGGGCAAAGATCTACCAGTTCGTGGACTACAACGGGAAGCGTTACACGGGTTTGGAAGCGGCAAAACTGCTCCTCTCCCAGCAGATGAAAGGGATCGAGGAAGCAGTCAGGCGGAACATGATCGTGAAGATCAATACGGTCTATATACCCGGTATCAACGAGGACCATATCCCGGCGATCGCGAAGAAAGTAGGCGAGATGGGCGTCTACACGTTCAACGTCATCCCCCTGATCGCCCAGTACAAGTTCGCCAATATCACCCCTCCCACCCAGGAGATGAAGCGCAAAATGCAGGACGAATGCTCAAAATACGTCAAGCAGATGCGACACTGCCAGCGCTGCCGTGCCGATGCTATCGGCAAACTCGGACATGATGTCCAGTCGTGCATGTACGAGGATAAATAACCCTTTTCTGGCTCCACAGAAAACCAGTCAGAAATCCCTGACGCTCAATGTGGCCTGCAGGCATCCACCCGCCGCCGGGCATACCTGAACTGGGATTGCCTGGTGTCATTGGTGAGAATAACCACAGGGTTTCCCGGGTAACCCTGCCACTTTCATCACCAGGCCCCCGTCCCGCTTTTGAGGCCAACCAGGCGCACAACGGGTGGGCTCTCTGTCAGGAAAAAATATGAGCTGGAGCGATTTTTTTCTTATCTGCAATCGTTTCCGGACCGGTACCGAGGTGCCGTCGATTGTTATCCTCTTTTTAGTGCATGTACACCGGTTCCCCCGCATCCCGCACCATTCTCTCCCGGCATCCGGATAAAAGGGTCATGCCGGTGTGAGCGCTCTGGTCCCGTATACTATGAGGGAATCGTCGGGAGCAGAAGATCACCCTGACCGCTGTTCATCTTGTTTGCCAGGATGCGGTCCATCTCGTGAATAACCGGCTCCAGGGAAGCGGGTATCGCCGTATCCTCGGTATTGACACTCTTTCCCTGGTAACGGATACTGTACTGCAGGAGATCCGCTCCCCCGCGAAGCGACGTGAAATTCCCTTCAAGAGCCTGGAATTGCCCGGTCTCAAATACCGCCGATATATGTTCCAGTTCAGACTGGTTGAAAAGTATCTCTCTGCTGGTTGTCCGGCTTGAGACAAGCCCGACGCCATTGTCAAAGATCACCAGCCGGTCATTCACCCCTGCGATTCCGCCACTCCGCTGGTAGTCTACGAACAGTGTCGGCGTAGCGGGCGCCGTCACAGCCGGAGTTTTCCCCCCTATACACCCCGCGAGCATGAGCGCTGTAACCACCAGCACCATGCATATGCCTGTCCACGTCCTCATGGAAATCCCGACCTGTACGGGGATTCGCATCATCCCTTTTTATCGTCTAAATCTGTAATACGTCCGGCTTTGCCCCTTTTCCCGAAGACCTGCGCTCGGGGAGCACTTCCTCGAGTGCCGCAACAAGGCTGTCGATCTTCTCGTTGTTGAAAGCAGCCCGGAATGCTGCAATCTCTGCTGAGTTCATGATCATGATCCCCTTTTTCTTCATCGGGAGCCCGGTGTCCCCGATCGGGTTGATGTCTATCGCAAGGGAGGGGGCGCGGTTCTTTGTCGCCGGAAGGCGGATGATAGAGACGCCTTTTACCGACGTGTGTTTACGTTCCCAGTCCTGTCCTTCTTCAATGAATGTCCTCAGGGTTGCTGCCAGTTCCATGACAGGAACTATGGATTTATATATTAAAAGCCTCTCCGTTCCGATCCTGCTCAACAGGTGCCCTTGTCACGAAACCCGGCATCTGAAAAACCAACCCGTGAGGCCTTGACGGGTTACAGGATAATATCATTGCAGGACAAACCGGTGGACAAAAGGTTCAGCCATGCCCTCCCTCACCCTGCGCCCGGACCAGCCCTTTGATCTCGAGCGTACCCTTGCCTGCGGGCAGGTGTTCCGCTGGGACCGCACCGCGGACGGCTGGTGGTACGGGGTTGTGAGTGGCCGGGTGATAAAAATCCGCCAGGACGGGAACAGGCTGACGTTTTTTGGGGCGCCAAAAGCCTTCATCCGGACCTATTTTTCCCTGGATGAGGATCTCAATGCCATCCTCGCATCGGTCGACGGTGACCCGTTCATCCACCGCTCCCTCCGTAAAAACCGGGGTCTCCGTCTTGTGCGGCAGCCGCCGTGGGAGTGCACCATCTCGTACATCTGTGCCACAAACTCCAATATCCCGACAATCCGGCGCAGGATTGCGTCCATCGCAAAAAGGTGCGGCAGCCCGGTCTGGTTCGAAGGAAAAACATACTATGCCTTCCCTGCACCAAAAGCGATCTCCTGTGGCGGTCATGAAGGTCTGACAGAATGCAGGCTCGGTTACCGCCAGCCGTATGTGTACGGTACTTCAGGTCTCGTCACCAACGAGAAGGTCTGGGAGCGTCGTATCCGGAATCTCCCCTACGAAGAAGCCCGCAGGGAACTTATGAAACTCCACGGAGTCGGCCCGAAAGCAGCAGACTGCATCCTGCTCTTTGCCTTCCAGAAGCACGAGGCGTTTCCTGTTGACGTCTGGATCCGCAGGATTATGCAGGAGCACTATCTCCCCGAACTTTCTGCGGATACTCCCATGACGAAGCGTGAGTACGACAGGATCCGCTCCTATGCACGGGAGCATTTCGGGGAGTACTGTGGCTGGGCCCAGGAGTACCTGTTCGCGGGAAGGGAGGGGTGAGCGAAATGACCGGGGCCTTCCCCTCCTATAGAAAAACGGTGAGTGTTCCGGCGCTTTCTGGCAGCGGTTTCATTCCCTCATAGGCAACCTGCCCGCCATGCCTCAAAGAGGCCCTGAGGCGGGGGGCTCTCATAGTTCCTCCTTACACGAGAAACCGAATTGGAAAAAGGTAAAAAAATAGAACCCGGCAGGGAGCTCTTTTTTAAGTCCCGATATCCCAGCTGGAGCCGTATTTCTTCTGCTCCTTCGTCAGGGTATCGATGGAGAGCCCGAGCGAGGAGAGCTTGAGGTTGGCCACCCGTTCGTCGATCTCCTGCGGGACCTCGTACACAGCGCCCTTCATCTTCTTCCCGTGCAGTGCAATATGGCGGGCGCAGAGCGCCTGCAGGGCGAAGCTTAAGTCCATGACCTCGATCGGGTGACCCATTCCCTTGGGCGTGGCAAGGTTGACGAGCCGGCCTTCGGCAAGTACGTGAACTGCTTTTCCTTTGAGCATGAAGGTCTCGATACCGTCGCGCCGGATAACCTTGTCAGCGTTCTCATGAAGCCAACCGATATCAATCTCAACATTGAAATGGCCGGCGTTTGCGAGGATTGCGCCGTTTTTCATTTTTTTGAAGTGCTTTGCAGCAATCACGCCCACATTGCCGGTCGTGGTGACAAAGATGTCCCCGATCACCGCCGCATCGTCCATGGACATCACCAGAAAACCGTCCATATGGGCCTCAAGGGCACGCCTTGGATCGATCTCGGTGACGATGACTTTTGCACCAAGCCCGTGGGCCTTCTTCGCAAGGCCGCGACCGCAGAACCCGTACCCCGCGACCACGAAATATTTTCCGGCGATCAGGGTGTTGGTCGTGATCATGATCGACGACAGGGCACTCTCCCCCGTGCCGTGGACATTGTCGAAGAACCGCTTCATGGGGGTGTCATTGACCGCGATGACGGGGAATTCAAGTTTACCCTCCTCTGCCATGGAGCGGAGCCGGTGGATCCCGGTCGTCGTCTCCTCGCACCCGCCAATGACCCCTTTTATGAGGTCGCGGCGCCGGGTATGGATATAATGGATGAGGTCCATGCCGTCATCGATGGTGATGACCGGCTTTGCGTCGAGCACCTGATCGATGGCAGCATAGTATTCGTCGACCGTGCAGGCCCGTTTCGCATAGCAGTGAACATTCTTCACATCCCTGAGGGCTTCTGCCACATCGTCCTGTGTCGAGAGAGGGTTGCAGCCGGTGATATGCACCGTTGCCCCCCCGGCAGCGAGCGTGGTGACCAGGTTCGCGGTCTTGGCCTCAACGTGGAGCGCCATGCCAATCGTCATGCCGGCAAACGGGTGTTCCTGGATAAATTGTTTTTTTATGGCAGCGAGCACCGGCATGTACTGCGCAGCCCATTCGATCTTCAGTTTTCCTGAGTTCATGGATATCCTCAACGGGGGGCGAGACCCGGGTCTGCCCGGATAGTGACTACCGTATGATCAGGGACGGCAGGGAACATAAAAACTCCGTGAAGGCGACCGCAGGGGAAATATAGATAGTTCCGGCCGGTCAAGGTCTATTCATGGTGCTCACGCGACGGATCATTCCCTGTCTCGATCTCAAGGATGGCCGGGTAGTGAAGGGAACGAACTTTCTCGGCCTCCGGGATGCCGGCGATCCGGTTGAACTGGCCGGGCGGTACAACGATCAGGGCGCTGACGAGGTCGTCTTCCTCGATATCACCGCGTCAAAGGAGAAACGCGGGATCATCATCAACCTCATCCAGCGTGCGGCTGACCAGCTCTTCCTCCCACTCACCGTTGGTGGCGGCCTCCGGTCCCTTGATGATATCCAGCAGATCCTCCGGGCCGGTGCCGACAAGGTAAGCCTGAACACAAGCGCCGTCCACGATCCCATGCTCATCACCCGGGGTGCCGAGGCGTTCGGCACCCAGTGTATGGTGGTCGCGATGGATGTCCGCCGGAACTTTACCAAAAACGAGAAGGCTGTCCCGGTACTGCTCGAAGACGGCAGGTCCTGCTGGTACGAGATCGTCATCTATGGCGGGAGCAAGCCGACGGGGATCGATACCGTCAGGTGGGCACAGGAAGCCGAGGAGCGGGGGGCTGGCGAGATCCTCCTCACCAGCATGGAGACCGACGGCACGAAAAACGGCTTCGATATCGCCATCACGGCTGCCATATCTGATGCCGCCGGCATCCCGGTCATCGCAAGCGGGGGGGTCGGTACCCTTGAGCATTTCTACGACGGCTTCTCGAAAGGAAAAGCGGATGCCTGCCTTGCAGCAAGCGTCTTCCACTACGGGGAGTTCACGGTAAAGGAGGTAAAAGAGTATCTCAGAGGGCGGGGTATCCCGGTACGGCTCTGAGGTCGAA
>CAZCZK010000073.1:0-9633 GCA_964503195.1 uncultured Methanoregula sp.
TCCTTGAAAAAATTAGTCAGTTTACTGATTGTTGCGGTGTTTTGCTTCTCATCCCTTTGTACAATAAAAGAATCATTGGGATTCGGAAAAACCAATACAACAGTCCCCGGTGTAATCGCTGATGACAGGCAGAGGTCAAATAGTTCAATTGAATCACCGGTGCAACCGGTCAAGCTCATCTTCCTTCATCACTCCTCGGGGAGTAACTGGTTAAAAGACAATGACGGGGGACTTGGTGTTGCCATGCTTAATAACAATTACTTTGTGAGTGATACCAACTACGGCTGGGGTTTGGTGCCTGAGGGGGGCACTGTTCCCATTGGATCCCTGACGGATATCGGGCACTGGTGGATGTGGTTCAGAGGCCCGAAGTCCATGGAGATCATGAACGCCGTGTACGCGGAAAGTGGCCAGAACTCCTCCTATAGCCGGTTAAAGGCTGATCCCGGGGGGAAAAACCAGATAGTCATGTTCAAATCCTGTTTCCCGAACTCGGATCTCCGGGGAAATCCGGGGGATCCGATACCGTCGATCGATGCAAACCCGTTAAAGGGTCTGGCCTCTGATTCAGATTACCATACGATTGCAAATGCCAAGGGAATCTATATCGATTTGCTGCCCTATTTCCGGGAGCACCAGGAAACCCTCTTCGTCGTTATCACTGCACCACCTCTGATCAGCACGAAGAACGCGGGCAACGCGCGAACTTTCAACCAATGGCTTGTGAATGACTGGCTGAAAGACTATCCGTATAAGAATGTCGCTGTGTTTGATTTCTATAATGTCCTGACAACAAACGCGGGAAGTCCGAAGGTTAATGATCTGAACAAGGAGACCGGGAATCATCATCGCTGGTGGAATCATACGATCCAGCATATAGCAGATATCGGAGGGGCGTTCGACACAACCGCATATCCGACGGCCGCAAGAGATGACCATCCCCGCAAAGCCGGTAACCAGAAGGCCACAGCGGAATTTGTACCACTCCTCAACCTGGCGTATAACCATTGGCAGGGGACCTGAGGGGGCCGGGTGAACGGACCTCTCAGAACAGGTATGCGGTTTACCGGCGTGCACAGGCCGCTTGGTTTAATCCAGCTGAGGATGAGCGATGGATACTTTTGCAATGAAAAGACAATGGTACATGAATACCGGAATAATTGATGTATGTCCAACTTTGCATGGTATCTGCTCGAAAATTGTCAGGGTTTTGACAAAGACGCAATCATAGGCCCCAGGGAGAGGATAACGTATAAAGAATTATATAAAAAAGTAAACGCTCTTGCAACACATATCCATAAAAAATACGGTTCGGACAAGGAATTCCTATTGTTGTCTGAGAATAATATATTTTTCATTATAAGTTATTTATCCATAATAAAAAGTGGTAATATTGCCGTATTGGTTGAAACAAAAATCTCTGACAGGGACCTGAGGAATATTGTATCCCGGTGTGATTTCTCCGGTTACTTTGTACACCATAAGTTCAGGACAAAATTCAGAGAAAATACTATCGATGAGAACATCCTGGAAACGATACCCATCATTGAGGAAGACTTCACTCAGGAACGGGACGTTGAAGATAGTGCCGTTATTATTTTCACATCCGGAAGCACCGGGGAAAAGAAGGGTGTTGTACTTTCCCATAAAAATTTAATCGCCAATACAGAGTCGATTATCCGTTATCTGGATCTCACGAAAAATGACCGGATGTGTGTCGTTTTACCATTTTTTTACAGTTACGGCGCATCTTTGCTCCACACTCATATTCGTGTTGGCGGAAGTTTAATTCTGAGTAACGCTGTTTTCCTCAGTTCGGTCATCAGCGAGATTAATACCTATCAATGCACGGGATTTGCCGGTGTGCCGAGTACCTATCAGATACTCATGAACAAAACAGATTTTATCACGCGTGACTTTCCAAGCCTGAGATATTTTACGCA
This sequence comes from uncultured Methanoregula sp., assembly GCA_964503195.1. Classification (GTDB taxonomy): domain Archaea; phylum Halobacteriota; class Methanomicrobia; order Methanomicrobiales; family Methanospirillaceae; genus Methanoregula. The sequence continues at coordinate 1,944 of CAZCZK010000073.1, forward strand.
GGCAGGAGGGCATCTGGCGAATAAATACATCAGCATAATGTCCGATTCTTTTCCGGATAAAGATTTTTTTGTCATGTATGGTGCTACGGAAGCTACGGCACGGCTATCCTATTTACCTCCTCACGTGTTATGGGAGAGGATAGGATCGATTGGCAAGGGTATTCCGGGAGTATCGCTGGAGGTTCTGAATAGTCGCGGAGACCCGGTAAACCCGGGAGAAGAGGGAGAGATCGTCGCTGCTGGTGATAACATTATGAAATGCTATTACCGGGATCCGGAGGAGACAAAAAAAGTAATCAAAAATGGCAGGCTTTTCACCGGAGACCTGGCAACCATCGATAATGAGGGATATATTTTCGTGACAGGAAGAGCAAAGAATATTATAAAACCTGCCGGGTACCGGGTCTCTCCCGATGAGATTGAAGAACTGATTATGACCCTGGATACTGTATCAGGATGCGTTGTACTTGGTTTACCAGATGATATTTTAGGGGAAGCGGTTGTAGCAGTAGTTCAACCGATTCATACAGACGGTGAAGAGTTAAAAGGTGAGATACTGAATCTGTGCAAGCGGTCTTTACCCTCGTATAAAATACCAAAAACAGTACTACTGATGAACGAATTCCCGCTCAATTCTTCAAACAAAGTCGATCGCCATAAAATATTAGAATATATAAAATCGCAAAATGAGGATCTGGATTCCTAAGGGTAGAGTGTCATAGTGAATGTCCGTGTTGGTGACACCGGTTATGTTCACCAGAGAGACATATTCCTTATTTTATTGAAATTGGTTTGGGGTAAAAAAACAACTGAGCGACGAAATTCCCTCTCTATCAGGAGGCCCCCCTTGCCCCAGCCCCCAGGGATGCTCAATCGCGCATCCGATTCCTTGGTATTACCTAAAATCACAGTTTAGGTACTACAACATTATCGCAACCGGGGCTTCTCAAGCGGCGGGGCAAAGCCCCGGCAATCGACAATTTTCTATCACCGGCAGGTTGTACTTTTTCACCTTCCGCCGGGGAAGGCAATCTTTCTCATATTCCCTCGCAAATCCTTGTTGATCGTATGGAATAAAATAAGACGGTACCCGTGATTTTTTCATACCGGTCTGGGATCCGGATCAGCCTCCCCCTTAAAAGGATTGTCCTCCCATGAGTTCAGATGATGATAAAGTGGGCCAATCTCCAGGATCGATCCAGAGAAGCACATTTTTTTTGAGAGGAGAATCAGACGCCAGTGACAGAACCAAGTGGTGATCTGTCTGGTATGAGACAAAGTGTGTGTCTTTGAAAAAATATCGTTCTTTTAACAGGGGATAGAGAGACATATCCTGTAATTTTGCATAAGCTTCCACCATTGTCCACTGCTGGAGGAAATGAAGGGTCTGTTCCTGCTCGTTTCCCGGCTTCTGATCAAAGAGAGAACAGGACCGGATCTTTCGAATATCCAGCGGACGCACCATCTCGATGTCGCTGCCCGTTTTCTGTTTTCCCAGCGTGAGCGCAATGCAGGTTCCTGAATAGGAAACGGAGATGAAAATATCCGGCCGTCCGTGCACTTTGAGCCGCCCGTTCTCTTCCCTCTCCAGAAGGTTATGCGAAACCATGCTCTCCCCGACAAGGTGCTGAAGAACCGGTTTCATGACAGCCCGGGACACAATGAATCTCTTTTTAAAATAGTCTGACTTCAGGGTCCGTTCCCGTTCTCTTTCCTGGCTGTCAAGATGAGCGGGGACAGAGAAATCGAACAGCCGGATGTCGGCAAGTAATGTCACCACATCACACATCCTCCAGCAGGCTGTGAAGGAATCCCGTGAACACCTGTTTGAAGAGTTTTTACACCAAGGTTTCAGAGGGGTGGATTGTATCGGGGGTGTAGTGCATGGAGAGGCCAATCCCATCGCTCCAGAGAGAGATCCTGACTCATAGTTGCATGGAATAGCACTTAAATTCTATCGGGTTCCCGCCGTTTTTCACTTCTATCGAAGAAGGAATCATGGAGCTGGAAATGGCAAAAATTAAAGGTCCACCATGCAACTCAATCGGATTATTTTAAAATAAAGCCGGTACATTTCCGATCTATAGTGGGTGTGGGGTTCATATTCAGGGAAAACGGGGAAATGACCGTAGAAAGCCGGCATGCCTCTTCTCGATACACCCGGATGCCTCCCGGGGTGTTAATCGTAGGGAAAAACGGAGGATGCATTGGTTACCAGCCCTTTGACCCGACACGGTCCTTCCTTGCGTGAGACTCCCCTGAAAGCAATCAATGGTATCCTGAAAGTCGCAGGAATCGCGTCAGGGGGGAAAAAACATCTATTATTCCTGTCAGACGCAGACGGGGGGGGAAAGCTGGATAACTCTTGCAGCATTCTTCAGACTGCGGATATGTTTTTGTGCCCACTCAATGTGTAGTGTGTCCATCTTCGTATTCGCCTGGATCACATCAAGCGGGAGGTGGTTCTCTTCAGCGAAAAGCAGCTGGTCAAGAATATCATAGGGTATCCTGAGGGCAACTTCTTCATCTGAAGTGAAATGACTCCAGGTATCCGGGCTTGGTGCTCGTTTTATGATCCGGTTATCGATACCGAGCAGTTCAGCAAGCTTGAATACCTGCATTTTATAGCAGTTTGCAATTGGTTCCAGATCCACGCCACCATCCCCGTACTTCACGAACCAGCCGGTCTGCATTTCCGTTTTGTTTGTCGTTCCGCAGACAAGATAATTCATTTTTTCTGCCTGCATGTACTCGACAATCATCCTGGTTCTCTGTTTGACATTCTGGAGGCTGAGCATGTGTAAAAACTGTGCAGAGGACAACCGTTTTGTACTGATGGTTTCCTTGTTTTTTAAAAGCACAAGGGAGGGTAAATTAAGCGTCCTCTCACCCGTGAATAAGGGTGGACGGGTCAGGGATGTGGTATGATATGCCGGGTCATACTGGGGAAAGACCTCCCGTATGAGGGATTCTTTACCGGCATAGATGCCGAAAGATTCCAGCATCGGAGTGACAGGGACTTCCCGGAAAGGAATTTGCAGGGTCTTGCATAAATCTATTCCCAGCTCCCTGCTTGCCGGTGACGACTCCTTCTCCGGGAGGATAAGCCCATAAACCCTGTCTGGACCCAGCGCCTCAACACAGAGAGCCGCGACTACGGCAGAGTCTATCCCGCCTGAAACACCGACAACAATGCCATCTTTCCGGAACTGATCGTTCACCGTGTCCCGAATGAACGTGGAGAGTTTTATTTTCAGAGATTGGCTGTTTTTCAGCATCTCTTTCATGATATTATAACCGGCTTTTTCAGAAGGCGCCATGGTTTACCTACAACTTCTTCCACCTGCTACTTGAAAAAATTTATCAGTCTACCATACTTATCTTACATTCACATAACGGATATACAGTGACGGCCATGAGCGAAATTGAAGACGATGTAGTATTTTTTTTAAAAACAGAAGGCTTCCTCACGGAAAAAATTTCATTGCAGGAAAATGACTCTTTGACGGAAACTGGTGTAATCGATTCCATCATTTTAATCCAGCTTGTTGATTTCCTCGAAAACAAATATAAAATCGAAATCCCCATGGAAATGTTAACTCCTGAAAATTTTGACACCCTGGCCGGGATCAACAAATCGGTTATGACCCTGAAACAGGGATGAATGTTTTGGGCGGCTATGGACACGACTACCTGTAAAAAATGCGTTCTGGATTCACATACGCCGGGAATATCCATTCATCCGGATACCGGGTTATGCCAGTTCTGTGAACAGTTCACACCACTTACCGAGGAAAAAAAAGAGGAATATCGCACCCGGCTGGACCTCCTGCTGAGGTCCCCTCCGGCACAGGGGAAATATGATGTTATTTTTGCCCTGTCGGGGGGGATAGATTCCTCGTACACCCTGTACAGGCTGAAGAGAGACTACCCTGACCTGAATATTCTTGCAGTCCAGTTTGACAATGGATTTATCTCAGATACTGCCCTCGAGAATGCCCGCAAGTTCTGCGAGCTGACAAAAAGCCAGTACCTTCGCCTGGCCCTGGATCAAAACAGGCTGCAGGATGCGTTCTCCAGGGCTGCCCGTTCAAGAGATGCGTATCCCGCATCTGCAAAATACCGGGCGAGTGACATTTGTAATACGTGTATCAGTATCATCAAACAGAAAATTATTGAGCTGGCCGTGACCACGAAAACTCCCTATATTGTTTTTGCCTTCTCACCGGGTCAGACTGATGCTCCCTTCATCACGCTGACGAACCCGTTCCTGGTATGGATGAGAAAACTTTTTGACGGGAACCTGAAGTCCATGGGGGTAGCGGAACGCGCTATGTACCTGATCAACGGGGATCTTATCCGGTCAGGTTCTCCTGAACCCCAGGTTACGATTATCCACCCGTTTCTTGTCTGGGAATATGATAAAACAAAATTTAAAAAACAATGTATTGAACTTGGGTGGACAGACCCGGGCCTCAAAGACCATAATTCATCCAACTGTCTGCTGAACGCATTTGCAATAAAGAACCATCTGGATAAATACCATATCCATCCCTATGGGTATGATCTGGCGGCCCTTGTCCGGCAGGGGAATATGAAACGGGGAGATGCACTCAGGAAATTACATGCCGTGGAATCCGATCCATCAATTGATGAGGTACAACGGAAACTCAATGTATAACATTACTCCTGGAAGGAACTCATATTTTTTCACGTTGCGATTGTTTATGAGTGTGTTTCATGTATCTGCCAGAATTTTTTACGCTTGAAAATCTGATGTGAATACTGAGCACACGAAGAATGGCCGTGAAACCCCCAGGGAAGCCGGGGTTTATCCGGTCCGACAATGATGCCCGGCAGGTACCATTTGGAGAGGAGATGAGCAGATGAGACCCGTCCAAATCATCCCGGTGAAGTGCGGCATGGTGAACGCGTATATCATACGACAGGACGGGGTGATCCTGATCGATACCGGCGTTCCGGGAAGCGAAGGTGCCATCCTGAACGCACTGGAGGTGGCGGGGATCGGGCAGCAGGAAATCCGGCTGATTCTCGTCACACACGGCCATGGGGATCACGCAGGATCGGCCGCACGCCTGCAGGAAATTACCGGTGCTCCGGTCGCTGTCCATCAGGACGATGCCCTGATGCTCCGCACCGGGATACAGGGTACGCTCGTACCGGTCGAGCTGACCGGAAGGATTGCTGCTGTCTTCATCAGATCGGTGAACACGACGACGTATCCTCCATTAAATCCTGCGATTATCATCAACGGAACGCTGGATCTTGCTCCCTACGGGATAATAGGGAGCGTAATTCCTACGCCGGGCCATACGACGGGCTCCGTTTCCGTCCTCCTCGGGGACGGCGATGTATTTACCGGAGATCTCATCTCCCCGCAAATCCCCTCCGGAGAACCAGGTCTTCCCTTTTGGGCGGATAATCCCGCGGAGATCTCTACGAGCGTCAAAATGCTGCTCGCGTATAACCCACGAACGTTTCACACCGGTCATGGTGGCCCGTTCCCGGTGGCATTCGTCAGGAAAATGGTTGAAGAAATCCCTAAAAAAATCCATCCTGATGGAAAACCCCTCCCCTCAACGCCCGATCATTCATAGAGCATGAAATGTCACTCGAAGGAGGGTAATGGAGAATGTGCCATCCCGTATCGTCACAAGGGGAGAATGGTGCCCGATCTTCCCGCGGATGGTCTCATTACAGCACGCGGAGGATTGACGTGCTGATTATGGGTTCCACCGCGAAAAGGGGGTGTATTTACTCCTTTTTCAGGGTCTTGAACAGGTATATTCCCATCCCAATCACCCCAATGACGATGATCGTGAGGACAATGACCGGCACGATCGCAATTCCACCGGATTCGGGCGCAAGGGTGGTCCCGAACGTGATTGCCGTCCCGTCATGCACCAGGACCGGTACCGTCATGTTCTTGTAGCCTTCCCGTTCGAGCCGGAGGGTATGGGTACCTGCGGGGAGGTCCGGAACGGTGGCCGGGCTGACCCCCCGCGGGACATTATCAACATAAATCTGTGCACCGGCGGGTTCCGTCATGACAGAGAGCGTGCCGGTACCAGGGATGCCGGGTACGGTTTGCACGACGTCCGCATCTGCTCCGATGTCACGGGTACCGGAAGCACCTGCGGCTGTCGTGGAAAATAGCCCGGTGCCGGGAACTACGGCCGCCTGCTGATCGGCAGATCCGTTACTACCCGGAGAGGTAAAAAGCGGAGGATGAACAATAATCCTGCGGGACAAAGGGGGATACAGCGTGCTGCTTATCCGGACACAATCCTTCCATACCGTCTGGTTGATCATATAGGTGCCCGGCGTGGAATAGATGAAGACCGGGTTTCTCTGGTAGCTGGTGTGGGTATCGTCAAACCAGTAGGTCCACCGGGTAACACCTTCCGGTGTATTTTTCGAAGCATCGGTCACCTGGACTGCCAGCGGTGCAAATCCTTCAGTCACATTGATGGTAAACGCCGGTTCCGGGACGCTGCAGAAGGTGGACAGGCTAACGCTCGTTGTGTTGGAATACTGACTCCCGCACCATGAACCCACGGTTAACCTGATTTCGTACAGGCTGGCCTCGGAATAGGTGTGCCAGGGATTCTGATCAGTGCTGCTGCCCCCATCCCCGAAATCCCAGTTCCATGACGCGATAGACTGGTTGGAGCCGATGGACGACTTATCAATGCATTTTATGCTGTAGGGGGGGCCGTCCGGTATTGAAGCAGAAGGATCTCCGGGGAAACTGCAGCTGAACTCGACGATGGGATTCGTTGCACGGGCACACGCCAGCAGGACGGGAGGCACCGTCGCAGTTGTTGTGACGGATGACGGGGGTGCAGCAGAAACGAGCGGGGTAACGGCCAGAGAGATAAGGAATACCAGCATCAGGGCAACGCAGGTGCGGGGGTGAGGAGATAGTCTCATGTCGTGGGCTCTGTTCATGGGAATGTTCCGCATTTGTCTGGTCATAATGCATAAAAAAATCAGGAACGTCGGATCACTGCTGCAAGACCGATGAGGCCGGCTGCCGCAATAGCCGGGAGGGGTGAAAGCGGGGCAGGTTTGGTGCGGTCCGTAGTGGCGACCATAGTACCAGAGATGGTGGGGGTCCCGGTTACGAGGTTTGCCGTGACTTTGACCACCTGGTTTTTTGGAACCGTGAGGGTGCTGGTGTACGGGGGATAGCCTGATAGTTCCACGGATATGGTATGGTTGCCGGCCGGGACATTCTCCATGATAAATGCATATCCGTCCATGCGGGTTGTGCCGACCGTTTTCCCGTCAAGGATGACAACCGCCCCGCTCGGGCTGGAGTCGACAGCAATCGATCCGCTTCCCGTGGGTGCAGCAGTGGCTGATGAGGCAGGCTCAAGATTAAAACCGATCTCCCGGGTGCTGCCGTCAAAGAGTTCTATTGGGGCCATATCGTCAATGTACCCGGCCATGCTGACCCTGACCAGATACTTCCCGGGGGGGATGCCGGCGCGTTTTACAATAGTGGCATTGCCGATGTAGTCATCGTTGAGGTACACGGCCGCTCCCGAAGGAAAGGACCGGACGATGATGGTGCCCCCAACGGACGATGGTGCATTTGTCCCGTCCGCTGCCAGAACCGCGGGAATTCCTGCAAGGAGCAGGGAGGCGACCATCAGGATGACCA
>CAZCZK010000073.1:9733-11121 GCA_964503195.1 uncultured Methanoregula sp.
GGAACGGGCAAAAAGTATATCGTCCATCTCACCAGTTATTAGCATTGATACAACGAACTTGGAGAAAGAAAGGAGGCACATGAATGGGTCTTTTGAACCGGATGGCAACCATCATCAAGGCAAAGATGAGCAAATTGCTCGGAGCAGCGGAGGATCCCCGCGAGACGCTTGACTATTCGTACGAGAAGCAGCTCGAACTGCTCCAGAACGTCAAGCGCGGAGTAGCAGAGGTTACGACTGCGAAGAAGCGGCTGCAGCTCCAGCGGGAGAAACTGCTCCAGAGCATCCAGAAACTGGACGGCCAGGCGCGGGATGCCGCCAGGGCAAACCGGGAAGACCTGGCAAGGGTCTCCCTGGAACGGAAGAGTGCCGTCTTCTCGCAGGTCGAGAACCTTGACAAGGAGATCGGCACTCTTGAGGCAGAGCAGGCCAAACTGGTAGCCGCAGAACAACGGCTTTCCACGAAGATCGAGGTCTTCCGGACCAAGAAAGAGACCATAAAGGCACAATATTCCGCTGCCGAGGCAACGGTCAAGATCAGTGAATCGCTCTCGGGAATCAGTGAAGAGATGGCTGATATCGGCACCTCGATAGAGCGGGCAGAGAACAAGACCGATGAGATGAAGGCCCGCTCCGCAGCCCTGGACGAACTGATCGAGCAGGGTACCCTCACTGATGTCACCAGCAGCGGGGATGATATTGACCGGGAGCTGGCCAAGGTCAGCCAGAAGGGCAGCGTCGATGCCGAACTCTCAAAACTCATGGCGGAGGTACGGAAATGATCATACGCATCATGGGTGAAGGGCAGTATAACGTCAAGAGCAGCCTGTTTGACACCCTGAACAAGATCGACAACACCATCGTGGAGAATGTGCAGAAGGGGGATGAGAACGCGTACAAGAAAAACCTGGCAAAACTGATCAGCACCATCAAGAGTAAAGGCGAGCCAGTTGATGACAAGGAACTCGTTACATCCGATATCATCGTGCCGATGGCTGATCTGACCATCAAGGAAGCCCGGGATATTTTCCGGGGTACGGGAATTTTCAAAGACTGAAACGGGGAAACCCGACGCGATATCGTGCTCTACAAGGGCAGCAGCAGCCGGGATTATAACGGTATACCCCAGAGGGGATACCACATCCCGGTATCGTTTTCAACCGGGAGCTCCTTCTCGAGCAGGGATTTCATCCTGAATTCAGCGGCATTGTCACGTTTCTTGTCGGGAAGGGGAACAAAGGGATAGTATCGTCCCTGCTTGAAGTTGTAGATCCAGTACACAGGGTTTGCATCCTCAAACCGGAAGATGGCACACAGGAGATACGTACCAAAGCCCCGTTCAATGAGAGTCTGGCTGACCATGTGAATCCCCGTGACCAGGTCATCGA
>CAZCZK010000074.1:0-11025 GCA_964503195.1 uncultured Methanoregula sp.
CCGCGTATGGGCGATGTGACCGAACGCTCCCCGGGAGGTGAGGGCGATCTCCGTTTCCCGGGCTGCGTAGTGGGTGCCGCCAAACCCGATGAGCGGGACCGGGTCCTGCGGGACGGCAGAGAGTACGCTCTGTGCAACAGCCATCCCGGCTGCTCTGTCCACCCATTCTTTCTCGGTGCTGCCGATCTCAAGAAAGAACGAGGGGAGATCCAGGCCGGTCGGCCCGTGATGTGTCACCTCATAGGAGACCCGGTAGCCCCCGGGACAGTGTTTTACGAGTTCCCGGAGGGTTGCCTGCATCATCGGACTCGCTGCGGGAGCGAGTGTCCGGGCACTGCCGCCCAGTTCCGGTTCCCGGAAGTTGCCGGTGACATGCACGGTCAGGACCGGGACCGGGTTGGTACTGGAATGCCGTGAGATGAAAATGACAAGATCGGCATCAGCCTTCTTATCAATTCCCTCCGCGTGGATCAGACGTCCATCGGTTTCAAGAAACTCGTACGAGCGCCCCTGCGGCTTCCCGGAAATCCCGTCAGCATCCAGCAGCTGTACAAGGTGGTGCCGGATATTTTCTCCTGCCTTGTCCTGGCGGGAGCTGACGAATGCGATCTTCATTGAACTGATATTGGGCGGTGGTTTCCATAAGCCTCTTGGTGCTGGGGATACTGTTTTTCTCCTGGTGTATGTACCTCCTCAAATACCCCTCTCTGGAAAAACCGTCCTGCCTGACCATGACGCGGAGAGGTTCTGATGCATGGAGCAGTCCACAACGGTAATCCAGATACCGGTTTCAGGATTCCCTTCCAAGGGAAGGGTGAGATCCTCTTCCCGGGATCCTCCTGGAGAACAGGAACCGGGTAACAATTGAGCATTTTTTTACATCAGAGAGAGTAAACCCTTTCAGGAAGTACACAGCACATTGTTACCATGGACACAGAGAAGATTGCAGAGGCATTCAAAGCAGAAGGGATTGAAAAGAGGATCACCTGCCCGCAGGCATTTTCCATCGCAGGAAAGTACCAGATCCACAAGAAAGATATCGCTGAATATTGTAATTCACAGGGTATCAAAATCCACGGCTGCCAGCTGGGTTGCTTCAAGTAAGATTTTGTTCATAGTCCGTAATGGCAGAACATTGCGATCGGGGTGTGGAGGACCGGGCGGCGGGATGCAAAGCCAGTGTCACCGCATTTACCGGGAAGGGACCGGGGAGTACGCCTTCACTATCCCAGGTCATTATCTGGTATACCAACCGGTCCTGACAGCGACAGCGATCTCTGACACGGTCCCCACACACGAGCACGACACTATCCCGCCAATCATCCGCCCTGCGGCATATGATCCACCGCATTCATCCGGGATTCCCTGTCGCTGACCTGCGCGATCTGGAGAGAGAACCCGTGTGAGATTCCGGCGTGTCCGGGTTGTGCCGAAAAGGCCTCTTGAAAGAGATTATAATAATAATTTTTTTAAATAATCTTTTTTAACTTGGAGTGAGTAGAGACTGATTTAGTTACTGGTGAAGATTTGATGCCCCCATCCAATACCATATCGATTCTCATGGTCGATGACGACCCGTCTGTCCTGGATTCTTTCAAGAGGGTCCTTGAGCGGGAACCGGGATTTGTTGTCAGGACCCTCACCTCAGCTCAGGAAGCGCTGGACCTGCTGGATACACACTATTTCGATGTGATAATTTCGGACTATGCCATGCCGGATATGGACGGTCTCGCCCTGCTCAGCGAGGTCCGTGCACGGGGATGCCAGTCCCTCTTTGTGATCGTGACGGGAAAACGGCTTGCCCATATCGCCATGGACGCCCTGAACAGCGGCGCAAATTTTTATGTGCAGAAAGGCGCCGATACGGATAAGGAGTTCCCCCGCTTAATCGGGTTCATCAATGCCAGCGTGCCGATAAAGAAAGCCGAGCAGGAACTCATAGAGTGGGAGCGGTTCTACCACTCTGTTGTCGAGAGCTCCCCGGATATTCTCTGCCGCGTACTCCCGGACGGATCACTGACGTATACAAACGAGGCCGCTCTCCATTTTTTCCGGAAGCAGTATAACGACATGATACACGAGAATCTCTTCTCCCTCATCCCGGCAGAAGAGAACTCTCTCGTCCTTGCGCAGCTGCAGAACCTTTCTGCCGTGAAGCCGGATATCCTCCTGGAGCACCATGTCCGGACGGACGGGGGAAAAACCCCGTTACTCCAGTGGTCGTATCACGGATTTTTCTCAGCACACGGGGTTGTGTCTGAGTACCAGGTGGCGGGGCGCAACGCCGAAGGGCTGCTCAGGATTGGCGGGAAAGGAAGCGAGAACGCTGGTTATATCCCGGTGGCAGCAGCTCCTTCGGCACCATCTTCAACGCCACCCAGGACCGAAACCTATGACTGGAAAGGCCTTGTCGATACCATCCAGTCGCTTGAAAACCCGGTCTTCGCCATCGATAAGAGCGGTTGTGTCATTGCATGGAACACCGCAATCGAGCAGCTGACCGGTGTTGAGGGAGCGAAGATGCTGGGGAAGGGAGGACAGGAGTATGCGGTCCCGTTCTACGGCAGGCAGATGCCCATGCTCATAGACCACATCTTCCTGCCGCCGGGCAGCCCCGCGGCCGCAAACCTTCCACCCATAAAGAAGGTCGGGGACACCTATATCGGCGAGATGGAGCACGTGAAGATCAAGGGCAAACCGATGCTGCTCTGGGGCAAGGGTTCCCCGGTCTATGACGGGAAAGGTGCGCTGATAGCCGCAATCGAGGTGATCACCGTCGGGGAGCCTCAGGCGGTTGCTGATGCCGCCGTGCAGGAGATGTACCTGGGTGGGATCTCGAGCATCACGCTCAAGGTATCAGGCGATGGCGTGGGCGGTGCGATCGCGGGGGCCATCGGTTCGTCAACCGGAGGGTACGGGGTGTATGCCACCGACCAGCGGGTCTTCGTCATCCGCAATCCGGATCTTGATGCCGAAAAGTCCCAGAATGTCCAGTTCGGCGCATTCATCATGGACGAGCTCTTCGGCATGACGGTCGACACCCGCCAGAAATCCATTCAGGAGCTTGAGCAGCTCAAGGTCTTCGAGGCGTTGAAGAAGGACATGATCAGCATCAGCTTAAAAAAGCCCGTGCTCCTCTCGGGATACATCACCTTCAATGCGGAGGGAGCAGGGTCGTTCCGGGTCTATATCGATCACAAGAAATCCTTCACCCATCTCGAACAGCTGATGCAGTCCTTCTGCCCCGAGAAGATCCGGATGGAATGACAGGAAGACTACCTTTTTTTCCGGGTTCGTTGATGCGAGGACACGACACGTTCCCCCCTCAACCGGGACGGTCAGGATGACCCGGAGCACGGTCATCTCCCCGATCGCATACCACGACCACTTCGCAGCTGAGACCCGAACTCCCGACACCGCCGTGGTGCATCTGACCGGGGAGCATGCCGGAATAACGGTTTCCTGCACCCCGTTTTTGCAGAACAACCTCCCGCCCTTTCTAAAAAAAACTGCCGGATCAGGAGAGGGACATCTGCCATGAATACGATGGGGGAAAAAAAGAGTGCCGGATCCGTCTTCAGAGCTTTGTCAGCTTGACCGGTACCCGATACATGTTTTCATTGATCACAGATTCCTGGCGGTCATCGGCACAGATGTAATATTTGCTCTGCCGCTTGATGGTAAAGGTCTTCTCCACGGGGATGGTGATATCGTTCAACTGTGCAAGCGGCACAATCCCGTCGTATACCCAGATATTCTTAATGGCATCGCGACGGGGGGTAATTTCCCGCAGTTTGAGCTGGTCGTTCTCGTCAACAAAGAGGATGTTTGCGGTGATCGTGCCGGCGCCCGGAGACGCTGCCTCAAGTTTGAACTTATCGTCGGGATAGAGGTACGTGACGCCCAGGTAATCCCCGATATTGATACAGGAAAGGCCACTGGATTTCACGTTTACCGTCGTGTCAAGACCGGGGGAGGATACCGTGCGGGGAACGGCAGTGGACGTGACCATGGCCTGCGTTGGGGGTGTTGCCAGGGGAGCCTGCGTTGCTGCAGGAGTCTTCTGCGGGGTTGTTGAACACCCGGCAGCGATTGCCAGGAGGAGGACAAGCATTGCAAAAAGTACAAAATACCGGGGGATCTTCATGATGTTCAATACAGACGAATCACATTTATGGATTACGATCCTGAACCGGCATATTGCCCCCCGTGTCCGGACGGATCCTGCCATTGATGTGAGCGTTTCATCACGAACGGGAAGATCCGGCATGGTATCTGAAAGCGGCCAAAAGAGAGAAAAACTACTTTGTCCTGTGGCACAAACATTTCTTCACGCACAGATCGTATAAAAAGAGAGGAAGAGGGGTTTTGTGAAGGAAGTCGTTGCGAACTTCAATATAAAAGATATCGAACGCGAAGTGCAGGTATACTGGCGGATCCATGACACCTACCGTGAGGTCCGGCAGCACCGCAGCACGGGAAAACCGTTCTTTTTTGTTGACGGCCCTCCGTATACCACCGGCCACATCCATATCGGGACCGCGTGGAACAAGATCCTGAAGGACAGCATCCTCCGGTACCATCGCATGAACGGGCGCCACGTCATCGACCGGGCAGGCTATGACATGCATGGCCTCCCCATTGAAGTCAAGGTCGAGCAGGAGCTCGGGTTTGTATCCAAGAAGGATATCGAGAAGTTCGGGATAGAAGCATTTATCGAGAAGTGCCGGCATTTCGCGGTCACGAACAAGAAACTGATGGACAGCCAGTTCGAGAGTCTCGGGGTCTGGCTCGATTTTCCCGGCGCGTATCAGACCGTGATGCCGGAATATATCGAGGCTGCCTGGTGGACGCTCGCAAAAGCCGAAGAAAAGGGCATGCTCGAACGGGGCAACCGGGTCGTGAACTGGTGCCCCCGTTGTGAGACGGCGATAGCGGATGCAGAGGTGGAATACGGGGACGAGAGTGATCCCTCGATCTTTGTCAAGTTCCCCCTCAAAAACAAACCCGGAGAATTTCTCGTCATCTGGACAACCACTCCCTGGACCCTCCCGGCCAATGTAGCGGTTGCAGTCTCAAAGGACATCGGGTACGCAAAGGTGCTCGCACAAAAAGACGGGCGCGAGGAACTCTTCTGGATCGCGGAACCCCTCGTGAAACCTGTGCTCAAGAAAGCCCGGTACAAGGACTTTGCCATCCTTGAAACGAAGAAGGGTGCAGACCTCGCGGGGTGGACATACGATTCCCCGCTCCTCTCGCAGGTGCCGCTCCAGCGGGACATTGACCACAAGGTCGTTGTCGCGGACTTTGTTACCCTTGAAAACACCGGTATGGTTCATATCGCACCCGGTCATGGCTGGGACGATTACGTGCTCGGGACAAAGGAAGGTCTCCCGATCGTCTGCCCGGTTGACGGCGCCGGGAAGTTCAGGGATGAGGCGGGGGAGTTTGCCGGCCAGTACGTCCGTGAAGCTAACGGGAATGTTCTCATTGCACTCGGTTCCCACCTGCTCGCACAGGAGACCGTCACCCACCGCTATGGTCACTGCTGGCGCTGCAAGACCCCGATCATCTTCCGGGCAACGTCCCAGTGGTTCCTGAAAGCCTCGGAGATGCGGGACCTGATGCTCTCTGAAGTGGAAAAGGTTACCTGGTATCCGAGATGGGCTGGCAGCGCACGGTTCTATGACTGGATCAAGGAGGCCCGCGACTGGTGTATCTCGCGCCAGCGCTACTGGGGTATCCCCATCCCGGTCTGGGTCTGCCCGAACTGCAACAAGTACCGCGTCATCGGCACCATTGCGGAGCTGGAGGAACAAAGCGGCAAGCCGGTTCCTGATCCTCACCGCCCGTATGTGGACGGGCTCACGATCCCCTGCGAGTGCGGTGGCACCATGAAACGCGTTGAGGACATCTTCGATGTCTGGTTCGACTCGGCAGTCGCATCCTGGGCAACGCTCGGCTACCCGGGAAGGACCGCAGAGTTCGATACTCTCTGGCCTGCTGACTTCATCACGGAAGGTCAGGACCAGACACGCGGCTGGTTCTACTCGCAGCTGGGCGCCAGCACCATCGCGTTTGGCAGGTCGCCGTACAAGAGTGTCTGCATGCACGGTTTCGCCCTTGATGCTGAGGGCAAGAAGATGTCGAAGAGCCTCGGGAACGTGGTGAACCCCTCGGATGTGATCGAGAAGGTCGGGGTCGATGTGCTCCGGCTCTACGTGCTGTCGTCATCAGCCCCGTGGGACGACCTGAAGTTCAACTGGGAAGGGGTCGGGACCATCAACCGGGCGATAAATATCCTCTGGAACGTGTACCGCTTCCCGCTGCCCTACATGATCCTCGACAGGTTCGAACCAGAATCGAAGAACGGGGTTTGGGACGACGCGTATGTGCGGGCGAATCTCGATCGGATGCCGGACGAGGACCGGTTCATCATCTCCCGGATCAACTCGGTGGCAATAACCGTCGATGGCGCGATGAAGGAGTGCCAGCTCCACCGGGCTACCCGGGAACTGGTGAACTTTATCCTCGAAGACCTCTCGCGCTGGTATGTCCAGCTCGTCAGGCCCCGGATGTGGCTTGAGGGCGAGAGCGAGGGGAAGGTGTTTGCGTACGAGACGATCTATTACGTCATGCGCCGGCTCACCGGGCTGCTTGCCCCCTATTGTCCGCACCTCACCGAAGAGATCTATCGCAACCTCCGGTGCGAGAAGGACCCGGCGAGCATCCACCTGCTGGACTGGAATTCTGGCGACGCAGCACTCGTGAATGCAGAACTCGAAGGAGCAGTCGCCCTTGTCCGCTCGTTTGACGAAGCCTCCCAGAACGCCCGGCAGACCGGCAAACGGAAACTCCGGTGGCCGGTTGCGGATGTGGTCGTTGTTACCGGCTCTGAAGCAGTGAAAAATGCGATTGAACGGCTCAACGCGGTCTGCATGGACCGGGCAAACGCCCGGAAGGTCTCGGTCATCATGGGACGATGGGACCGTATCGGCTGGCATGCCGAACCCGTGATGAAGGCCCTTGGCAAGGGCTTTGGGAAGAACTCGTTCAAGGTCAAAGGCCTTATCGAGGCTGCTGACGGCAATGCAATCAAGGCAGCAGTCGATGCCGGTAAGACATACCAGCTCGGCAGCGGCAGCGAGATGTTCGAGATTGGCACGGAGCAGGTGACCTTCACCGAGCAGCTCCCGGCCGACATCTTCTCGGCACCGATGACCGATGCCACGGTATACGTGGACGTGGCCCTCACCCCGGACCTCGAAGCGGAAGGCTATGCCCGGGAAGTAATCCGGCGGATCCAGGATATGCGGAAGCAGCTCGATCTTGCGGTTGAGGACAACATCCGGGTCGAAGCGTCCGTCAGCGACAAACGGGTGCTCGCCCTGATCAGGGACAAGGCCACGATCGCGATGATCTCCGATGAGGTCCGGGCAAAGTCCTTCGGGTTCTCAAAGGACGGGTCAGCACCTGACACTTCACGGTTCACCTCTGTCAAGGAGTGGGACGTCGAGGGCGTTGCGATGACGATCGGGATTGCGAAGGCGGAATAACGCTTTCCTCTTCTTTTTTTCTCATTACTCTCATTCGTTGATGGGGGCTGATGCCCATATACCCCTATTTATGAGAGGTGCCGCCGCCCCGATCGAAAATCCAATTAAGATCAATATACAAAAAAATTGTCATCCATTTATGACTATTTTCTCCTTCAAATATCTTCAATTTTTAATTTATTTACCCGTGAGAAAAAACAATGAACATTGTTCATTCAGAGCACCGAAGGTGAATACATCTTCATTTCAAACCGACTAAAATTCGTGGCGGAGATATTCCGCGTTTCAACCTGTACAAAGTAAAAATTTGTATTAAATCTGGAGGAATTTACTGAAAAATTCCAGAAAAAAAATCCACTATTGCCACACCATATTCTGGCAGTTCCATTTGTCCCATATGTAGTTCCCGCCACACCGGGATATGGCGCTGAAAGAACCCGCCCAGCAACGTAAACAAAAATTTTTTCGTCAATTCCAAGATTCGTTGTCCCGTTTATTTCGAATACATCCCCGATGTAATGATTTCCAACGGGATTGATGATAATCCACGGAATTGGATTTCCGTATTGAGGACATTGCGTTTGAAGCGACGTTGCAGCATCCGTGAACGTCGTGACATTTACGGACACATTATTTGTGTGGTTCTCAGAACCTGCAGGGAACGTACAACCCGCGATGAGGATTGTTCCGATGATTAACAACACTATGGCAACGATTATGTGATTCTTATTCATTTTTCCACCATTTCCCCCGATTTCCGAGAATTCATGAATGGAAATACATTCGGGATATCACAGGTCTTTAAAGCTTCACTGTTTTTTTCGATTATCACAGGAACTCATCGCTTAAAAATTTTTAATTTACTCAATAAATACCTTAACATTTCCAGAAGTTATCTCGTGATCCAAGAATAGCATAGCCATCATCAGATGTTTGTACAATTGCCATTATATCAAAATTCGGCATACTTTCCGGTTTGCAGAATGTGGCGGGCGTCATTGTCCACATCTCAATGCCATTTGGATCAAATTTCTTTATCCCCACTAATGCTGTCCTGCTCCCAGCCGGATTATTCCAGGGCTTATCTGTATAGCGTAGTGCCCCGGTGAGGTATCCTTCATCATTCGCAATGATCGTGGGAATAGTTGCATTTTTAAGTGTTTTTTGGTCAACAACATTCCCGTCAGCATCAAGATGAACCCTTTCCATCGTGGAATTGGTCATATCGAAAAACAGGACTGAGTATCCTTTTTGTTGTGCCCGGATGCTTGGTGAAGGATACACTTCATACGTCCCGATTGACGAATTCGCGATTATTGTCCCATTTCTATCCAGATGTATGAGATATAACTGGTCATTCTTTTCGGATAATCCCAGAAGATCCTCATTTTTTTTCATTTCAATAACTGAAAAAAATCTATGACCTTCTGTAACGTATGAGCGTTGCCAAGTTATTCTGCCTTCTTGATCCAGTTTGGCAAGATAATTTCCGGCAACGAGAAATACTCCTTCATTTGTCTCAATAGCAGAGTAGATCGAGGAAATGACAGCCGATTCATTGTTCTTTAACGTCTGATTCCAAATCAGGTTCCCGTTTGTATCGATATTACAAAAAAGACCTGTCGTTGATGACCCGGTTATTACACTCCCGTCCTTCAGTTGGATCAGAAGATCGCCAGCACATCCTGATTCCCATTCAATTGTTCCATCTTTGGAGAGACGGATTAAATCGTCATAATTTGCCGGAACTATTACACCTCCATCAGATGTCGGGATTATCATACTGGCTTTATCGTCCCCTCCGTGATCAATGATTTTTGACCATTCGAGCGAACCATTTGATGAAAGTTTTATCACAATGATGTCACGATTTGGAGCATAATCCTCTCCCAGGCATCCCGCCGCCAGCAGAACCGCCGCCATCACCAGCAATAGGGCAACCGCTGCGTATACGGAGAATTTTCGGCTTCGGGGAATAATCGGAAGTGGGGCCATGCAAAAGAAAATTCTATGTACAAATGTAAATAGACTCCGAAATATAATCGGAATGCCCTTCAGAATTGTCTAAATTTTTTCCTCTGTAAACTTCATGATGAGAAATTGTAAGAACCTGTCAAGGTTACAGACAAATATTTACAAATATTTTGTTAGCGATTTCTTTCGTCTGAATCTGGAATCTTCTTTCTTTAAGATCGCAGTTGAGCGTTCTTTTCAGGACAGAGAAGCTATTTTCCACGAGTTGTCGTCTTGGATTATTAATGTCATTTCTCCCCGATTTCCGAGAGTTCATGAATGGAAATACATTCTTCGACCTACTCAAACGAATCCAAACCTTTTCCTGTTTTGCCTTGGATAATCATGCTCGATCTTTGTTGTTAAAAATATTCTGATTTGTATTTTTCAATTGCAATGACGTATTGCCTTGAGCGACGCAAACCATATCGCACAGAAACATGGCGAGGTCCGGTACTTCCGGCACGACCCGGCCATGATCTGGAACGTCATCATCTGCATCGCGGGACTCGTGACGCACGTCCGGTTCCGTCGCGTTGAACGCATCCGCATCACGCCAAAATGGCTGGAACGGGACGCACCAGCGGATTTTGCCGGGCTCCGGTTCATTGCATCTTCGCCAGAAATCTCCCGCGAGCTCTGGATTTACATGCCCGAAGGCACGTTCCGGTTCTCCCGGGTCCTGGGAAATTCCCTTGCAGAGAGCATGAACCTAAATAGAAGATTTCCTTTACTGGAAAACAGCATCAAGAGTTTTCTTCGGGTTCTGTTGATCATACTCATTCACCATTAAAGGAGATCTCATAATTAAGTGGAGTTACATTGAAGCGAGCTCTACGACCTCCACAATCTTCAAAAGTATACATATAAAAATCACACTCAGGATGATTGCTGGAGGTGAGGTTTACCTGATATGACCATGTTTTAACTTCACAATCACTGGGATGCTGAAGGGCGATTCCTTTTGGCCAAATTGTACGATCGCTAGAAAGATGGCCAATAGAATAACATTCCATCTCGACGTGAATTTTAGCCGCGTTTTCTACCGTCCAATTTTTCTGCTGGATTGTTCCATTTACTTCGAAGATATCTCCCGTATGATGGTCCGCGATAGGATTCATGGTAAGCCAGACTGAACAATTAGTTTTCACAGGAACAGGACACTGAGTCTGGGACGGTGTTGAAGTGGATACGGATGTGGTGACATTTACGGACACATTATTTGTGTGGTTCTCAGAACCTGCAGGGAACGTACAACCCGCGATGAGGATTGTTCCGATGATTAACAACACTATGGCAACGATTATGTGATTCTTATTCATTTTTCCACCATTTCCCCCGATTTCCGAGAATTCATGAATGGAAATACATTCTTCGAACTACTCAAACGAATCCAAACCTTTTCCTGTTTTGCCTTGGATAATCATGCTCGATCTTTGTTGTTAAAAATATTCTG
>CAZCZK010000075.1:0-10958 GCA_964503195.1 uncultured Methanoregula sp.
TCCGGTCACCGTCATCCCACACTCCGTCCCCGTTCATGTCGATATACCAGCTGCCGTCCTGGTAGATGGCGATCTTTGATGCTGATGATCCGGTTACTGTGATACCTGTAGAGACCGTCTGCCCGTCAACGGATGCGGAGACCGTACTGGTGCCGGTGCCCGCCGGCGTGAACCTGGTCGTGTTCGTACCGGCAGTGAGGTTTCCCTGTTGTGGGGAGATGGTGCCAGTCCCGCTGGTACGTGCAAATTCGACCGGAATACCGGCCGGGACAAAGATGCCGCCGCTGGCAGTGTCGGTACCGGCAGAGTTCTTCGTCAGGTTCATCCGGATTGCGGAGGTATGGGAAGTGGTTATGGATGATGGCGTGGCGGTGATGCTCAGCACCAGCCACGGGTTAACGTTGATACTGCCGGAGGTATAACGCGAAGGATCGCCGTTTGTGCCCCACCAGTTGTACCTTGCATCGACAGCGATGCCAGTATTATCTAACGCTGTTCCGGTATTGTAAAATCGGGAGAAATGAATGGTCGTGCTGCTGCTTTCGGAATAGATCGCGCCACCATGGCCTGCCGAGCAGTTGGAGAAGGTGGAGGAAATGACATTGAGGGTCCCGCCAGTGTTATAGATCGCGCCTCCCTTGTTTTCCGTAATGACAATGGTAGGCCTGGTGGTGATTGTCGTGGCGGGACCAGTATCGCGAATGGCAGAAGTGATCTTGCCGTCGTCAATGATCACCGAACAGTTGGAGAAAGCGGAGGTAATGACATCGATGGTGGTACCGATTGAAAAGACCGCACCGCCGCGATCGGATGCCGAGCAATCGGAAAACGTGGAAGAGCTGATGGTGCCGGTACCACCAACGGTATAGATCGCTCCACCGTTGTGTGTAGCCCTGCAGTTGAAGAACGTGGAGGAGTCAATAGTGAGGGTGCTTTCGTAAGAATCGATCGCGCCGGCTCTATAGGAAGCCGAGCAATTCGAAAAAGTGGAGGAAGTGATGGTGAGGGTTCCGTTGTAAGAACTGATCGCGCCGCCTCCATAGGATGCCTGCCCATTCTGAAGGGTCAGGTTGTCGATGGCGAGAGATCGACCCGTAACGACGTCAAAAATTCTGCCAGAATTTGTCGCATCGATGATCGTGTTTGCTGCGTTGTCGCCAGCTGAGATGTTTGCCCGGATGATGATATTCTTGGAAACCGTGATGTCGTGCTCGTAATACGTCCCTGGGCTGAGGATGATTGTGTCGCCATCACGAACATTGGCAATTGTCGTATTGATGATATCGGGTGTACCGGGTTCGATGGTAATTTCCGATCCCTGTACTGGTGTGACAATGACCGATTTGGAAAACTGCGAGTTGGTGATAGGTTTGCCAAGTGAATTGAACTCAGTTACATTGACGATTATCCGGCCCGTGGGTGACGATACGGACGGTGCTGTCCCTTCAAGGGTTACGTTGAGCGATTCCTCGACTGAAGACGGGTAGGATAATACCCAGCCACTGATATTCAGGATCCGGCCGCCAGTACCTGGTTGCGGATTTTCACCCCCGTCAAGGATGAGGGAGTAGTTCCACCACGCATTGTCCAGGTCCGTTGACATCTGTAACTCATGACCCGAAGGGAATGTCTCGTCACCGGTTCCAGTAACGTTGACCAGATACGAGACCGATACCGGTGTTCCAGAAGCCAATGTCCCTGAGGGATCGATCGTTACCGTAGTCACTTCGAACGATGGCTTCGGGAATGCAAATTTCTGGATCCGGTGATTACCCGGGTCTGCAACATAGACACCCCCGGCATCATCGGCTGCAATACCAGTGGGCCAATCAAATTCACCGTCATTGAAGCCTTCAGATCCCCAGGAGGTTATGAAACTGCCATCTGAGGTGAACTTTTTAATGCAGTAATTAAGGGCATCGACAACATAAATGTCGTCACCGTTCACGGTAATACCTGTAGGATAAATGAACTGGTTATTTGCTGAGCCAGAAGACCCCCACCAGGAAAGAGAATCCAAGGAGGGAGAATAAACAAGAACATGAGCGTTCGCCGAATCCGTTACGAACACATACCCGGATCTGTTTACTGCGATGCCGAATGGAGTGCTGTTAAACTGGTCGTACCCGTTTGCTTTCAATCCCTCTGCCTGTGCTAAATACTCCCCCGAGGAAGTGAACAACTGGATCCTGTTGTTCCCGGAATCCAGAACATAAACAAATCCGGTTTCGTTGACCGCGACTGATTTCGGATGATAGAACTGGCCTGGCTCAGAACCATTGGATCCCCACTGTCTCACGTAATCACCGGAGGGGGTGAATTCCTGGATGCGGTTGTTGTTCCATTCTGCAACATACACCATCCCATCACGACCCGTAATAATATCCGACAGACCAAAAAAATGACCGGGCTCAGAACCATTGGATCCCCACTGTCTCACATAGTCTCCGGCCTGCGTGAAGACCTGAATCCGGTGATTGTAAACATCGGAAACGTACACATAGCTGCTCGCGTTTACCGCCACACCCACGGGATAAGAAAACTGGCTGTTGCCATCCCCGGTTGCCCCCCATTTCCGTATGAATTCACCGGATGGTGTGAACTCCTGGATCCGGTCCAGGTACCAGTCTGCGACAAAAACATTCCCGGCTGCATTGATCCCAATACCACGCGGGAGTGCAATAGACGCGTTTCCGAGGTTTCCAACCGATCCCCACGAATTCACAAACTCACCAGAGGGTGTGAAGACCGGGACCCGGGAATAGAAGGTATCTGCGAGATACACGAATCCCGTGGCATTCGTAGCAATTCCCTCCGGAGAGCCAAACTCACCGGTTACCCTATCCCATGATCCCCACTGGGTCACATATTCACCGGATGGGGTGAAGACCTGGACCCGGTGATTTCCGGAATCCGAAACATATACGTATCCGGTCTCGTTCACCGCTATCGCCATTGGATAGAAGAACTGGCCGTGCTCAGAACCATTGGCTCCCCACCCGGTTACGTAGTCTCCGCCAGGGGTGAAAATCTTGACGTGCTGGTTGTCGGGTTCTACGATGTAGACAAACCCGCTCGCGTTGGCAGCAATACCCCTTGGCGCCGAGAGGTTGTTGGTCGCCGAACTCACCGATCCCCACTGGCTTATGTACTCCCCGGTCGGTGTGAACACCTGGACCCGGTTATTGCCGGAATCCGCAACATACAACCACCCGGATCCATTAACCGCTATCCCCTGCGGGGAATTAAACTGGCCCTCGCCACTGCCGGCCGATCCCCACCTTGTGATGTACGAACCGTCAGGACCGAATTTCCAGACCCTGCTGGTTGTGGCATCGGTGACATAGACATCACCGGAACTGCCGACAGCAAGGTAATCCGGACGGACGCCAACCTCGGACGGGATCGCCCACTGGAAAACCGGTGCAGGCCCGCTCCCGCTGCTGTCAGCAGACGGGGAAATCCCGCCTGAAGTGATGAGCTGTTTACGGATTGCCATACCCGGCTCTGAGGGGAAGAAGAACTCCTGAGACCAATGCCCATACTCTGCGAAATACTGGTTTTGATCGTAATAACCTGTGCCGGCAATTGCCGCACCGGTAGCAGCACCTGCCGAAAAAACCGTACCGGCTATGGTCAGGATACATGCAAGAAAAACCACGTGTGTCATGGATTGTTTCATAGGTTCACTCTTCCCGTTACCGGGCATCCCAAACGGGTGCCGCATGGCTCCCTTGTGCAATAATCCTCTGGGCAGAACCAGACCGTTCCGATGTAAAACCATCCTTCACCAGCCTCAGCCATCCCAGGGAACTACCAGAATAACTATCCCGTTATATTTTCAAGGAGATTATATTATCCCCGTTCCATCCGGACAACGATTAATATTCCGATCTCGTTCCGGAAAAAATGAAGGTTACCGCGCAAAACAAGAGGATTATGCACTTTTTGAATTGCGGTCTTCACTGGCGAACCTTTGCTTATCCCGCATTAACGGCAAAGCCAGAAATAGAACGGAATGTATCTCCCGTCAAATTCCCGGATGCTGCCATGGTTAATGACATCTTTTTATTTTTTTTCTTCGGATACACTCTATCATCATTATTGGGTATGGTACATCCCCCCATCGCGTTTCTGCTGGAGTTATCACAACGGATAGTATTATCAGACCCCTTCCATAGAGTACAGAACCACTGAGGGGAGAACCTGCGCATGAAGTGGCAGTATTTTCTGGTGACCATGATCCTGATAACCATGGTCTGTGCAACAGCCTGCATCGATGATACCTCAGGCCCGGCATGGGAAGCGAGAAGTCCGGCCCAACCGGGCCAGCTCATGGTGGCAGTCGGGGATGTGACCGGCACGGGCATACCGGGGGGCCTGATTGATACCATCACCTTCAAAGTCGGGCTTGCCCCGAATGCGACATCCGTCAGGATGGAGAATGTCTCCATTGTCTACGCTGATGCAGTCCGGTCCGAAACCCTGAAACCGGTTGCCGGCATCCGTGGCAACCCCCCGCAGGGCTCCTGGGGAGTCGTTGAGGTACAGGACGAGGAGGGTACTCCCAACAACCGGCTTGAATACGATGAAGAATTTGTGATCCGGCTCAACCCGAAAGCACCGCTCATCCCCCGGCAGTTCATCATGATCGTTGTCCAGCCACCGTCAGGACCGCCCCTGACCCTCCGCAGGATCGCTCCCGCGACTATTGCCGGGGGGGATGCCGTACTTCCCGCACTGTAACCCGGAAACTCCCTCATCCTCATGGCAGGTTGAGGGGCACCGGTATGGTTGAGAGGCGATGAGGCAGACATGGTGTATCTCATCCGAAACAATGGAGCAGAAAACCCCATGAAGAACATCGTCCTCATCGGCATGCCCGGCGCGGGCAAGAGCACGGTCGGGGTTATCCTTGCCAAGGCGCTGGGCATGAAGTTTGCCGATACCGATATCGTGCTGCAGGAGCAGGCCGGCCGGCTCCTCCAGGAAATCATTGATGACGAGGGGGCCGGTGCGTTCCTTGCGAGGGAGGAGAGTACCATACTTTCAGGGCATTTTCAGCACACGGTTATTGCAACGGGTGGCAGCGTTGTTCTCAGCAGGAGCGCCATGGCATACCTGAAGACAGGAGGTGTTGTCGTGTACCTGAAGATCTCCTTTGAGGAGATGACCCGGAGGCTCCAGAACATCCCCACCCGGGGAATTGTGCTCCTGGCAGGCCAGAGCCTCCGCGCCATGTATGACCAGCGGGTCCCGCTGTATGAGGAGTATGCCGACAGGACCATCGACTGCGATGACCGGGATTTTGAGACGGTGGTGGAAGATGTCATGCATGGACTCTGATGTGTCCGGCACGGCAGAAAAGCCCAATCTTTTTACGGGAAGCCTCCCTGTGCGCCAACCCTGCCCCCATCGGGACGGAGGCGCATTGCGATATCCTGGCAGTCTCATGAACGGGAACGTTCTCCACGATTGCCTTGCAGGAAATACAGCCCAATCGCAACAGGAGGGGCCATAGCGGCCGGGGCAGAGCCCCAAAAAGCGTCATAATGAATATCAGATGATCTCTCCTGAAAAAACAAGAACATCGTGGAAGCCGGAAGGTCAGGCGAAGGATAACGGTTGTGCACGAAAATAAAACAGCATACGGTTCGGAGATCGTATATACCGTTTTGATACGGTTTTTATCATTTTACGAAAAGAGCGGGGTGATTGGGTAAATCCGGCAAATTCACAATCTTCTTATACCCCTTCATTTCCACTGGAATTAACGACGGAAAACACCTGCACGGGAGTCTGCAGTATGGCACGGCAGACCCTTGCCGGCTGGAGCCGGAACCGGCCATTCGCGTTGGGGGGGGTTACCAAAAGTGCTGGGATCCGGCACCGGATTGATTCCGGCACGGCACCGCTACCCGGAAGCGGATGACCGGTCTTCAGCCGGACCGGACCGGCTGAAGTGCGATACCCTTAACGTAAGGGAGAGAAGAGTCCAAAGACCTGCGGGAATTCCCCCCCCTCTTCAGTCGTCGTCCTCGTCCCCGTCCTGCATCTCGGGCCAGACGAATTCATCCCCGCCCGGATCCATCGGCTCCGGCTCTACATCCACGGGCCTCAGATCCCGGAGGGGGTCATCCTCCGGCGATGGTGGCTCCAGCCGCCTCTCATGGCTGCCACGGGAGGCATGCCCGCCACGGGTCTCAGGATTGCGTTGCCCTGCCGGAATCCGTCTGCTTTTTGCCATCAGTGCTCAGCTCCTTCTGTGGTTCTGCTGAAAATTAAAAGTCAATCCTCTTTTCTGGATAAAAAGATTTGCACCGGGGAGTATCCCTCCCGGGCGGGAGGGTAGAATGCGATTCCTGCCGGGATCCGTGCCGGATGACGGGGGGGGCAAAGAACGGTTCCTGGGGGGCCAAAATGGTCAGGTCCCGCCACCCGCACAACCTGCTGCAATTATTAATCCGGCACAGCAAAGATCCATGGAGAAGTATGAGGGAGACAGTCTCAACGCCCGTGCAGGCTGCACGGTTGCCCGCATGGACAATCCGCCGGTTGCAAGACACGACAGGGAGCAGGGTATGGTGCCTGCTCCTCTTTTTTGCCCTCGCGGCTGCCCTCATCGCAGGCCCGGTCCTTGCCGGTTCTGACGGGGGGGCTCCACTGCAGGAAAATTCCCCGCTCCCCGGGGAGGTGAAGGTGGGGGCCTATGTCATGGACTGTAAGAATTTCAATGTCGCCGAGGGGACCGTCCTTGTCAGTTTCTACCTGGCCCTCCGGTCCGAGACCAACGTCTCGATAGGCGACCTCGAGATCATCAACGGGCATACAACCTCTGTCGATACCCTGACCGATACCCCCCATGAAAAGTATTACCGGATCCTGGCAACCATCGATACCGACCCCGACCTCCGCCGGTACCCCTTCGACCGGCATGTAATCCCTCTGAAGATCGAGCCGAAAACACGGGATACCCACAGCCTGGTCCTCGTGATAGACGGGAACAAGACCGGCCTTGACGCCGAGGCAGACCTCCCGGGATGGCAGTTTACGGTAACCAGCTCCTCAGCCGAGAACCATTCCTACGAGGAGGATGCGATACCCTATTCCCGGGCAATCTTCAGCTACGGGATCCAGCGGGACACCGCCTCGACCATCCTGAAGTTCTTCCTCCCGATCCTGCTCATCGTCATCGTCTCCCTCTCCTCGCTCCTGATGAAGGTCTCCTCCCGGCTGGGCCTGAACGCCTCGATGTTCCTCGCCGCGGTCCTGATCCACTGGCGGGTCGCGGATGCCATCCCGCTCGTGGCCTATGCTACCTTCCTTGACTTCTTCATGATCATCACCTATGCCACGCTCGTCCTGGTGCTGATCTCCGGGATCCTGATTCTGAAGTTCACGGAAATGAAGGAGAGCGCACAGGTCGACCGCATCTACCGCTGGTCGATCCGCATCATCCCGCCCCTCTCGATTACCCTGTACACCCTCCTCTTCATCGCGTTTATGAGGTAGGGACGGCCCCGGGAAAGAGATATGGGCCGTAAGCTTTCTTGGGACCGGCCCCAAAAGCAGCGGTCGCTTTTGCAGCCGGGATCTTTTCTCAAAAAGAGAGGAACCTACTCCTTCTTCTTTTTCAGGAAGTAGAGTGCCACGAGGACCCCGGCAACGGGTACAAGGAGCAGCACAAGACCGCGGAAATCACCAGACCTGACCTGTTCAAGCGCCCTGAGCGCCGGGCCTTGCCCGGAAAAGAGCCCGGTACTGCTCCCGGGCCGGGAGGTGCTGCCGGCCTTCACCACGGTGCGGGTTGGGATGGGACCGCTGATTTTGAAATCATGCTCGAGATAATACCCGCGGGCAGCGGCAGCAGCAAAATGCCGGTTGAAGTCCTCTGACCGGAAATAGAGGGGGTTCGCCGATTTCACTCCCACCGGCACGACCGTAACCCCGGCATTCTCCCCGGGCGGGGGCACCGGCACCGGGACCATCGTGTTCTCACCGGACACCAGCGTCCGGTAGCTCTTCCAGGGACGGTCATAATACTCCACGCTGACAACATAGAGCGGCACATCGACCGGCGTGCGGATGAAATGCCCCGGGAGGGGGACGGTGCTCCTGCGGGTGGTCCGCTGGTACTCTGACGCGGAACCAACCGCCCCGCTGCCGGTATACGGTCCCGTGATCTTGTAATACGAGAATCCCCCGGTCGGGTAATCTATGAAGGGGTCACCGGCCGCATACGTTGTCCGGTCGCCGGACGCCGGCCTCCAGGGTTCACCGGGATCATAGCTGCCATTCCCCGTTTTTACGTCCCGGAAAAACCCGTGGGCGGCAAATACCGTGTCGATACCTGCCTTCTGGCCCGGATACCGGGACACAAGACCCTTGTACACGTCCGTGAAATCCCGGTTATAGATGCGCAGGACAGGCCAGATCTCTTCAAACTTCAGTTTTACCGGGTGTTCGTTGTCAAAGAGGTTGTTTTTGGACTGGAGAAGACTGATTTCGCTGGTTACCTGTGCCCGGTACTCGCCGACTGTCATGTGACGAAGATTTGCCTCGAACGCGGTTGATGCGGGATCTGAAAGAATGTCCCTGCGCTCTTTCTCTGCAATCCTGCGATCTGTTTCATAATGCATGTCCGTATTGTAGATGTTCCAGAGGGTGGTGGACACGGCATATTCCTCCGCCTTGCCCTCGTACTCCCATGCCCTGATTACATCATCGACCGATCCCATGCCGCTGGACGCCCCGGGCTGGGGATTTCCGTAATATTCAGCAATGATGGCGGGCATGAAGTCGGCAAACCCTTCCGTGAAGGAATCGCTGGTCGACGGGTTCATGTACCCGCCATGGTTGAGGTTCTTCACCACCCCGCCGGTATCCGCAGGGGATGCCGGGAACTTTTTTCCATAGATGCAGTACATCGCATAGTGGCTGAACTCGTGGTAAACAATGTACTGGGAGTGGATCGGGTTGTCGAACGTCGAGTCGGCCGGCTTGAGAATGATGGCGGGCGACGGGGTCTTGTTCCCCCGCCCGGAATCGATCTCGAACTTGCTCCTCCGGTCCGGCCAGAAGGGGTAGATGCTCAGCGGGAGGTTGCATTCCAGAGTTTCCCCGAGATTGTCCTGGTAAAACTCGAGGGCATTTGCTGTCGTGTCAAAAAGGTAAAGGGTTGAGGTGACGCCGGCAACATATGCTTCATCATCCTTCTTCATCGGGTCCAGTTCAGTGATGAAATTTACGTCCTGCCGGAGATCCTTTGTCCCAACATACGCAAACGTGTGAGGGTAGGTCGCGACATTGTAAACGCCGGCATCGCTGATGCTGAAATAATCCTTATCCCCCTTGCGGTACGTGAACTCGATATCGAACTGGTACTGTTTGCCGGGTTCGAGCACGGCAGGGATTTCAAAGTTCCCGTTCTCATCAGTAGCGGTAACGATTTCCTTGTCCTGTGCGCCCGCCTCCTGGCTGCCTCTCCAGATGATCTTTGCATGCCGCAGGGGTTTTGCCGGGCCAAACCCGGTACTCTTCCGGTCCAGCAGGGCGTTGAGTTTTCCCATGCTGTCGTGGTACATCGCATCGTCTATTGCTTCCTGTACCTCCTGGAAGAACTCCCGCGTCAGCCCGCTCCCCGTGATAGTGCCCTTGATCGTCTGCTGCTGCGGGGCAGGCACCACGCCCGGATTGAACGAGGCAAAACAACCGGCAAACTGCTGTAATCGTCTGGCGTTGATGGCAGACGCCTCCTGCTGCGTGATGGTATCGGTAGGGATGAGGGAAGAGATCTTTGCCTGGTACCTGCCCGCAAGGGCATAGTCCCAGTCCTGGTATGCTTCCTTGAAGGTTGGTCTGGGCTTGTTATCCTCTCCAAAGATCTGCGCCTGGACACCGACACGGTGACCTTCGGTGTGCTCTGGTGCGTACCCGGATCCGTACCCGGTTTCCGGGTACGGGTAGGGGATCTCCCGCCGGTAGTACTGGTACCATTTCTGTGCAGTCCCCGAGTCCTGGTAACAGTCGATCTTCATCGATACCGTGTTTCCTGACAGCGGGTTGCCATAGTTGCAGGTCAGGCTCTCGGAAGGAGCTGTTGTCGTATAGCCCCGCACATCATATCCCCAGACACTGCTGTCATTCAGGGAAAGGCCGCCGGCCGGACAGACCGGGCAGTCATCATTGGTAAACCCGCAGGGATCGGCTGCCCCGGCAGGTCCGGTACCACAGCAGAATATCAGGAAAAAAAAGAAACAGACGATGACCGGCCGGAACCGGTGCGGATTTCCAGATGACGGATAATGCATTCCCAACAACACTCCGATGTTTTGGTTATGCAACTCGTTGCAGTACCCGACAAAAAAGGTTTGGATCTGTTCCCGAAAAACGCACCAGGATGCCGGATGAGGGACAAAGACCAGGGAGTACCCTCACCCTTTCTTCTCAAGCAGCACGCTCTTTACCTCGATAGCATGCCCTTTGGGGCTCACCTTCCGCCACACCGCAACAACCGTGCCGGCCGGGTTGATTAAGAAGGTGTCCCGCGTGGTGCCATAATATTCCTTCCCATACATCTTTTTCCGGTTCCAGGAGCCGTACGCTTTCAGCACGGCATGCTCAGTATCCGCAAGGAGCAGGATCGTAAGGTTGTGGCGGGCTGCAAAGCCCCGGTGGCTTTCGGGTGTATCACCGGATATCCCGATCACGTGGGCACCGAGGCCGGCAAACTCTTCCAGCGCTGCAGTGAACTGCACTGCCTCAAGAGTGCAGCCGGAGGTGTTGTCCTTTGGATAGAAATAGAGGACCACCCAGGTCCCGCGGAACTGTTCGAGGCAGACGGACTTCCCCGCCGCATCCGGCAGGCAGAACGCCGGCGCCGGTTGTCCCAGGAGCGGGTCTTCTGTGGCTTGTGGCATGGGAGTGAGATCGGTGCAGGGGAGGATAAGGGTAGCGAT
>CAZCZK010000076.1:0-10873 GCA_964503195.1 uncultured Methanoregula sp.
CACGGACAAGACTATTCTCATCTCCATTATGTACGCCAACAACGAGATCGGCACCATTGAACCCATCGCCGAGCTGGGCGCGATTGCCCGGAAGCATAAGATTCCGTTCCATACCGATGCAGTGCAGGCAATCGGGAATATCCCGATCGATGTGAAGACGCAGAATATTGACCTCCTTTCCCTCTCTGCCCACAAGTTCTATGGCCCCAAGGGTATTGGCGTTCTCTACATCCGCAAAGGTACCCGGATCGACAACCTGATCCACGGCGGCGGTCAGGAGCGCCGGCGCCGTGCCGGGACCGAGAATATCGCCGGCATTGTAGGCCTGGGGAAAGCCATTGGCCTGGCGACCACCGATATCGAGAGCCACAACCGGAAGATCCGGGCGCTCAGGGACCGGCTGATGAGCACGATCCTCGTAAAGATCCCCCACTCCCGGCTGAACGGCCACCCGGAGAAGCGCCTGCCGGGCAACATCAACATCTCGTTCGAGTTCATCGAGGGCGAGTCCATGCTCCTCTGGCTGGACGACGAGGGGATCTGCGCATCGACCGGCAGCGCCTGCACCTCGGGCTCGCTCGAACCGTCGCATGTCCTGCTCGCAACCGGCCTGCCGGTCGAGATCTCCCACGGTTCTCTCCGGCTGACGCTCGGCAACGTGAACACGGATGCGGACGTGGACTTCGTCCTTGAGGTACTCCCAAAAGTCATATCCCGCCTTCGGGAAATGTCCCCCCTGTACCAGAAAGGCGGGACCAGAGGAGGCTCGTAATGTACAGTGACAAGGTCATGGACCATTTCAAGAACCCGCGGAACGTGGGCGAGATCGAGAACCCCAGTGGTGTTGGCGAGGTCGGGAACCCGGTCTGCGGGGATATCATGAATATTTACCTGAAGATAGAGAACAACATCGTCACCGACGCGAAGTTCAAGACCTTCGGCTGCGGGGCTGCCATTGCATCGAGCAGCATGGCAACGGAACTCGTCCGGGGAAAGACGCTTGAAGAGGCCTGGGAGGTCTCGAACAAGGCCGTTGCCGAGGCCCTGGAAGGCCTCCCGCCCATCAAGATGCACTGCTCGGTGCTTGCCGAGGAAGGGATCCACAAGGCAATCAACGATTACCGGAAGAAGCAGGGACTCGAGCCCTGGGTGGAGAAGAACCCGCACTCCCACGAACACGAAGAGGGGACCTGCGATCACTAACCCTCTTTTTAGGGAAAGGAAAATACGGTAATACTTGCCGGTATATCATGCAATTAATAGGTCTTCGGGCAAAGGTACGGTACACGAGATTACAGCGGAATCCAGGTATCGTCCCTGCCCGGACGATCTTCCTCCCATCAGAACGCAGGTGAACCATGCTCTCAGAACGGGAACGCGAACGGTACAAGAGGCAGATGCTGCTCTTTGGGGACGAAGGGCAGGAGCGGCTGAAGAAGGCACATATCTTTATTGCCGGTGCCGGCGGTCTCGGTTCCCCCGTTTCCCTGTACCTTGCAGT
The DNA here is from genome assembly GCA_964503195.1 of uncultured Methanoregula sp. Lineage (GTDB taxonomy): Archaea > Halobacteriota > Methanomicrobia > Methanomicrobiales > Methanospirillaceae > Methanoregula. Next base: position 1,502 of record CAZCZK010000076.1, read on the forward strand.
CGCCGGGATAGGGACGATCACGATCATTGATATGGACGTTGTTGACCAGAGCAACCTGAACCGCCAGATCCTTCATTTTGACCGGGACATCGGGAAAAAGAAGAGCGTATCGGCAGAAGAGAAACTTACCGCCATCAATCCCGACATCACGGTTCATGCCATCGATACCCGGATCGACGGGAATAATGCAGCACGGCTCATTGGTAAGGCAGATGGGATCGTGGATGCCATGGACAACTATCCCACCCGCTACCTGCTCAATGATATTGCCATCCAGAAGGAGATCCCGCTCTTCCACGGCGCCATCCGCGGATTCTACGGGCAGGCAACCACCATCATCCCGAAAAAGACCCCCTGCCTGAAATGCCTCTTCCCCAAGGCCCCTCCCACGGAGGTCTTCCCGGTGGTCGGGGCAACCCCCGGGGTCATCGGCACCGTGCAGGCAACCGAAGTGATAAAATTCCTCCTTGGATCGGGAGAACTCCTGGCAAACCGGCTCTTCATCTGGGACGGGCTTGCCGGGCGGGCAGAGGAGATCTACGCCGAGCGGAGCCCCTGCTGCCCGGCCTGCGGCGGTCTGACGCATGAGGAGGGAGGAATGAAGAGATGACCGTGAACGTACGTTTTTTTGCCCGCTTCCGGGAACTGCTCGGGACGGATATCCCCGCGGAACCGGAGGACGGCTCGACCCTGCTCTCTCTCGTCCGGGACCTTGCCCGGAAGAAGAAGGAAGGCTACGATGCGATCTTTGACGAACAGGGAAATTTCCACGAGTTCGTCATTGTCATGCGGAACGGGAAGCGGGTAGAGCACCATGATGCTGCTGCAGTCCGGATAACGGATGGCGACGAGATTGCGGTCTTCCCCCCGGTAGCGGGAGGGTAAGATGATCCGGGTCCAGACCGACGACGTGGATATCGGGGCGCTTATAACAGCGGCAAAGGTACCCGGGACGGGCGCGGTGGTTGTCTTTGACGGGGTTGTGCGGGACGATGATATCACCGAGATGGAGCTGGAGGCTTACGGGGATGTTGCGGTTACCGAGATGGAGAAGATCGCCCGGGAAGCAACGGAAGAGTTCCGGCTCCTGCACGTGGATATCATCCACCGGATCGGGCGACTTTCCATTGGCGAGAATATCCTCATTATCATCGTCAGCGCCGGCCACCGCCCGGAAGCCTATGCCGGCTCGCGCTCTATCATCGAGGAGATCAAGAAGAGCGTCCCCATCTGGAAGAAGGAGCTCACGAAGAACGGCGGGCGCTGGGTGGCCGGGGAGCACAGCCACGGCGCGGGACAGCACTGACAATCGTTTGTTTGGTTTTTATATTTTTTTGGGTCTGAAGAAAACCTGTTCCAGGAGATGATTCTCCCCCCATGCGCCAGCCCTGCCCCCTCCAGGGGTGGGGGCGCGTATGATACCCCGGAATTACCGGTGCAGCATTTCTCGGCCCTTTTGTGTGCAGGTACTACGGCACTATCGCTATCGGGGCACCTCGGCAGCCGGGCGGAGCCCCAAGAGCGTCACAATACGCTCTATGATCTCCCATGAAATACACGAAATGATAGAATGACGGAGGCTAAATGCCCCCATACCCCCGTTGTGATGAACGGCCACCTCCCCGAAGGGCGCCTTCGCGGCGGCTTCAATGAGCGGTTTTTCAGCCCGGAAATTGGCCCGCCGTGCCCCGCGAGGGGCCCTGAGGCGGGGAGCGCTCAAAGATATCCATCGGTAGTGTGTTTTTCCTGGTTCCGGTATGAACTCATGAAGTTCATGCCCGGTTCTCCCGGGCTGAACAGAGGAATGCAGGATGGCCCGGGACTTTTCAGACATGTCGGAGACTTCCCCGCTGTTTCACGAACCGGTCCCAGTTCCATGGTTCGTCCAGCACGTTCACGATGACCTTTTCCTTTCCGCAGACCCCGAGCGCTTTGCGTCGTACCTGGTCCGAAAGGTGATCCGAGAGGGGGCAGGCCTTGCAGGTGAGGACCATGTCTATCTCCACGCTGGTGTCCGTGACCCGTATGTCCTTGATAAGTCCCAGATCAACAATATCGATACCCACCTCAGGATCGATCACCTCCCGCAGTGCATCGCGGATCTCGTTCTCGCAGACAAATACCTCCCGGGCTCCCGCAGGGACGGAGCCGATCCCTGCCTGCTCGATGGTGCGAAGCCGTTCCTCGAGCTGGTTCTGCCGGTCGAGGAGCCTGCTTATGACCCGGAGCATGGGATCCGGCATGACTTCTTCGACATTCACTTCGGTCAACCCGGGTTCCGGCCCGGCGATCCTTCCCGGTACACCAACAACCGTTGCCCCCGGCGGGACGGACCGGACCACAACGGATCCGGCACCGACTTTTGCCCCCTTCCCGATCCGGATCGGGCCGAGGATAATGGCACCGGATCCGATGACGACGCCGTCCTCAATGGTCGGGTGGCGCTTGATATTCTCCAGTGCCGTTCCGCCCAGCACAACGCCCATGTAGATCAGGACATCGTTCCCGACTTCCGCGGTCTCACCGATAACAACGCCCATGCCATGGTCGATGACCACCCGCCGGCCCAGCTGTGCCCCGGGATGGATCTCGATGCCGGTAAGGAACCTGCTGATGTGCGAGACGAACCGGGCACAGAAATTCAGGTTATGGGCCCGGAGCCCGTGTGCTCTCCGGTGGAACCAGAGGGCATGGAGGCCCGGGTAGCAGAAAAGGATCTCGGCCGTTGAGCGGGCTGCAGGATCCTTTCCGTAAATCGCCGCAATATCTTCCCGGATCCGATCAAACACCATCGTGTACCTCCCTCCTAAACCCCAAACAATTCCGTGCTCAGGTAGCGCTCACCACTATCCGGGAGAATGACCACGATGGTCTTACCTGCATATTCTTTACGCTTTGCCAGTTGCAGGGCAGCCCATGTTGCAGCCCCGCCGGAGATACCGATGAGGATGCCCTCTTCCTGTGCCATCCTGCGGGCTGTTGCAACCGCATCCTCATAGGAAACGCGGACGATCTCGTCGAGCAGCTCCTTCTGGAGCACGTCCGGGACAAACCCCGCCCCGATGCCCTGGATCTTGTGGGGGCCGGCCTGCCCCCCCGAAAGGACCGGGGATGCATCAGGTTCAACCGCAATTGCCTTAAAACCCGGCCTGCGGGGCTTGATCACACTGGCAATACCGGTGATAGTGCCCCCGGTGCCGACACCGGCGACAACGGCATCGACCTTTCCTCCGGTATCCCGCCAGATCTCCTCAGCAGTGGTCTTACGGTGTATCTCCGGGTTAGCCGGGTTCCGGAACTGCTGGGGGATGTAGAAGAACTTCGGGTTCTCCTGCAGGAGCGCGTCGGCTTTGGCAATGGCGCCTTCCATACCTTCCTTGCCGGGCGTGAGGACAAGGTCTGCGCCAAAGGCTTTGAGCAGTTTGCGCCGCTCGATACTCATCGTCTCCGGCATAACGAGCGTGATCCTGTAGCCGCGGGCAGCGGCGACCATGGCAAGCCCGATACCGGTATTTCCACTGGTGGGCTCGAGAATAATGGTATCGGGTTGTATCAGGCCGGCCTTCTCGGCGAAATCGATCATGGAGACCGCTATCCGGTCCTTGACGCTGCTACCCGGGTTGAAGGACTCGATCTTGGCAAGGACCGTTGCACCGGATCCTTTGGTGACGCGGTTCAGCCGCACCAGGGGAGTATCTCCTATGGTCGCGATGATTGTTTCATAAATTTTTGTCATCTGAGTACACCTTGGTATCTGGAACGACAGGTTATGAAGGAATCCCGGGCCGGTGCCTGCAAGGTAACCGGGCCGGGAGGATCGTCCCCGACTTCACAATTGTTAATTATCGCTGGATAATAAATACCCTATGTCCCGGCAACATTGCCCTTTGCTCTGTTCATTCTCTCGTACGGGGATTTGATTGCGGCAAAACCTGACGCCACATCAGCCTCTATAAGCCTCCCCGCCCAAAACCGGGTGTTCACAACTGTGAACAGGAACGAAACCATGAACACATACGCAACCATTATCGCTGGAACAGAAGCGGCCCGGGTCATGTCCGGCACCGCAGCCCGCGCAGATGGCAATCCCCGGCATATCCCGGACCAGATCTCCAGCGGTATCCGGGGCGCCGGGCAGTACTGTAGCAGTCCGGTGCTGACAAGCAGAGATCCGAACATGACAGCCCTCCGCATGACCTGCGGAATGATGGCTGTACGCGGTATGTGTCCGTGAAATCCGGATCCCGATCTCACATCCTCACCACTATACCGGCAGTTCCTGGCAACCACACACCCTTGAGCTCTCTCATAACCAGAACTGCCGGTGCCTGTCGCCTCATGCAGCACCAGCACGCACCCGCGGTGATACCGGGGAGATGCATCTCGATCTCCCGGCATCCTTTTTCTCGTCTATTGCCCCGAACACAAGTATTTTTATGCCCCCTGTACAAGTATGTTCACAATTGTGAAATCTGGTTTCCTATCCGTGACAGGGAACGGTTTTGGAGAAACCCTATGCAGAAAACAGTACAGGAAACTATCGTATCAGGGAAAAACCTCCTGCTTGCAGGCCTGCTCCTGTCAGCAATCCTCATCACCGGGTGCACAACGCAGTCCTCATCTGATCAGGCCCTCTCGCCCGGTGTGACCAGCGGCGCTATTATCAAGGACCCTGCCGCCTTTGAAGGCAAAACGGTGGTTCTGAAAGGTAAAATCGAGAGCGAATGCGGTTCCGGCTGCTGGTTCCTGCTGGACGATGGTACCGGCCAGCTCTACGTGGACCTTGCGAAGAACAACTTTGCCATCCCGCAGCTCCAGGGATCCACCGTTATCGTGAAGGGCGTTATCGGCGTGGAGAACGGGGATCCGAAGCTCTATGCCACGAATATCACCGCTGACCGCCGGACATACCCATGAACCTTCTCTCGCTCGCGCTGAAGAACCTCCAGCGGAGGAAGACCCGGACCCTGCTTACCATCGCCGGTGTTGCGATAGCGGTTGCCATCCTCTTCGCCCTCCTCTCCTTCTCGGCCGGCTATGAACGGCAATTGAACAGCGAGATGGAGAACCTCGGCTTCAATCTCCTCGCGGTACCGAAAGGCTGCCCGTACGAGGCAACGACCCTGATCCTCCATGGCGGGGTGATCCCGAAGTACCTGACAAACGACGACCTTATACGTACCCGGGCTACTACTGGTGTTGCGGTCGCGGCGCCGATGCTGCTCCAGCAGGTGATCAAGGACGGCACCCCGCATATCGTGTACGGGTTCGACCCGGACGCGATGATCCCGCTCAAGCCCTCATGGAAGGTGAACGGGCGGTTCTTTACGGCAAACGAGACCTCCGTGATGGTGATCGGCAGCACGCTCGCCGAGAAGGAGAACCTGAAACCGGGGAGCGTGCTCCCGTTCGGGCCGGCACAGGAACCGTATACCATCACCGGCGTGCTGGAGCCGACGGCGAGCGAGGACGACAACTTCCACTTCCTCCCGCTTGCCTATGCCCAGCGGGTGTTTAAGAAAGAAGGACTCATCACAGCGATCGCGGTAAAGGCTGACGACGTAAAGAACATACCGGCGATTGCAGACGAGCTCGAGAAGGTGCCCGACATCCAGGTCGTGACGATGGCGCAGGTGACCGGCACGATTATGAACCTCGTGGGCTCGGCCCGCTCGCTCCTCTTCTCGGTCATCCTGATCGCGATCGTTATTTCCGCAGCGGGTATCACCAACACGCTCCTGATGTCGGTGAACGAACGGACACGGGAGATCGGAATGATGAAGGCGATAGGGGCCTCAGGCATCCATATTGCAGTCCTCCTCCTTGCCGAGACGATCATTATCACGGCATTGGGGGGTGTCCTCGGGATATCCGCCGCTCTTGCCGGTTCCGGCCTGATCGAGACCTTCGTGCGGGGGATCGTTCCTTACGCCCCCTCAGGGAGTTTTGTCTCCTTCGATCCGCTCCTCGTTACCGGCTGCCTTGTGTTCTCCGTGGGACTTGGTCTTCTCTGCGGGCTGTATCCTGCGATAAAGTCTGCCCGGCTCTCTCCCATGGAAGCGATACGGGGTGAGTGGGAATGAGCATTCTAGAAGCATCGGGAATCTGCAAGACCTACCGGCGGGGCAGCGAGGATGTCTGTGCTCTTCGTGGCGTGGATCTCACCATCGAATCCGGCGAATTCGTCTCGATCGTCGGCCCCTCGGGCGCCGGCAAGACAGCGCTCATGAACATCCTCGGGTGCCTGGATACCCCGACCAGCGGGTCGCTCGCAATAGACGGCGTGCCGGTGACCGGGAAGAAGGAGGCGGAACTGGTGAAGATCCGTCGGGAGCACATCGGGTTTGTCTTCCAGCAGTTCTTCCTAATCCCGACCCTGACCGTGGCGGAGAACATCGGCCTGCCGCTCATCTTCTCGGGGAAACTGTATGACAAATCAAAGATTGATGCGATCCTCCGTCGGATCGGGCTCTCGCACCGGGCCGGTCACCTGCCCTCCGAGCTCTCGGGGGGCGAGATGCAGCGCGTGGCCATTGGCCGGGCGCTCGTGAACGATCCCCGTATCCTCCTTGCGGATGAGCCGACCGGGAACCTTGATTCGGTGACGGCTGACGGTATTTATGCGGTCTTTGAGGAGCTGCACCGGCAGGGGCTCACCCTCATCATCGTCACCCACAACACGGAGCTGGCAAAAAGGGCCGGGCGGGTCATCACGATCCGGGACGGGTGCGTGGACCGGGCGTGCGGGCGGTAGGATCTCTGCTTTTCGTGTCCCGGAACCCGCCAAGCGGAGTCAGCAACCGACCCCGTTGGGTCCCGTGCCGTGCCGACCCCCCTCCCACATTTTACATCGCGGGAACTCCCTTTTCTGGCCGGGAACTCCTCGGATCAAGGAATCAGCCTGGACCCTGGATACCCCCATTATTTCCCGGATTTATTCTCCGATTGTCTGCTGCCGTGTGGGATCCGCCCCGATCTCCGGTATTCTGATCCCCTTCGTCTCCAGGAACCACTCCGCCACGAGCCCGCGGTGGCAGTGTGCCCGGTCCTTCTCAAAGCAGAGCAGGACGACATCGTGGTCTGCCCCGTCCACGTTGAGATCCCGGAGCACCAGATCCGGATCGAGAAGGGAGAGGATCCCGTCCTTGTAGTGCCTTGTGTATTCGTCCCAGTCCCCGATCCTGAGCATCTCCGGCTCCGGTGCGAGCCTGGGATAACGGGTGCCGGCGTACCACTTCGGCGGGAAGCGGGCGATGGAGACTGCGCCGGGGTGTTGTGCACTCTTTGCAAAGTAACTGGTCCTGAGCATCTGTAGGGGAAGTGTGGGTGGCCTGGAGGATAAGATAGTGGATCTCTCAATCGGGAAAATAACATGTGTATGATCCATGTTCGCCAGGGACAACCAACCGGATCCAGCAGCACATCGACCCAGGTGAAATTTGCCTTTGAGAATAAAGAATACGACAAAAAAAATGAGAAATGAAGATGAGCTTATGCGCTCTTTCCGCTGGATTTCTTAACATCGGTCTTTGCAGCTTCGGGAGCTGTCTTTGAAGCGGGCTTAACGACCTTCTTTGCTTTATTTGACGTGGTTATCACTTCCTTTTTCAGTGGTTTTTCGTTCACTGTGGTATTTGCCACGTATTCATGTTCTTTTGGTACCGGGATATACGCTTTGTCCCGGCGCAGGAATTTAAACGATTTTAAATGGGTATTTTTGTGGATGGGGAGCGGGAAACGCGCCGGGGAATTATGCGGACGCAGGCCAGGACACCAAGGGGGGGGGATTAGCCCCTGCTCACCTATTTCCGGCGGGGGCCGTCTTTCCCCTCGCGGAGGAGTGGTCTCCCCGCCAGGTCTCTCCGTCACCGGGGTTTCCCCGTAGGATGTGCCTATCCGCTCCTTTTTAAGCCGGCAGCAATAATCCCGGAGCTTGTAAGGAGGTTATCTCATGCCAGGAAAACTGATGGACTACTTCAACAAGGCCCCGAGGCTTGGGACCCTGAGCACCGCATCCAAGAAAGGCATGGTCAATGCAGCGGTGTTCGGTTCACCCAAGATGGTGGATGAAAAGACCGTGGTCATGGGACTGGGCAGGGACCGGTCCCTGCAGTATCTCCAGGAGAACCCCAACGCGGTCTACCTGATCATGGAACCGGGAAAGTCGCTCATGGAATGGAAAGGGATCCGGGTCTACCTGAAGATGAAAACCGCGACAACCAGCGGCCCGAAGCTGGACGATTACAAGAGCGAGATGGCTAAGGCGTTCGGCCCGGATGCGGCGAAGATGGTCCAGGCCATGGTGACCTTTGAGGTGACGGAAGTCCGGCCCCTGGTTGATATGGGCCAGGGATGGGAGCAGTCGATCTGACCGGACGAGGCACCGGGCGGGCAGTTGCGTAATTGTGGCTTTTCCACGGGAAGCGATAGCTTTGTGCGTGCGAGCAGAGCAGGGTCCTGAACAATTTTCAATCAGAGTCTGGTTGATCCGGATCCGGTTTTCAATTACGATCATGATCGCGATGAAAATTTTTCAAGCAAGGTCTGCTTGAAAAATTTCAATCAAAGTCTGCTGAAAAAATTTCAGGCAGGGTCTGGTTGTGAAAAGTTAACCACATGTACCTGAACTTCCGGAACCGCTTTACGACGGAAGGTGGCACTGGTGCACCATTTTTCAAGCAAGGTCTGCCTGGAAATTTTCAATCAAGGTCTGCTGAAAAAATTTCAGGCAAGGTCCGGTTGAAATTTTTTAAGCAAAGTCTGGTTGATCTGTGAACGGTTTTCAATCGCGATCGTGATCGCGGATGAAAAATTTTGAGCAGGGTCTGAGTGAAAATGCGGTGTCATCATCCCCACGATAAATCCCGTAACCTTCATGGTGCATCATCCCGTATCGGTAGTATACGTACAATATTTTGTGAGGCACTATATTGGATCGCACCGAATTCCGGACACGGCTGGATCTGATCGATGTCCTGCTGAAGGAGCACTGCTCCTATGTCTGGGCGGGACCTCATGAATTAGTGAAGAATCCCCAATTGGCTGGCTCCGTGAACTGGAGTCAGACCGATGCGGGAGTCGTCTACCGGGGTTTGATCAAAAAAGCCCGGGCCAGGCGTCGAAGAACATTCCGTACATGCCGGTACTGTGGCGGGATGTTCGGCCCGGAGCATAAGCACAGCCCGGATGTGTGCGACGGGTGTGCGGAGGTACACCTGGGCATAATCCATTAGTGAATATTCTCCCCCGGTCCTCGTGATTAGCATTTAGTGTCGTTGCCCTTGTTACATGCATGTTGTGCGATGCCCTTGAATCGCGGCTGAAGGAGCGGGCGGGAGTGCAGGGGCGGCTGGCGGGGGCGGTGGTGAAGCA
>CAZCZK010000077.1:0-6385 GCA_964503195.1 uncultured Methanoregula sp.
AGACGCAAGGCACATCCAGAAGGTAGACGTTTCTTTCGTTGAGGGTTCAGTTTGTATCAACGACAAACTCGCAGTAGCAGAGATCAAGGAAACCCGTGAGAAGTCAACAATTGTTGTCGCTCTTGGCGGCTGCGCATGCTATGGCAACATCACCCGGTTCTCTCGCGGTGGCCAGCAGAACCAGCCGGCACACGAGTCATACCTGCCGATCGGAGACCTGATCAAGGTCGACGTATTCATCCCCGGATGCGCACCGAACCAAGGAACAGAAGTACCTTGCAACTGCATTCCTCAAGCCCCTGATGAAGCTGACCGAGAGGAACGAAGCCTGTGGTTGCGACCTGATCACCGATGTCATCAACCAGGGTCTCTGCATTGGATGCGGCAGCTGTTCAGCGGCCTGCCCGGTCCGGGCAATATCCATGGAATACGGCAAGCCCAATGTTGAGCGTGACCTGTGCATCAAATGCGGGGCCTGTTACAGCCAGTGCCCGCGGAGCTGGTTCAGCTTTGATGTGGTATCGAACTATGAGGCGATCAACGAGGCCATAATGGCGGCACTCCAGTGAAGGTGATTGAAATGGGAGCAGAACTCGGTATTTACAAATCATGCGTCTCAGCCCGGAGCACCGACAAGGAGCTTCTCAAGCACGCACAGGATGGCGGTATTGTCTCGTCCCTCTTTGCCTATGCACTCGAAGAAGGCATCATTGACGGTGCAATCGTTGCAGCAAACAAGGAGTTTGCAGCAAAGTACCCGGCCAAGTGTATGCAGGACAACTCGAACTTTGATATGATCGAGCCCTGGAGACCAATCCCCGCGATTGTCAACACCAAGGCTGAGTTGCTTGCAGCAGCCGGAACCAAATACAACATCAGCCCGAATATGAACCTCTTAAAAGAGGCAACCCGCAGCTTCGGCCTGGACAAGATCGGTATCGTTGGCACCCCGTGCCAGATGCAGGCAGTCCGCAAGGCACAGCTGTACCCGATTGGTATGAGGGATGTTGGCGCGAGCATCGCGCTCGCAGTCGGTATCTTCTGTATGGAGAACTTCCCCTACCAGAGCATCCTCCAGCTCGTGGAAGACCACGCAGCCATGAAGATGGAATCCGTCAAGAAGATGGAGATCGGCAAGGGTAAGTTCTGGGTCTACGGCAAGCGTGGACAGGTCGTCCAGCTGCCGCTCAAGGTGACCCACAAGTACGAGCAGCCCGGCTGCCACGTCTGCCTTGACTATGTTGCAAATCTCGCTGACATCTCCACCGGTTCCGTCGGGAGCCCTGACGGATGGAGCACGGTCTTTGTCAGGTCCAAGATAGGAGACTCGGTCTGGGCAAAGGCAATGGCAGCAGGATGCTTCGAGACCCAGCCCATTGAGAAGGTCAAACCCGGTCTTGAGCTCGTTTCAAAGCTCGCCAACGAGAAGATCTCGAAGAACAAGAAGACCCTTGAAGCCCGTGCAACCTTCGGCGTGGGCAAGGCTCTCCGGAATCCCTACATTTAAATTTTTTTTCCGAGATTTTTAAAACCTGTGAGACGAGAATACTCATCAGAGTCTTCGAATTGGTCAAGGTCCCCAAGATGTTAACGGATTCTTCTCATTCCCATAATGGATGACCTAACCACGAGAAAAATCCACACGCTTCTTCCGGCCGGTAAGGCCTTTCGTACGTTTTCATTTAATCACGAAGAATTTCTCCCTGTATTTAAAAGTCCAGTTCTTTTTGAATGGTAACGTTTTCCCGCATCCAGCGAATTAGTGTGGGAACATAGTAACGTCAGGAATGACATGTGCCTAAACAATGGCGCGTCACCAGGGGCTTTCGGATTGTCGGAAAACTCCCGGTCCTTTTTATTATACTGATAATAAAGAACAGGTGATAAGACGCCCTCGGGATCCCACTATCCCGGTTATCCATGAGAGGAAAGGCATGGGTAGATACTACCATCATCGATTATCGCAACCCTTTGTCCCAATACTCAGGGTACGTCTGCAACCTGCGATGGCGACTGGTTATCCAATGCCAGCACTCATCGGGTAGAATACTGCCATAAACCCCCCGCTGATATATACTAACCAGCTTTTTTTTAAGCTTTTTCAGAGATTACTGCAGGGGATGGAACAACAAGGTAAGAAATGAAAACCTATCCATTTGTCTCAACCCTTTTCGTTCGGACAGGCCTTTCGAGTCCTGTTGTTCGATCGTCTCGAGTTTCACGAAACGTATGGAAAAGTCTTAGAAAAATAAAAAAACAGACATGCCATCGCGTAGTATTTTTAGGATAGAGAAAGCGTTTAACAATCCGGAATGAATAGATCCTTATCGGATACAGTGGCGGAACTTTCGTGAACCCGGGTAAATGTGGTATGCTGGTGCTCTTATTGTTGCTCGCAATAATTGCAATGCCCGTTTCCGCAGCGGTTTATTTTTCCTCGAGCGCCCCGGGAATCGTCACCAAGGGGGATTCCTTTTCGGTAAGCGGGACTGGTGCAGTCAATGGCACGGTGGGGATATGGGTTGTCGGGAGAGATCATTTCGAGGTCCTGACTATCGCCCCGGATCGCCACGGGAATTTCTCGATAAGTCTCAAACCCACCGCAACCAGCAGTTTTTTCAGTGGCCAGTATGCCATCGTATGTCAGGACCCGGGTCCAGGGGGTATCCTGGAGATAGGGAGCGGAACGGATGTCCACGGTAACCTTGCGATCATGAACCGGGGAAAGATTGTTGCACGACTCGGCCCCCGTCAGAAGCTGGGAGAAAATATTCGTTTCGTGGTGGATCAGATACTGAATACTTCGTCCATATTGGGTGTTGATGATACCTTCCAGGCCGAATATTTCTTTGTTGAGGAACCTGCTATCCATTTCGACGACTTGATACCGGCATCCGGGTTCCGGCTTCACGACAAGGTCACGGGCGAGCGCATCGTCATCTCCGGGACAACCAACATAGGGGCTGCAAATACGTTGACCACAGAAGTCCGGATCCGTAAGACAAACGAGATCGTTGTGGAACAAATAATTCCGGTGACAGCCGGCCATCGAATGAACACCTGGACCTGGGCCCTGGACGCACCGGGTCTGCCTGAGGGGGATTATGAACTGACCGTCGTATGGGTAAAATCAAACACAACGGGTAAGGGCTTTTTCACGGTAAAATATCCCGTTTCCCCATCATCCTCTCCAATAAAACCTGTGGATGAACCCATTTTCCCGCACGAGGTTTACACATTTCCGGTTCTTGTGGTATGTTCACTGATCGTGCTTGCGATTGTCCTTTATTATTACGCTGGCCAGGAGTGAATGATAAGTCGTTTGTCACGACTGTCGTATACCTTCGTCCAAAATACTTTACTGCTCAGAGACCGAGATCTATCGGAGATGCCAGCGTGAGGGAAGATGTTTTTTTTGAGACCCCGGGGATTCGTATCCTTAACGAGGATGTTTTTACCACCAGGGCAATCAGATCCGGCAGCGTGGATCTTGTTATCACATCACCTCCGTATAACGTGGATATCCAATACAATCTCCATAATGACCGGGAGTCTTACGCGGATTATCTGGTCTTTTCTCAGACATGGATGAAAAGGTGTTACGAATGGCTCAGTGACAATGGGCGGTTCTGTCTTAATATCCCGCTTGACAAAAACAAGGGGGGGCAGCAGAGCGTTGGTGCGGATCTGACTGGAATTGCTAAAAATGCTGGTTTTTCCTACCACTCAACCATTGTCTGGAACGAAGGGAACATTTCCCGAAGAACCGCATGGGGGTCGTGGATGAGCGCTTCCGCACCATACGTGATAACCCCGGTTGAGCTGATTGTCGTTCTGTACAAAAATACCTGGAAGAAGACCCGCGGATCCCGCGGATCAGACATATCCCGGGATGAGTTTATGGCGTGGACAAACGGGCTCTGGACATTTAATGGGGAAAAAAAGAAAAAGATAGGTCATCCAGCTCCTTTTCCTGTCGAACTCCCGCTCAGGTGCTTGAAACTCTTTTCCTTTGTAGGGGATACCGTACTTGACCCGTTTATGGGCAGCGGTTCAACGCTCGTTGCAGCAATGAAGTGCCATCGAAAAGGGATAGGTATTGAGATTGATCCTCACTACTGCGAGATCGCATCCGGACGGCTAAAACGTGAAGGGCGACAAGAGTAAAAAACCTGATACTCCACATCTCGAGAACTTCCTCATATTACCACAGGTCGATCAAACGAACACATGATACATGGTACTGCTTATATCGATATGGAATTTGCAGGGATCTATGGTACTCACCAGGGTATGCAGATCCCTATAGAAGTCGGTGTGGTTATTCACCAGCAGGATACAAATGAACTCCTGTTCGCCGGAAAGGCATTTAACCGGAATATCGATGTCGAACTCTGGAAAAATATCACGGACGATGTGGGAAAACGGATCAATGGACAGCGACGGATTTTCAACCTTGCCTCCCCCGGGCATTCAAAAATTTTTAATAAAAAGTTCCACCTGGGTACTGCAGGGCAGAAGGAGGCGCGCCGAGCAATCGGCGGGGTTTATCAGGACCTGGGGCGATTCATGCAGACACTGAATTATAAAGACATCAGGACCCTGGTGTTTTTCGCCCGCCACCGGGAAATGGAAACGTTCCACTATTCCCGGGTAAAGACAGAGAGTTTTTTGATCCGCGATCTCCAGGAAGAGATACGATCACGTTTTCATCTCAAAGAACATGTATCGCTTGACCGGGTGTCGCTTGTTACGCATATCGATATAACCAGATTCACAATCAGTTCTGGTCATCACACATACAGCATCCCGGAAAAATTCCGTTACCTGATAAAACCGCACAAGGCAATAGGTGATGCCGCCCGCATGTTTCTTGTTGATCGGGAAATTCACCAGTACCCGGAAGAATTCGAGACTCACCTTAAAGGACACATCGAGGAGTACGAGCGAAGAAAAAGGGCAGAAAAACCAGCAACGGACGATGGAAACGGTCAGATTTGACCACAAACTATGTAAATTACCATCTCCCCGTATTATGATCATGCACTACACCATTATCACAGAATCGCACGAGAAAGGCGGTTTTACTGCCCGATGCGTGGAGATTCCGGGTGCTACAGGATACGGAAACACGCAGGGTGAAGCCCTGGCCAGTATCCGCGAAGCAATCGAAGTGGTGCGGGAAGCCCAGAATGCAGAACTGCACAAGACTATTGCAGCTGTCCATTCAGAGATCATCAAGATCGAAGTCGCTGACTCCGCATAAGTCTCCCGGTTTCGGCCGGTGGACAAAGAAATTTTTCCCTTTTTCTGGTATCAGATGAAGGATCATCCGATTGTCTCTATCCTTCGGGTATATATTCCGATCCGTTCTATCCGGATGATGACAGGTGAGGACTCTGCAGTTCCCGTTTGCAACAAGACTCTCGCGGGCACCGGTATCATTTCTCGATGAGCTCTTCCAGGTATCTGCTGATCCCTCCATCATTTCCTTTGCCGGGGGTCTGCCCTCCACTGCACTCATAGATACCTTGGGTATTGCGCGGGCAACAGAGTCCGTGTTCGAGGAAGATGCCGCTGCTGCCCTGCAATATACCACAACTGACGGGTACCTCCCGTTACGAAATTATATCGCAGAGCGGTACAGGACTCGGCTGGGAATAGAGGCAACGGCCGAAGAGATCCAGATAGTAAACGGCTCACAGCAGTGCCTCGACCTCTTCGCAAAGATATTCCTGAATCCGGGCGACCATGTCGGCATGGAGAGGCCGGGATACCTCGGGGCAATTGAAGCTTTTTCGCTCTACGAGCCGCTTATCGTTTCAGTACCACTCAACAATGACGGGCTTGATCTGAACGTGTTCGAGGCTGTGGTGAGCAAAGAACACCTGAAATTCTTTTATGGCATCCCGAACTCCCAGAACCCTTCCGGGCGGACATACTCGCAGGAGAACCGGAAGGCTGTTGCAGAGATACTGCAATCCACCGGCACGGTTTTTTACGAAGATGATGCTTTCGGCGAACTTTTTTTTGACAATAAGCCCAGGCTTCCCATAAAAAAGTACCTGCCTGATCAGACAGTTATTTCCGGTTCTTTTTCGAAGATCATAGCACCGGGTATGCGTATTGGCTGGCTATTTGCCCCAAAAGAGATCCTGAAACAGTTTAATATCGCCAAGCAGGCTGCAGATCTGCACACTAATTTTTTCTGCCAGAAGATACTTCACCGCTATCTCATGACCTGCGATTTAAACGCTCAATTGCGAACCATTACAAAAGTCTATCGTAACAACTGCCGGCTGATGTGCAATCTTATTGATGATCTCCTGCCCGATCTCCCCCACACGTGCCCGGAGGGGGGCATCTTCCTCATGGTGTCACTGCC
>CAZCZK010000077.1:6485-10837 GCA_964503195.1 uncultured Methanoregula sp.
TGGGCACTATCACCATTGCACTCGATCCTGCGATGCCCGTCACGGCAGGAAACTTCGAGGCGCTTGTCCGGAAAGGCTACTACAACGGTGTTATCTTTCACCGTGTTATCGACAAATTCATGATCCAGGGGGGGGACCCCACCGGCACTGGCAGCGGAGGACCGGGTTACGTGATAAAAGATGAGTTTGCTGTAAACAACCGGAACGACCGCGGAACGATAGCCATGGCGAATGCGGGGCCCAATACCGGCGGATCACAGTTTTTTATCAACCTTGTCAATAATAATTACCTGGACAAAAAACACCCGGTCTTTGCTAAAGTTGTCGGGGGTATGGAGGTAGTTGATACGATAGCAAAGGTGGAGACGAACGGTCAGACCGGAGGAAACCGCCCGCTCCGGAATGTCACCATTATCCGCGCCGTCATGGTCTGATATTTTTTTTTAATTGCGATTCATTTTCACCAGCCTGCCGGGCATTCACAAGACAGATGAATCACGAGCGCGTATATTCTTCCTGCATACCATGACAGAACCCGCAGGAAAAACGGTGAAGCTCGAAACGAACATGGGCATGATTAAAATTGCCCTTGCCCCTGATATGCCCATCACGGCCGGCAACTTCGAGACGCTTGTACAGAAAGGCTATTACAACGGTGTTATCTTCCACCGCGTTATCGACAAATTCATGATCCAGGGGGGGGACCCTACCGGCACCGGCCGGGGTGGACCCGGCTACTCGATCAAGGACGAGTTCCCGCCCGGAAATAAAAACGATCGCGGGACCATCTCCATGGCAAACGCAGGCCCCAACACCGGCGGATCCCAGTTCTTCATTAATCTTGTGAACAACAACTTCCTTGATGGCAAGCATCCGGTCTTCGGCAGGGTGATCGAAGGTATGGATGTGGTCGACAAGATTGCCAAGTCCAAAACCGGTCCGGGTGACCGCCCGGTCAAGGAAGTCAAAATGGTGAAAGTTGAGATGGCGTGATAGTTTTCGCATCACGATAATTCCGCTCTTTTTTACCCATGTCAAGTATAATCCGGGACATGAGCGCCAACGTACCGGATCCTGAGGAGAACTACGCTCTTTGGTCTATAACGATCCCCCACTATCGCGCTGATTGGGGAGGGCCTGGCAAACAGTTACTTTATCTGGTTTTTACGTATAGACTATCCGGCAAAATGTTCAAGGTTCGCAAGCAGAAACAGCCGGGCGACAGACCTGTGGTCTGGACGCCGGTGGGTACGTTTTAGCCACAATAAGAACAGTTATGATTCCCGGGGGCGTCTATTTCCTCGCGAAGTGGAACTTCCCGCAGAAAGAATAAGTATCTAAAGTATCCCGATAACGCCGGGTCTCGATCCGCTTATGACGTACTGGTGGCGTGAGTACCCGTCTGGTCAGGGGTCTGATTCACCGGGGTCGATACCGGTAGATGAACACCCATGATAATAATACACATGTGTATTCCGTTTTCAATCAGGGTCTGCTTGAAATTATTAAGTCAAAGTCCGGTTGAAAAGAATTGATCAAAGCTTGATTGATCCGGATCAGTTTTTCAATCAGGATCATGATCGCGATTAAAATTTTTGAATCAAGGTTTGATTGAAAAAATAAAATCAAAGTCTGCTGAAATATTTTCAATCATAGTGTGGTTGCAAAAAGTTAAACAGGTTTGTCTCAACCTCTATTGCCACTCTACGACGGAGGCTGGTTTAAGAACCTGGTTTTTCAATCAAGGTCCGGTTGAAAATTTTCAATCAAAGTCTGGTTGAACAAATCAAATCAAGGTTTGATTGATCCGGATCTGTTTTGAAGCAGGGTAGCGGGTTCGGTTGAAAATTCTGGAAATCAGAGGTTGGTTGAAATTTTTAACCATGATCTGATTCATTTTAACCGTGGTGTGCAGAGGGGAGAGTGCAGTTGGGGCGCTATTTTAACGTATCCAACATGCTGTAACACAATCGCCAAAAAGTATCCTTACAATATAATCGGTCAATAAAAACCGAAATGTTAGTGGTGATGCCCGTTATGGGGTTGCGGTGTCAGCGTAACGGCAAACTGCAACACCGCATCCATGCACTGCTGCCGGTCTATTGCGGACACACACCGGATCGTGGATGATCCAAACTGTCCCTTCCACAGGCCGGGATTTGCCCCAGCCCCATCACACTTGTTCAGGAATACGATAAACGGCACCTTTGCCTCGTGGAGGGAGTCCGAGAGATGGCGGGTGAAACCGTCAATGTGGGAAGTTGCATCAACAAGCAGGATCGCACCGTCCATTCCGGTTGCAATGATCTCCCGCGCGAACTCGAACCGTTCCTGACCGGGTGTCCCATAGATATGGATATGGCAGCAGTCATGCTGAATACGGCCGAAGTCCAGTGCGACCGTTGTTGTTCCACCGGCGCAGTTCGCCTCGATATGCTTCGATTCGGGATCAATGGTCTTTATCAGGGTTGTTTTTCCTGCCCCGAAGGCCCCAAAAACAACAATTTTAAGTTTTTTCTCTTCAGCCATCAGGATAAAATGGGAGAGAAGAAATGTTTATCGTTTCGGTCAGAAACAGGGATTACAAGTATGGAAAAGGAGAGAAAAGGGACGGGGGTGATTGGGGGGGATTATGCCGACAGATAATCACTCGGGGTTGGCATCTGCTCTTTTAAACCCTTGCGCTTGCGGATTGCCACCACGACGTCCTTGACCATGCTGTTGGGCACAAGTTCGAATCCTGAGAACTCAGTGTTCCACATGGCACGGCCTTCGGTTGCTGACCGGATGTCGCCGGCAAACCCGAAGAGCTCGGCAACCGGTGCCTTGCCGACAACGGTGATCGTGTCGCCCTCACTCTGCATGTCAAAGACCTGGCCACGACGTCCCTGAATCTGGGAGGTTGCTGCCCCCATCTGGTCCATCGGGACGGTGATCTGGATTTTCTGGACGGGTTCGAGAAGTGAATCTCCGGCGATGAGCATGCCTGCCTTGATGGCACTGCGCACGGCCGGGATGACCTGTGCCGGGCCACGGTGGATTGCATCCTCGTGTAACTTCACATCAACGAGCGTCATCTTGAGATTCTGAACTGGCTCATCTGCAAGGGGACCACCGGCGAGTGCCTCGTGAATACCTTCGATGATGAGTTCCATGGTCTCATTGAGGTACTGAATACCTTTGGTCCTATCGATGAGCATATTTGTCGCCTTGATGTCCTTGATGTTCTTGGCGTCATCCTTGTCCATGCCCGCTTTCATGAGCACATCACGGCGCTCGAGCATCGGCTGGTTCATCGAAACTTCCCCGCTCTTGATCAGATTGACGATCTCATCTGGCAATATTTCGAGATCGAAGTAGAACCGGTTATGCCGGTTCGGGGATTTCCCCTCTACTGCTTCAATCTTCTGGGTGACCGTCTCACGGTAGACCACAATCGGTTCGGAGGTGACGATCTCGACACCCTTGTCACGCTTGATACGGCCGGTGACAATCTCGAGATGTAATTCACCCATACCGGAGATCAGATGCTCGCCAGTCTCCTCGTTGATGGCGATTCCGAGCGTCGGGTCTTCCTTGGCTACCTGCCGGAGGACTTCAACGAGCTTGGGGAGGTCCTTCATATTCTTTGCCTCGACGGCAACGGTCATGACCGGTTCGCTGTAGTGCTTGAGCGACTCGAACGGTGTCATTTCCATAAGCGATGTGACGGTGGAACCGACAATCGCATCCTTGAGCCCCGTGACTGCTGCAATGTTGCCCGCAACAATCTCATCAACTTCGACACGCTTGGGACCCATGAAGATCCCGACTTGCTGGAGACGGTTCTCCTTCTTTGCAGATCCCATGATATACAGGCCATCGCCGCGCTTCAGGCTGCCGGAGAAGAGACGCCCGGTAGCGACTTCGCCCGCGTGGGGGTCAAACGAGATATCGGTAACCATCATTGCGACCGGGCCTTTTGCATCACAGGCCAGCATGGCCTTGCCTTCAGGAGTTGTCTTATCCCCGTGCCAGATGACATTGACCCGGCGGGGCTGGGCTTCCAGCGGGTTCGGCAGCTGGCGAACCACGATATCAAGCAGGACTTCTGACAGGGGACTGTTTTTAGCGAGATACTTCATATCCCCTTCTCGACACTTCTCATAAACAATCTTGAACGAGATCCCGCTCTTCTGCATAAAGGGTGCGGAAACCGCCCAGTTGTAGAGCGCTGAGCCGAAGGCGACAGTCCCCTTTGCAGCGTCAAGTTTCCACCCGTTGTTGTAGGCTTCTTCGTTCATGCCCTTGATGAGCTTGTTGACCTTGTCAATGACCTTGCCGAGACGGATCTGCATCTCCATCTCATCGAC